>JAQTTZ010000078.1 GCA_028710485.1 Bacteriovorax sp. | reverse complement strand
ACTTCTTTACCGTAAATTTTATACGAACCTCCAGTTGGGATATCCAATAGCCCCATAATATGCATTAAAGTTGACTTGCCCGAACCAGAAGGTCCCATAATGGCGACATAATCACCTTCAAGAATGGTAAGGGAAATTCCCTGAAGCGCGTGGACGATATTTTCGCCCATTTTATAACTCTTACTAATATTTTTTAATTCTAACATTATGAACCTGCAGGTTTCCGACTTCCAATTTGCTCGTACTCGGAGATAACCTGGGCGCCAAACAATAAAAACAATGCCGCAATTTCCAGACTTAACAAAACTACAATAGCCGTTGTCAATGAGCCGTAAACCACGCTGACTTTCGAAAGCGTAGCAAAATACCAGACTAAGATATGACGAGTAATTTCCCATAACAATGCCGCCGTGACACCGCCAATAAGTGCGTGCCGAAGCGATATTTTACCAACCGGCATGACCATATAGATGGAGGTGATAACCAAGATTTCTCCGCACAGTCCAAGTAGATACAAGAGCACGCCGGAAATACCGGTGAGCGACCAATGATGATTCATAAACTCGATGTTTTCGCTTCCCATCGTCTGAAGTCTGCCGGAAACCAATGTCATCAGCAACAGACCGATACCAAGAAATACATTGTAACAATAAGGCAATATTGCTGAGACCAGAAAATGGCGCCTACGAATCGCAACTCGGTGGATGAAAATTACCGACATCGCATTTTCTAGTACGCTAAACGCGAGTGAACTGAAAAATAGCATCGTCACCAGCAGCATCCATCCGACGACATCGCGATGTGCGAGAAAATTTGCGAGTTCTATTAATATAGGTTTTGATTGACCTGGAAGTGCCCACTCCAGGTAGCGGCCCAACGTCTGCAGTAATTCGGCCTGATCAATCACATGAGAAAGCGCTATTACCACAATTATCAGTAGCGGTACGAGAGACAACAAAGAGTAGTAGGCAACTGCTCCTGCCAATAAAAATCCCTGATTGCTTCGAAAACTCTTCAGCGTCCGAATCGCAAACGCCCCCGGATTCTTCAAAACTTGTCGGGCCGGATTGTTAATAACATTCATCTTGTGACCGCTCTTAACTAAGGTTTCGGATCTCTACTCTAACTTCCTTATGCTCTCGTTTTCTAGTTTAACAAACAAGAAGTTTGTGCTCGCATAATAAATGACTATAGCTTCAATCTGAATTAAGTATTATTTTTACCAAAAAATTTTTCTTATATTCAGCTTTATGGAATTTCTAGATGTCATTCATAAGCGTCACAGTATCAGGCAATTTGACTCAAAAGAAATTGATGTCAAAAAACTTGAATCTCTATTACAGATTATCAGCAGCGCACCCAGTGCTGGTGATCTTCAGTCTTACGAGTTAGTTCTCGTCAAAGACCAATCACACAGAGAGGCCCTGGCCCATGCGGCACTCGGACAAGAATTCATCCACACTGCACCAGTCGTACTTGTTTTTTGCGCTAACGCTGATCGAGCTAAGCAGAAATACGGCCACCGAGGAGAAATTCTTTATAGCGTCCAGGACGCCACTATCGCAGCAACATATGCTCAGCTTGCAGCAGTGGAACTGGGACTAGCTACAACCTGGGTAGGTGCATTTGATGAAGAATACGTTAGAGACATCGTGGGTGAATTAAAACCTATTTGCATTATGCCCATAGGCTATCCTGCAGAGAAACCAGAACCAACTCCCCGCCGTCCTATTAAGGATATCACTCACTATGAACACCTCTGAGTTAGATTACTTAAATCAACAAACACTTTCCGTGGAAAAAGACTTCGATCTTGCTCCGCTTTTGACAAAGATCAAAGACTGCAAGCTCGTGTGTATGGGAGACGCCTCTCACGGGACCCATGAGTTTTATGAATGGCGAATGAAAATTTCGCTTGAGCTTATTCGCAATCACGGCTTTCAATTTGTATCTTTCGAAGGAGACTGGCCTGATTTTGAAGGCATCAACAAATATCTCCTGAGTGAAGCAGGAGAATCTAAAAAGTCTATTAATGATCTGTTAAAAGAAAATTTTGCTCGCTGGCCCCAATGGATGTGGGCCAATCAAGAAATGAAAGAATTTATAAATGAAGTTCGCCTTCACAACTTATCTGTAACTCCTGATCGCAGAGTAAAATTTCATGGGCTTGATTTATATTCAATTCAAAAATCGGCCAAACAGATCCCTGTGCTTCTTGAAGAGCTTGACCCAATAATCGCAAAACTTACGTCTAATCGTTTGATTGACATCGACTTTGCCGAAAACACTTTGAAACTAATAAACAAAATCCCAAGACCGGAAACAGAAAGAAAGCAGTGGCTTCTCTTAAGTGCAAAACAAAATGCCAAGGCCGTTCTTAACGGATTGCGATTTAAGAAATCTTCGGGAATTGACGATGACCGTCCTTGGAATATTAGAGATCGTCATATGATGGATACGTTGACATCACTTTTTAATCACTATGGTGAAAAGGCACGCGGAATTGTTTGGGCGCACATCAATCACGTCAGTGATATAAGGCGAGTTGGAGGAATGAGTACAATCAGTCTTGGAGGTCTTGCCAAAGATGCTCTCGGGGATGAGGCGGTTTCCCTCATCGCTTTTATGACTTATTCAGGAAAAGTTACGGCCTCTTCCAAATGGGATGGTTCCGTCAAAACAATGAACGTTCCTCCCGCCATTCCAGGAAGCATGGAATCAGCTTTAAATCTCGTAAGTCTTAAAAGGAATGCAAAAAATCTTCTACTGCTTTTTGAAAAGTTTGATAAACAGGGTCCAATTTCCAGGCCTTTGATGTATCACTTTGTGGCCGTTGTTTACAATCCAAATTTTGATCAGCAGGAAAATTATGTATACGGCTCACTTCCCAATCGTTTTGATGCGCTATTTTTCATAGACAAAACAAGAGCGCTGGAGCCATTAGATAAATTGCAAAATGAGCTGGACATCAAATTGCAAGATGAGAGTAGTGACCTTGAATCTATTTAAAACCAGAGGAGTCATTATGAAAGAAAGTGTAAAAAATCCAGGAGATCATCGAAAAATAAGTGAGCCCATTCCTGAAAGAAAAGATTTTATTGACCATTTAAAAAAGAATGAGAGCGACAAAGAAAAAGCGACAAAAAAGAGTACTACCAACCCAAAAAAATAATTCAACTCAATATGGCTTTGGGTAATAAGGTCCCATTGCCATAAAACTTTGTGACTATAAGCCACGCATCACCTATTCATTTCAAATGACAATGCATTGATTTTTCGTAAGTGCTCATTTTATTTTCCAAGAAAAATGCTTGGCACGTAAACTGCAGAACGAGAGAAATTATCAATGTAATGGTATCTTTTTTATTATAGGAAGAAAAACTTATGAGAACGATTCGTGGGGCTAAGGCTGTTAGAATTTTTTTATTTTTGGCTACTTTTTTTTTTCAATTACACAATGCTTATGCAAGTGAAGTATTTGCACCAATTATAAGTGAAACTTGGGAATGTGGTACTAATGATAAAATTAGTCTCAATATTACTGTCGACAACATTAACCTCAGCTCAATTGGAATATATAATGGTGTTTTGCTGAACAGTGATGCACAAAACGTACATTTATTAAGAGGATCAAAGACTGGACAAGATCATAAATATTACTCAATTGTTCTTGTACCCAATAAACTAATTAATTATTTCAAGGGAAAAGATGAACTGGTTATAGCTGGAAAGGCCATCGTTTATTACCAGCAATTCAGTGATTGCTTTGGTGAATCTCATGGCCAGGTATTTTATAATTGCAAAGTTAAACTAGAAAGATAAAAGATTCTTGATTAATTACTAAGGCCCTAGCTTTTTTCAGGCTATGGCCTTTTTAGTTTCATCGCCATATTTTTGTTTATTTAGAATTAGGCTTGATTATTGCTCGTAGTAATTTAGCGGGCCATGACTAAATTTATATAAATGAAGGAGATAATTATGCCACAACAAGAACAAGAAAAAGAAAATATAACTAATAAGAATAAGTCTATGCTGCAGCAACCAGATATTGCTTTAGATAAAGCGATCGTTACTCGTGTGAATCAGCGGAGGAAACTGAGCATTCATGGCACTCCGATTCAATATCAAAAAATCACGCCACCTGGCACGAAGTCGATGGCGATGTTTATGGTACTTGCAGAACCCACGCAAAGCACTGGAGATAAATTTCTCCACCACGGAGGCGATGAGACCCTTCTGGTTCTCTCAGGTCATTTGGAAGTCGATCTACATGACCATAAAGAAAAGCTGAACCCAGGAGATAGTTTATTCATTCCACGAGGTACACTCCACCGCGTGACCAATACCGGGACAGTAAACGCTGAAGCCATTTTTGTTCTAAGTCCACCAGAATATACTGAAGGAGAACATTAATGAGCACACATCTTGAAAGGATTCGGCCAAATTTATGAATTCACCAGACTCGTAATCTCGTCTCTCTGGTAAACGAAGCTGCAAAATTAGTAACATTAATTGTCACCGGATTTAATAAAATCGGCTACGAAATCATTTTGAGGATTTTGTTGTATTTCGATGGGAGGGCCGATTTGTTGGATAAGGCCTTTGTTCATAACCACGATTTTATCACTCATCTGAAAAGCTTCTTTTTGGTCGTGGGTAACGTAAACCATGGTGAGTTTAAATTCCTGTTGAATCGCCCTGATATCCTTACGCATTTTCTCGCGAAGCTTGGCATCCAGATTTGATAGAGGCTCATCTAAAAGAAGAATACGCGGTCTCATAACGAGTCCACGGGCGAGGGCCACTCTTTGTTGTTGCCCACCTGAAAGTTCATGTGATTTTCTAAGTTCCAGGCCATCGAGTTCCACGATTTTTAAAATCTTCATGACTTCTTCACGAATTTTTTCTTTACTCATTTTTTTTAGCTTCAATGGATAGGCAACATTGTCAAAAACATTCATGTGCGGCCAGACTGCATAGGACTGGAAAACCATTCCGACGTTACGTTTTTCAGGAAGCAAAAAAGTTTTACTTTGTGGATCCGAAACAATCTCATCATCAAAAAAAATTTTTCCGTGAGTATTTTCTTCCAGTCCCGCGATCATTCTGAGAGTTGTCGTTTTTCCACATCCGGATGGACCGAGGAAACTCACAAATTCTCCATTTTTAACTTCGAGATTAAAATCCTTAACGGCCCATGCATCTTTGCCGTAAAGTTTTCCCACATTTTCAAAACGTAAATAACTCATAGACCGTACCTGCCCTTAGAAAGAGTTTTTAAAGTGAAATTAAGCAGCAAGACAAAGAAGATGACGATTGCAGAAAGAACTGAAGCCCCTCCTCCACCGACATCTGAGTATTCCTGGAATTGAAAAATAAGCGGCCCGATTGTATCTAGTCCAGGACCTGTTAGTAGAATTGTCATTGTTAATTCGCTGATTACAGGCATGAAGACTAAAAAGGCTGAGGCCATCAAGGCGCTCGATAATAACGGCCAGTAAATGGTGTGCATAATAGTCCACCAGCCGGCACCTGAAATGCGGGCAGCTTCTTCGAGAGATGGATGAATCTGTTGGTAACCATCACCAATTGTTTTTAAACTCAGACTCATATACTTGATTACGTAGGCCAGTAAAATAATCCAGAGTGTATTGTAGAGGCTCGGACCGATTCCAAAAAAACCACGGCTGAAAGATAGAATTAAAGCGAGAGCTAAAACGGTGCCAGGAGTTGAAAAGGGAATGCTCACAGCGATGCTGGCAATAGTTCGCCCGCGCCAGGATGTTCGAGTTAAAAAATAGTTAAAAAAGAAAGAAAAGATTGTACAAATAAATGCTGCTGCCAATCCCAAGATTAGTGACTGCGATAATGCACGGACTGTTTCTTCTGTTTTAAACAATACTCGGACGAAATTTGAAAAGCTTAAGTTGGAGAGAGTCCACGAACCTTGAACCGGACTGAAGGCAGATAACAAAACTCCAAAGATAGGAATAAAAAGAATGACAAAAATTAAGAGACTCAAGACCACTACAACTGGAATCTTCCATGAGCGAAGTGGGACAAGAGAAGGTCTAGAAGTCTTTCCACCAACTGTAAAATTTTTATTACGCCCTAAAAAATACTGAGAACCGTATAATAAAATTAAAGTAGAAAGTCCCAGAAGTGCTGACACCGCAATACTCATTTGAATACCATCAGATGTTCCCATCCTTTGATAGGTATAAATTTGAGTGGTCATTAAATAAATTCGTGCAGGTCCTCCGATTAATGCCGGGACACCAAAACTTGCAGCAGTCGCAAGGCATGAAAGAATAAAACCATTAAAAATGGCCGGTTTTAAAATTGGTAGTGCAATGTCGATAAAGACTCTAAGTCCATTTGCTCCTGAAAGTCTCGCTGCTTCTTCCAATGATGAATCCATGCGATCTAGAATGGTAAGGGAAGTAAGAAGAACAAAAGTAAAAAGAAAACTAGTTTCAACCCAAACGAGTCCCCAAAATGTATAGATATTTAAATGTAATCCAAACCAAAGATTTAAAACTCCGCTGGTAGGATTAGCGAGGATGATCCATCCAATAGCTCCGACAAAAGGAGGAATAGCGTATGGCAGACAAAACCACGAACGGAAATTCTTTTTCATCGGCAGATCTGTTCTGGTTAAAATCCAGGAGATTGGAATTCCCAAGACCAAGCACAAGAGACCGACGCTGCCGGAAACCAACAGCGTATTCTTGATCGCCTTAAGAGTGTTTTCATTTTTTAGAACAGAAAGGAAATCCTGCATTTTCGGCATGAAAAACAAATGAACCTGAGGTGCAATGAAAAAGCAGGCAATAAGTATCAGCCCAAAGATATAAAACAGTTTCTTCATTAAAATACTATTTTGGAAAATTGATCTTTAATCTTCTCTCTTGATTGCATAACCTCTGAAATAAATTCTTGAGACCATGGCTGCGCATTTTTTAGAAGTTCATTTAAAGCAGGTGCTCCTTTGGGAGCAGCAAAGCCTGGCATAGTCGCATACATAAAAGACTGAACCATCGTTTCTTGACCAACTTTTGCAAACATCCAGTCAGCAATTTTTTTGGAAGCCAGCTGCTCACCATCTTTTTTAACGATGGCCAGAACGTTTGCCTGCATAACCGCTCCATCCTCTGGAACGATAAGTTTAATTCTTGGATCCTTCTCAGTTAGACGTAACAGGTTTTCTAAAAGAACAATTCCCACTGGACGCTCTTTACTTTGCAGACGGCGGATGACTCCTGAGTTTCCACCTTCGGCAATAAAATTATTTTTTCTTAAAGCACTGTAATAATCCCAGCCGTATTTTTTAGATAAGAAGGCGACGGTTGTAAAACTTGTTCCAGATGCCAATGGACTTCCCGAAGAAACCTTATCTTTCCATTTTGGATCTTTTAATTCAGCAAAAGTTTTTGGAGCTTCGGCTGAAGTTACGGCTTCAGAATTATAGGCCATAACCATGACTGGCAAACTTACCGCTGTATAAAATCCAGAGGTATTTTTAAAATGTTCTTCAACTTTCTCCGTTCCTTTTGGCTTATAAGCAAGAAGAGTTCCTTTTGCTGCCATATCTTCATACCAGAATCGGTCTGATGAAATCAGGATATCTGCCTGGATTTTTCCGGCCAGTGCTTCAGCCTGAACTTTCGCTGCCACTTCTTCCGATCCTGCCTGATAAATCTGGACGTCTATATTGGGAAACTCTTTTTCCATTTTTACTTTCAAGTCATTGACGGTGTCTTTATACAAAGAAGTATAAATCCAGACTTTTTCCTTTTCATTCTTTTTTGTACAACTACTGATACTACTAAAAGTAGCGACAATAACCAAAAGATGTATTAAAGTTTTTCTCATTTTTTAGCTCCAGTTTTTTTATTTTTTAAAAATGTTTGTTTCGCCAGCACCGCTTGATCAGCGAAGTCCGAAAAAAGTGCATCTACACCTAGTTCAAAAAATTGCAAATACTCTTTCTGAGGGTCCCCCTGATAGTCTTTCAGCAAATATTGGGCTTCACTTCTAAATGTATAGGGATGAACTTTTAAACCTACAGCATGGGCATCTTTAATCAGGTTAGTTGCAGGCAGAGCTTCTCTTTTTTCGTTTTCGGGAAGAATGTAGCGTTTATAGGGACCAATTCCGTAAACCGTAGCGCTGATTTCTTTAAGAGATGCGGGAGTCAACATGTCTTTATAGCTTCTCTTATCCCCGCTTACGACATGGTCAAATGGAATAACTTCTGGGTCATCGATCAAATAGATCAGAGGAAGTTTGGTCAAAGTTTTTAGTTTTTTAAGATTTGTCATTTCAAATGACTGAATGAAAACGGCAGCCCCTTTTTTATTCAAACTATGATCCGTTAATTCTTTAACCAAAGCTTCTTCCAGTGGAAGCCCGATGCTTTGAAAATAAGTTGGATGCTTGGTTTCAGGATAAACACCAACTTTGCGTTTTTGTTTTTTTACCAAATCCAGGACTTCCGAAAAAGTAGGAACTTCAAATTTTCCATCATAAGAATGATCGCGGAAGGCCAGTCTTTCTTTGGCCCTTAAAGTCTTCATCTCTTTTAAGGTGAAATCTTCAATGAACCATCCGGTAATTTCTTTACCATCTACTTTTTTTGTCGTTTTTCTGGCGGGGAATTTTTCGGCAACATCAGTCGTACCTGAAATTTCATTTTCATGACGGCACATAAGGACTTTATCTTTTGTCATTACCAAGTCAGGTTCAATATAATCAGCACCCATTGAGATCGCCAATTCATAGGAAGCAATAGTGTGCTCGGGACGATATCCGCACGCGCCTCTATGCCCTATAATTAAAGGAGCTTCAAAAGCTACTGCTCCAAAGTTTAAAAAAGAGATGAGTAACATAAAGAAAATTTTCCATTTCTTAGAGGTCATGACACACCGGCCTTGAGAAGTTTTATAAATATGAATTAGTAGATTGATTTTTAATCGGTTGAGCTGGTACGTCAAGTTATGCAAGCATTAACCAATTCCAATCACTGATTTCTGATTTGGAAATATATGAGTGAATAATTTTTAGGCACACCATTTGCTTCTCAACTTACTGACAAAAGGCGAACACAATACGGAGGTGCTCATGCCAGACCCTTCTCGTTCTTTCAGGCACCTTTGAACTCGAGCTGTAGGAGACAGTGCATTTATTCCACGTGTTGAGCTTCATCACTTGACCAATATTGGTACAGAAACGACAGAAGCCGTCTTTGTACTGAGCCCACCTGAATACACAAAACAAGAACACTAAGGAGATTATTATGCCACAACATGAAAAAGAAAAAGTGACTCTGATGGATAAAATGATAGTTACTCCGACTCAAAAATTCACTCTAGAATTAGAAGATTCCAGCGATCTCGTCGCACTCGTAAATGAGGCTGCAAAATTAGTGCAAACCAAAGGAGAATCCTCCTTCGAGGAATTTCGTAAATCAGGCAGTAAGTGGAGACAAAAAGATACATACATTTTTGTGCTCAATACAAAGGGCCATATGTTTGTTCATCCCGATCCAGCACTCGAAGGTAAAGTCACGCTTGATCTAAAAGACATCAATGATAGGCCCATCATTCGCGGTCTCATTGAGGCAGCAACATCTGTACCCAACAAACAAAAGGGTTGGTATCATTACCAGTGGCCCAAACCTGATGAAATACTTCCACGATGGAAGAGCAGCTTTGTAAAACTTGTGAAAACATCAGAAGGCAAAAGCTATATCGTTGGTAGCGGGATGTATAACGATCGAATGGAAAAAAGTTTTGTTGTCGATATGGTGAAAGAGGCCGTGGGACTTATCGAGAAAAGTGGCAAAGATGCCTTCCCTCTATTTTACGATAAGTCTGGTCGCTTCATGGCGAAGGATGCCTACATATTCGTCTTCGATCCAAATGGTGTTGATCTCATCAACCCTGCTTATCCAAACCTCGAGGGTCGAAACCTTCTCGATACAAAAGACGTACACAACAAGCCACTGGTTCGTGAAATGCTCAATCTGGTCCAAACCAAAAGTACTGGTTGGGTGAATTATATGTGGCCCAAGCCCGGAGAAAGTGTGCCAACAGAGAAGTCGTCGTATGTTGAGAAAGCGAAATTCGAAAATAGTTGGTTGCTGGTGGGGGCCGGAGTCTATCTCTCAGACGCTCCAAAAGCGGCACACGCAGAAAGCTTAGTGTCTGCCCCAGAACTCATGGAACTAGTCCGCGCTGGCGCCACACTTCTTGAACTAGAGGGCGAAGAAGTCTACGCGGAATTTAGAAAGAAAGGATCGAAGTGGTTTTCAGATGGAACCTATTTCTTCACCTGGGACATGGATGGCAATCGCAGCTTTCATGCGGCCGCCCCAACACTTGAAGGAACAAACGCAAAAGATGCTAAAGACATTTTAGGAAGAGCATACGGAAAAATGTTTCTTGAAGTTGCAAAATCCCCAACTGAAGAGGGTTGGGTACACTATATGTATCCAGAGCCAGGCCAAATCTTTCCCGCCTGGAAATCAGCTTTCGCAAAACTTGCCACGCTACCTACTGGAAAAAAGCAACTCATCGTCTCCGCCAGCTATCATATGCAAATGGACGAAATCATGATCGAAGATGTGGTCAATCGCGCCTCTCTACTTGTGAAAGAAAAAGGCAAGGCCGCTTTCGCTGAACTTAGAGACAAGTTAGGCCCATTCTATTTCATGGATACTTATATTTTTGTCGACTCTCCCCATGGAGTAGAGTTGGTGAATTCAGGCGCTCCTTATCTAGAAGGAAAAAATATCGCTGATCTAAAAGACGCCAAAGGAAAAACGCTTGCACGCGACTACATCAAGGCCGCTATGGAAAATGAAAAGAAGTGGGTGGAATATTACTGGTACAAACCGGGAAGCAATGAACCAACACTTAAGAAGGCCTATGTTCGCAAGGTTCAATCAGGCAATGACATCTATATCGTTGGCTCTGGTTTCTATGTTGAAGAGCAATCGAAAAAGGTTCAGGGAAAACTGCTTCATTAAATTAGGATTCAATAAAACAAAGGAGCTATAATGAAAGGTTTTATAGATAATATAGAAAATTTAACTGAAAATAATTCTGATTTTCGTCGGGTACTCTATACGGGAAAAAATCTTCAGCTTGTACTCATGGCACTAAGACCAGGCGAAGATATTGGGGAAGAAGTCCACAAAGACCGCGACCAATTTTTTCGAGTAGAAAAAGGCCAAGGAAAAGCCGTGATTGATGGGGTCGCAACAAACATCAAAGGAGAAGATGCCGTCGTTGTTCCAGCAGGTGCCAAACATAATATAATCAATACTGGCAATGAACCTCTGCTTCTCTACACCATCTATGGGCCACCGGAACATGTGGAAGGTCTCGTGTGTGCGACAAAGGCCGAAGCGGAGTCTCTGGAAGAACATTTTGATGGGAAGACGACGGAGCGAAGTTCATCATTTGTTCAACAAGAGATGAATAGATTTTAGACATTCCCTTTTTTAAATAAAGGTATTTTCGTATGTCTTGCATCGAGTGGTAATCGAATAAAAAAAGTTGTTCCAAATTCCATTTGGCTTTCTACTCTGACCTCACCGCCATGTGCTTCAGTTAACGCTTTCACCAGAGCAAGGCCTATGCCCCAGCCCTTTTGTCCGCTGGTTGTCGCAAAATTAGTTCGTCGGTAATGATTGAAAAGAGATTGTTGGTCTTCAAGAGAAATAGTTTCTCCCTTATTGTGAACCGAAATTTCTATCCAATTATTTTGTTGAGTGAGACCAATAACCACTGGAGTCTCAGGGCTTCCATACTTGATTGCGTTGCTGGCCAGGTTTTCGATTAGGCGGTGAATAGCATCGCAATCCCAAAAACCACTGACTTCACCGGCATCATTTTGAATCTTGAATCTTTTTCCATAGAGTTCTTCTAGATTTTCTACTACTGAGGAAATAATCAGATCGAGACGACACTCTTGAATTGAAATCGGAATTCCTTCGGAAATCTTAATGCGATTGGCATCGAGCATATCGTGAATCATACGATCGACACGATCCATGTTGACAACGATTTTTTCGGCCATGGATATAACGACTTTAGCGTCTTCAGCTTTACGCTTAAGAATTTGTGTGTTGATCTTAGCCAGAGTCAAAGGCGTGCGAAGGTCGTGGCTGAGTGAAGAGACAAACCTCTCACGAAGCTCTCGTTCTTGTTCTAATTCCCAAACGCTGGCCTCGAGTTTTTTTCTCAGCAGTACTCGATCTGTTACTTCCCTGGGATTAGCGAGGATTCGGTAGGGCCCATTATCACCAAAATCAATTCGGCTAAATGTAGTATCAAAATAACGTTCTTCTAGCTGGCCGTTTATTGGATTGCAGATATGGGCCAATCCTTCTCGCGAGTAAAAAGGCTCACCGGTCTCATACACTTTTTTTAAAATTCCCGGAAAGGCCGATTCCTTAAGTTCTGGCACCGCCTCAGCAAAAGGTTTTCCTAAAAGATCGCGACTTGGGTAGAGTTCCTGGTATTTTTCGTTATACATTTCGTAAACAAACTCTAGACCTAAAAAAAGAACCATGGAGGTTTCCGAACCATAAAATATGGCTTCAAATTTTCTCTGCTCAGCTGACAGTTGTAGGTTTTTCTCCATCGATCTTCCTAAAATTTGATTTGTCCTTTATGACATTATAATTGAAACAAATCAAAAAGAGCAACACCTCTCGCCTCTCCCTTTGAGACAATACATGCATGTTTTTAGGTGTATTTCTCACGGCCATTCGCCGAACCTTGTCGTTTCAATTGAGCTATCTATCCGCCATGCACAGTTGATTTCAATAAGTTACTACTGGTACATATGTTTTTTTCTTTTATATTTGATTTTTTCCTACTAAAAGAGATTCACGACAAATACTGAGGAGAATCAAAATGCACATTGAGTGGATTTATGCGCTAGCTGGGGGAATGATTATCGGCCTGTCCGTTTCAATCATGCTTTTATTTAACGGTAGAGTAACCGGTATTTGCGGAATCGTTAATGGACTAATCACTCCACAAAAAGGCGATACCGCTTGGCGATTCACCTTTATCTTGGGACTAATTGGTGGAGGCTTACTTTTAAAGGTGATCGCCCCCCAAGTTTTTAGCGGCGCCCTCACAACTCCAACATCGACAGTTGTGGCCGCAGGCCTTCTGGTTGGGTTTGGAACAACTATGGGAAGCGGATGCACCAGCGGACACGGCGTGTGTGGAATCAGCCGTCTTTCACCGCGATCAATAGTCGCGACGTTAATTTATGTTGGCGCAGGCATGCTCGCTGTCTACGTCTATAGAAAGCTAGGAATTTTGTAATGAAAAAAAATATATGTTCATTTATTGTTGGATTTATTTTTGCGATTGGTCTTGGAGTTTCAGGAATGACTCAGCCGCAGAAAGTTGTAGCCTTCCTCGATTTATTTGGATCATTTGATCCTTCACTTATTTTTGTTATGGGTGGGGCCATCGGCGTGCACTTTGTGACTTACAGATTAATTAGAAAAAGAAAATTTCCCTTGCTTCACAGTGAGTGGTTAGTTCCTACCAAAAAAGATATCACCCCAGCTCTCATGATTGGATCGTTTATTTTCGGCGTCGGCTGGGCGCTAGGTGGCTTTTGTCCAGGCCCGGCGCTCACTAGCCTTGCTAGCTTTGAAGTGAGGCCACTGATATTTGTGGGAAGCATGCTGTGTGGAATATTGTTATTTAGGTGGGTGGATCTCTATTTAAAATTACAAAAATAAAAAAGAAAAGCATCAAGGATTAAAAGGATAAAAGTTTGTGAAACAAAGCAATAGCACGGAAGAACAATTATTCTTGGAAGGCAGGCACACTCGTGGATTTGAGTTCCTGAGGGCCATTAGGATTTTTCTTGAATATATTAAAGGCTTTCGCACACTTCATTTTGTAGGTCCTTGCATTACAGTATTCGGTTCTGCTCGCTTTGAAGAAAAGCATCCGTACTACCTTCTGGCTCAACAGATTGGCGCTAACATTGCCAAGCGAGGATTTACAGTGATCACCGGTGGTGGCCCAGGACTGATGGAGGCCGCCAATCGAGGGGCCAAGGAAGCGGGCGGAAGATCCATTGGCTGCAATATTATTTTACCTAAAGAGCAAACACCCAATCCATACCTCGATCTCTGGGTTGAATTCCGCTATTTTTTTGTACGCAAGGTCATGCTTGCTAAATACTCTTACGCTTTCATTGTAATGCCCGGAGGTTTTGGAACTCTTGATGAGTTTTTTGAAATCGCAACATTAATTCAAACAGGAAAGATAAAAGGCTTTCCCATTGTTTTGGTTGGAAAAGAATATTGGCAAGGCCTGTTGGCTTTCCTTACTGATCCCGTATTCGCGACAGGAAGTATCGCTTTAACAGATCTAGAATCCTTAAAGCTCACCGACGACGCCGATGAAGCACTAGAGTGGATTAGCGAAGCCGTTATTGAAAAGTATGGATTAAAATATGCTCAAGTAAAAAAACCGTTTTGGCTCTTTGGTGAGCGAACCTTTTGGAAATAACTCCCAAAGAACGAAGTCTAATTTATTCAAAAAGCTGCATCAAAATCATAAAAATGGCTGAGCTAAATCAGGGTGCACTTTCCCAATTGGAGAGAATATATACCTGTAGAAAGATAACAAGGAGGTGGCAATGAAAGATAGATCTACGTATCGTTTTTCGAGGACTAGGTATAGCTCCCCTCGATGAAAAACACTAAGGCTATTAGGTTTGCAATTAATACCCTGATGCTTTTACAAAAGCCACGAGCAGTGCTCATAACAGAGTTGTTGCCACTAATAGATTTTAGACATTTAGTCTTCAGTTTTATAAAAAGACTCAAAGTGCAATATCTTGGGTCTTTTTTTATTTATACAGAATTTTTCTCAAAAGTTCAGAAGACCCTCAAAAGAATATTATTAATTTGTGATTTGGAAATATCAATATCTCAATATCGATTCCAGCAAGAAGATTCTTAGTTTTTGAATGCGTACAATAGCTTTCAAAATATTGAGCATTTTAAAAAGACATCTTGCTCGTAAAAATTAGTGGAAAAATAATGGACACTGATGTGAAAAAAAACCTCATATCTTTCAATTCGTTTTTCCTCTAATGATAAATATCGATTTCGGTATCTTTACCTTCCATTAATTTTCTAAACAAGGAACATTTTTCTTGTTAGTTTATTTATATTTGTAAAGTTAGAATTTAAACCGGAATTAGAAAGCTGCGATACTTGGAATTGGCAAAAGTTAATAAAAAAGATTGCACACATAACGCTTAGGAAATTAGGAGAAATATATTGATGAGATCATTTAAAAATATAGCAACATTAATACGAACCAAGAGAATTGGACACCCTCAAGATTATACTCAATCAGATTTATCGCTTCTATTAGGTTACAAAAATGGACAATTTATATCTAACGTGGAACGCGGCATGTGTTGCGTACCTCTAAAAATGATGAAAAAAATTTCTGAAGTTCTAGACATCTCTCTGGATGAATTAAAAGTAGCTTTTATAAAAGATCATGAAGAGACGTTGATAAATTATTTAAATAAATCAACCACCGCTAAAAAAGCCGTTTTGAAGATCTAGAAAGCATAGTTCATTTTACACTCACGAAGCCAAAGATTTGGTTTTAACAAGAGAACCAATAAAATCCTTTACACTTTCCCTTTTATTTTCAGCTCCCCTTGATCCTTGTCTAGTCAAATGGAAAAAGGATTTTCCTTCTTTCCTATAGTGGCCATTAGGATGGCATTCAGGATGAATATAATGTCGTTCCTTCTTAAGAAAAATAAAATTTTGTATAGGTACCTATAGCATTTATATATTTATTTAATTTCTGTCGCTTTGTTAGGATTATGTAGGAAATCGAAGGCGTTATTATTAAATTTTAACAAGGGCGTAAAAATGAAATCACTTATTCTATGTTTAATACTATCAACCATGGGATCTATAGGTTCAGCTTCAGCTGACGTATCAAATTATCCAAATTCACATATTAAGAAAGTGATGATTCCAGGTGCAGATAAGTTTATTCCATTTGCAATGCAAATTAAGGCAGGCGATACGGTTCAGTGGACGAATGGTGATACCGATGATCACACGGTTGTGAGTGATGATGCTTTTACTTCTCCTGGGTTTGGAAAAATGAATGCACTTATCTCAGGAACTGACCATAATGGAGGACATCCCGGTGTTCTAAAAAAGACGTTCAATCACCCGGGAATTTTTGTTTACTACTGCCGTTTTCATTCAAAACTAGATAAGGATAATCAACCGATTGCTCCTGGACCTGATGGTGGCATTCAAGATGATAAAGGAAATTTTGGTACACCAATGATGGGAGTAATTACAGTAATGCCTCGTTACTAAGAACCTAAGTTCATAACAAATAGTTTCAATAGACCCAGGGAAAATATTTTTTTCTTTGGGGCCTTCTGGTGAACTGCCCGATTCGTAAATGAAAAGGGGCCCAATATGATGTATCGGGACAGGGTCTTTTATTTCCTTGTCCACTTTTTGGGGTACACATCATATTGGGCCCCTTTTCTTAGAAAGTAAATTTCAAGATAAAATTGAAGAACTAGATTTCGCTAGCAGTTGGCTTATACCAACAAAGCGGTCGTGTCCCAAAAGCATATCCATCTTTTTTAATACATGTCCCATCAATAGGATTTTTGTCTGAAACATCTTCAGAGAATGCTTTATCACAAAGTGAACCACTGAAGTAGGTATCCATACGGCATTGAGCTTGTGGATGGGCATCAAAAGTTTTTTTAACAACAGACTGATCTGGTGTATTGAAAGCGACATCTGATTTTCCGCCTAAGTTTCCTAAAAGTTTAGCTAGTGATTTTCCGGCCATTGCAATTCTTTCACATAGAGCTATTTCATCACCTGATTTGTAAACCATTTCACATTTTGATTTAGCTTCCGGATCTATTGTCATTTGTGCCACGATTGCTTGATTATCGTCATTTGCAAGAACGCGCTTCATACATTTTAAAGATCCGAAATAGTCCGCTTGGCCTTCGTTAGCTGCCCAAGCACCACCAGCAGATCCACTGAACCTAGGTGCTCCACCTAAATGGTGACCTGTCTCATGACAAACAACTAATAAAAATCCGTCATCTGTGACTTCAGGGTGACGAGCGAGCCCACCAAACATATTTACATGCCAAGTAGATCCTGTGCGGTTAGCATATGCGTTTACAGTTTCATCATCCCAGTTGTTATCCATTTCAAGAGTTGCCCCTTTTGCTGTCACAATTGGAGAATAAGCAGTGTAAACACGATCACCAACGAACCTACCGAGGAGTATTTATGTCGAAAGCACTTATTTAAATAAGTCTCATTTTAGCTGCGAGCAAACTTTTTTTGAAACTAAACCGTCAAAAATTTTGATCAAGAATTTTATCTTCGAAATAGCGCTGATGCAAAACAACTCACTAAGCCCAAAAATTCCTGTACCCACTTTTTCACCTGCTTGCACTTGGGACGCAAGTATCCCTTCCCATTTTTAAAAGGCCTTATGGGCATTACCTTGTATGATTTCTAGAGATGTTTTGTTTTTAATTAATTTGAATGCAGAAGAAATTTTTTTAACGGTTAAAAATAAAAAACCCCAGACAAGCCGGGGTTTTTTTAAATTAAGAGGGTGCATCGACCTTTTCTCACACCAAGTTTCCCTGGCACTACCTTCGGCGCTGAAGAGCTTAACTTCCGAGTTCG
>JAQTTZ010000077.1 GCA_028710485.1 Bacteriovorax sp. | reverse complement strand
TTTAAGGCCATGGGTATTACACCGAATATTGAATTTATCGAAATGCCCGATGCTCTTCGCAACCAATACCAATACTACACAGAGGCCCACGTCAGAAAACTAATGACCGCGCTGCCCGGATTTGAATTCACTAATCTTGAAAATGGAATTCACGATTATATTCAAAATTATTTGATGAAAGAAAACCCTCACTGTTAAGATCGACCCCAATTAACTGGAGTACGCAATGAAATTTCAAGGTGGAGTTAAGGAAGCAGCTAAAATGTTGGCGGGTCTCTCTAGATCGGCACGGGAAAAAATATTAGATATTATTTCTAAAAAAGATCCTCGCATGGCAGAGGCGCTTCATAAAAGTATGTACACTTTTGAAGACCTTCAATTCCTAACTCCAATGATGCTGATTGAATTATTAAGAGAAATTAAAATTCCAGATATGGGACTTGCTCTTCGCATTTCTTCAAATGAACTTAAAGATTTTATATTGAAAAATTCACCTCGTGGCATGCGCCAAGAGATGGAAGAGATTATGACGGGGCCTCCACAATTAGCATCGAAAGTAGAGGATGCTCAAGAGAGAATCATGACAGTTGTCCGGAGCAAGCTTGATCGTGGACAATTGATTATCAATAAAGATTCTTCAGAAAAATTAGTCTAGTTCTTGGGTCAGTGTTTCCTGACTTTTTTTGTTTTAATTATAGCTTTTCATATTACTGAGGACATTTTGTTACTGAATTCTATAGGTGATATCTCTTCTCGGTATCATTAGTTTCATAAATGTATTCGGACTGGTGTCGAATTCCACCCTAGGATGCATCAAGATATGGTTTTCCTGTAGGACCAGTTTTGGCATGAAGTTCGCTTTATCTATAAGTGAGAAGACCGAGAATCTAGGATGGGTTTTTTGGCGATCATCTCTACCATGGATGGCGGAGAACACGAGTACATGGATGTTGAGAATAATACCCGAAAGGGTCAATTCACAGGAGAGACCATGAGGTGCAAATTGTATGAAAACGGATGTTTCACTATCTCTATGGATCAGCAGAAAAAGATTTATCGTTGGCTTCATCCGCCACTGTGATAGGACTTGTTATTAGTATCTAATAACTAGATACGAACCATGAATTAATACTATTTAACCTTTAATCAATTCAGGCGTACTTACTAAGGATGTTATCCGGAGACAACCTTATGAAGTACGCCTTTTTGTTTTTAGTTCTTTCTTTTTCTTATTCTACTCCAATGCTGGCCGCAACAATAAAATCATTTAACGATTCTCAATCAATACTCACTATCGCTGAATTCATGATCGATAGTGCCGAAGACATGGCGATACAGGTTCGCATCAGTGATAAAAAATTAATATTGAAAGATACATCAAATTGTACGGCAGTGACTTCTGCTGAAGTTCAAAATATTGTCGAGAGTGCTATCAATAGTATTTTTAAACTTTATCCAGACGAAGAGTTGCCTGTAGAAGAAGCGCTGAGTGACCTCATTGATTATCTGGGGACTACCCCTCTTAAGAAGTGTGATATCTTTCAAAGTAATGATCGCATGAAGCTTGCCGGCGTTTATATTTTTGATAGTTCAAATCAGGTTCATGTCAAAGTGGACACAATTACACTTAAAGGCCTTCTGCTTTGACTCCAGATTTAGTTAAGTCTTATTTAAAAAGTGCCGCTTTGATACTTTCAGATCAAATAATTCGTTAGAGTCCTATCTAATTTTAATCCATTGTTCAGCAAATCTGTTTTGGCACGACTCTCGCAATAAGTATTTCCAAGAAAGACCTCAGGACGAGGTGTTTTAGCGAGAAAGGATTTTTCGCTTGGATCTCAAGGATTGAAATTAGTTTTTTAATAATAAGGAGTAGATCATGGACCGCAAACTTTTAGAGCAATTTGAAAATCTTTTTCTAGCGCTTCGGAAAAACACTCTTAATGAGATGAAGCTTGAAGATAAAAGTTTTAGTTGGGAAAAAGGCGATGAAGTCGATCTTTCTCAAGAGGAGCGCGATAGAGCTTTGAATTTGAAACTTTTGGGAAGACATTCTTTTATGCTAAAGAAAATTGATAGTGCTCTTATTAAAATAAAAAACGGAACGTTTGGAACTTGTGATGAGTGTGATGGTCAAATTGAAATCAATCGTCTTCGTGCTCGTCCCGTAGCTACTCAGTGTATTGCCTGTAAAGAAGAGGGTGAGAGAACAGAAGGACAAGTGCTTTACGAAAAAAGATCTCATACTCTTGGAAAAAGTTTAGGATCAAATGTTATTCCCATTAGAACAATGGGAGCATATATTCAGGACCTCGATACAAACGTACTTGCGATGAATTCTGATAACTACTAATATTAATTCTCAATAGATTATACTTTGCAAATGGGCCTAAGAAAGGGCCCATTTGTATTTTCAGGTTTACTGTGATGTAAAGCTTGACGATAAATTAGTTTTCACCAATCTCGATTTAAAAAGAGAAGTCTTTATTAACAAAACACGTTTAAAAAAATCGAGTTTAAAATTGATGATCTTTTAAAGATAAGGTCGATTGTCCTAAGTATTGACCAGAGTAAACTTACATCAGAAGAGATGACTGTGTTGAATACTGAGTATGTTGAATATTGTTAAAGGCCGGTGATTTTGGAAACTTCACTGAAAATGTTGTGCCCTCGCCTTCCAAGCTTTCAACTTCCACAGATCCATTATGGGCACGGGCCATCGCTTGAACGATTGTGAGGCCCAGCCCCCAACCAGTTTTTTCTTCAGTGTAGTAGGGTCTTCGAAATCGATCAAAAAGGGCCTCTTGATCTTCTAGTGGAATGGATGATCCTTCATTGTGCACACTTAATATAATTTCGTCACTGGAATTATCCAGGGTTATAGTGATGTCCGTATCAGCTGAGCCATACTTAATTGCATTGATGGCCAGATTCTCAATTAATCGCTTCAAACCTTTCGCGCTCCAAAGCCCAACGCAATCACCTGAAGAAATATATTTGAAACGATTATTATAAATGAAATTTAAATCTTTAATCGTCTGGATGACGATCGTGTCTAGGTCGCATTCTTTGAATTCTAGAGACAAACGTTCGCCGGCCTTAAGTCTTCCGACATCGAGCAGGTCCTGTATCATAAGATCAAGACGATCCATGTTTTTAGTAATCCGTTTTGCAATTTCTTCTTCATTAATTAATTTTCGCTGCAATTGCTGAGCGATGATCTTGGCCGCCGTGACGGGACCTCTTAAGTCATGGGCCAATGTATGAATTAATTCCTGCTGGATTTTAGAATGAGCAGTACTGAATTCTGTCGCAGCATCGTTGACTGACTGCTCGATGGTACAAGTTATTATTTCTCTTTCTATATCTGAAAGAGCGATCTTTTCTTCCATCACATCACAAATAACTTGTCTCAGTATATGATATTCAAAAATAAGTTGATCTATCGTATAGGATGCTTGCCCTGCGCGAGTTTGACCATGCAATTTTCCGAGGCGGTGGGCCTCATTCAAATCCCATCTGACTCGAATATCGGTTCGGGCAATAGTAGTCGTGAGCGCGTTTGCTATATGTAATAGTTGTTCGGGAAGTTCATTACGCAAAAGGAGAGTGTCCTGATTGGTGGCGGCCTTGATCTCAGCTTTTGCCCTTTTTTCCCAGCGGTCCAATATTTTTTCAGAATTTTCTCGCAACCTTTTTGCTGTCTGGGAACCCATAATTGTTTCTCCCTATTTAATATCACCTCTTACATTAATATCATGACGGATTAAGGAGTCATCACTCAAGTTATTCTTAAAAAAAATATAAATTAGGCAACTTCGATAATAAGGAACTCTGCACCTTTATCTCCAATTTCAATTCTAGATTCTTCACTCGCATCAAAAGCAACTGCATCACCAAAATTATAACTTTTTCCATTAACACTGATTGCACCTTTGACTATTTGAATCCAATAGTGAGTAAAGAGAGTCGGTTTATAAGTGATCTGGGAAGCCTGGTCGTAACGTCCAAGCCAGAATTTAGCATTTGCGTTTAGTGAGACACCGGCCGTTTCTTCTTTAAAAGGAGCAGCGATAACTTTTAAAAAATTGAATTCGTTGGGATCAAAAACTTTGAGCTGATCATAGCGAGGTTTCAAACCTTGAGTCGTAGGCGACACCCAAATCTGCAACAGATGAGTCAGGTCCACATTTTTATTATTGTGTTCACTATGAGTAATTCCTGTACCAGCACTCATAACTTGAATCTCTCCAGGTTTAATGATGCCTAAATTCCCCATGCTGTCTTGATGCTTAAGTTCCCCACTAATAACGTAGGTGAGTATTTCCATATCTCGGTGAGGATGCGTTCCAAATCCCATGGAGGGAGCGATATAATCTTCGTTAATGACCAGCAGTTGATGAAAGCCCTGCCATTTCGGATCATAATATTGACCAAATGAAAATGAGTGCCATGAATTAAGCCATGAAATGACGTTGTGACCGCGTTCTTCTGATCTTCTGGTAAGCATAAAACCTCTCTTGTAGAGATTATCACTCATTTGGGATTCTATTAAAATTCAAATTAACTTATAGGGATGATAGCTTTCGCTTATTGTTTTCTCAATTTTATTGTCTAGAAACTATACACCTACTTAAATAGTTGCCGGCCATTTATGTAGGTGGCCAATCAAACTCATTAAAACTATTGCTTTAGTTCCATAGGTACACTAATTGCAGTGCTGACTGCAGTAGGCTAGAAAAATTACACTCGATCTCTTCTTTTATTGAGATTGAAGTGGTTTTGAATTAGTTTGAATAAGAACACAACAACGATGCTTTGCTATTTTAAATAATGATCTTTGGGAGATTTTATGAACATGAAGAAACTAACAATCCTACTGGCCTTTTCAGTATTAAGCACAAGTGCTTTTGCTGGATTCTTAAAAGAAGGCGGATATCTTGGAAGCCAAAACGGTGAAGAGAAAGTAAACCTTTTATTAAAACCGGCAACTGGACGCGAAGGAAGTTATTTTGCAGTTCTTATGAAAGGTTCCAAGAAAATTTCGCTCTATTTAGTGGACGAAATCAATTCAAATTCATATTCAATGACTCCGCTTGAAGTAACTAAAGACGGCGAGATTGGAGTTGTTAATGATGATCCCAGTTTGGTTATTTCTTCAGCGAAAAATAATAAAGGTCTGGACGTATTTAAAATCATGAGCGCGAACTCAAGTAACAGTACTGGCTTTTCAGGATTTTTTGAATTCGGAGGAAAGGCCTCAAAAGTTACTTGGCTAGCTATTGATGATGGTCAATTCAAAACGTGTGAAGCTGCTAATGCACTTCAGATCTCTCAAATCGATCCAAAAGAAAGAGAAGCAACTGCCGTATTTTTAACAAAAGAAATTAATGGGACATTCACCTTGAGAGAAAAATTTCCGGCAATGTATTTAATCAACCAAAACTCAGTTCTGGCAACTGGAACAAATAAAAATAAAATTCCAAGTGCCATTGGCATTTTTCTTGAAAATAAAGGTATTTTTGGAGGTAAATCAATTGATCTGCTTCTGATTAACCCAAAGAACGATACTGACATCAGAACATTTTCTAAAAAATAATATTTTGAAATAAAAAAAGAGTAATGGAATGATATGAAAAAAATAATTTTTTACACACTAATAGCGACACTAATCTTTCCGCTAATCACGAAAGCAGAAGATATTGCTTTGCCTGTGATTACCAAACCTGTAATCCTTGAAGAAGGAACTCAAAGAGATTTATCGGCTGCGCAAATTGCTGAATTGCTCCCATGGGCCAAAGATTCAAAAAACTTTTTGAATGATATGCTGGATACCATTCAAGGTTTATCAATGGCCGACAAAATTGACAGATTAGTTGAAGGAATTCATTCAATCGTTAGTGAGAGTGCTCCAAAAAATTCTGAGCTTCTTATGAGATACGCTCTTAATCGCGGATTAGCGATTAATGACATTATCGCTCGCGAAACATCAGTTGATGCTGTAGGGATTGCTGATGCTAAAGTTCGGGTCTTAATCTTATCAGTAAAAATGGCCATTAAGTATTACGATACAGATATGGCAACATTGACTAATAAGACGGCAGCTCCTTTTGTGGTTTTTGGGTTGGATTATTTTAATTTTTTAAATGAAATTAATAAGTCAATCTTTGATGCTTCTGCAGAATATGCAATTCAACGAGCTTCTCTTGAATGGTTGCAGTGGGATTTGTACCGTGACCTTAATAATGCTCAATATGCACCTCAAATTGTAAAAATTAATAATAACTTAAAATTATTTCCAACTAAAAAATTAACTGATGCTCAATCGATTGCTTATATCCGTCAGATGAAAAAGATATCTCAGCAACTCGATCTTAATGTAAAGGTTCAGACCGCCAACGTTACAGATCTTCGCAAAGGTGTAGCTGCAATACGAACAGTGGGTAAAGATCATTACCACGTCATCATTAGAGAAATTTATGCTGATAAAATGGTTGATGTTGAATACACTGACGTTGCTTATAAGGGGCAACATGCAACAATTGCTCTCTCCACTTTAAGTCTTCCATTACAAAGATTAGGCGATCTAACTCCGGATGTTTCGGCAATTCGGACTTCCGGGGGAAATCACTACCATGTCATTATTAGAGAAATATTTGCTGATGAAATGGTTGATGTTGAATACACTGACGCTTCTTATAAGGGACAACACGGAACAGTTTCGTATAATGACCTTAGCTTTTCAGTTAAAAGATTGGATGATTTGAACGTTGGAGCTTCGGCAATTCGGACTTCCGGGGGAAATCACTACCATGTCATTATTAGAGAAATATTTGCTGATGGAAACATTGATGTTGAATACACTGACGCTTCTTATAAGGGACAACATGGAACAGTCAAACCTTCGGACTTAAGTTTACCAATTGATGGATAAACAATAGGAAGAAAATAAACTTCATAGTCAATTATTGCGCTTGAAATAAATAAAGACGACGAGATTGGAGTTGTTAATGTTGACCTCCGTTTGGTTATCTCTTCGATAAAAAATAATATTAATAATGAATAGTGGAAATTAGCTATATGAAATTAACAAATAAAATTACGGCCATGATGCTTCTCTCGGTTCTTTCATTTTCAAGCGTATTAAATGCAGATGAAATCAATTTACCTGTGATCAATAAACCCGCTATTTTAGATGAAGGAACTCAAAGAGAATTAACGGCAGCTCAAATTGCAGAACTTCTTCCTTGGGCAAAAGATTCAAAAGTATTTTTAGATGACCTTTTAGAAAATATTCAAGGTTTATCGACTACAGATAAAATCGATCGCCTAGTAGAAGGAATAAAATCGGTTGTTGGAGAGTCCGCTCCAAAGAACTCAGAACTTCTTATGAGATATGCGCTTAATAGAGGTCTTGCTATTAATGACATTATTATTCGTGAAACTTCAGAGACAGCTGTCGGAACAGCTGACGCCAAGCTAAGGGTTCTTCGCTCTTCAATTCAAATGGCAATTAAATATTACGATACAGATATCGCCATCTTGTCTAAAAAAGGCTCTGCGCCTTACGTAATTTTTGGATTGGATTATTTTGAGTTTTTATCCGAGTTGAATAAGTCGGTATTCGATGCTTCTGCTCAATATGCGATTCAAAGATCAGCACTTGAATGGTTACAATGGGATCTTTATAGAGATCTTAACAACGCAAGCTATGCTTCACAAATTGTAAAAATTAATAATGGCCTAAAGACTTTTCCAAATAGAAGATTGTCCGATGCTCAATCAATCGCTTCAATTCGTCAGATGAAGTCTGTCGCTCTTCAACTGAAAGTGAAAGAGACTCTTAATAGGTTAGAATTAAATAAGAAACTTGCTGAAGCGAAAAATGAAGCTGATAAACAAGATATTCTTAGAAGACAACGGGAAGAGGATGAGCGTCTTGAAAGAGAAAAACAAGCTAGCAATGACAGAAGTAATTCCGGAACCGTCAATCAACCAGCAGCTGACAATTCTTCAATCAACAAAGGTGATTATGTTGTTTTCGGTTCAACTTTGAGAGTTGTTGAGTTCCTTGCAGACAATGGCCAAGTGGCGTTAAAAGAAGACAATTATTATAACCGAACAATTACTAATTTGAAGTCTATTCAAAAAGCAATCAGCTCATACGGAAACTTTTCTTCTAATACTTGTGTAATCTATGGGAACACAATCAGAACCATTGAATGGTTAACTCCGATTGGTGGAGTGGTTTTAAAAGAAGACAGCAACTATAACCGAAGTTATTTATCAGTAGGTAATATTTCAAGAACTGTTCCGGCCTTTGGTAAATTCAGAGTTGGTGACAAAGTTATTAATGGAACAACTATAAGATTAATCGAATATCTTGATGACAAGGGAAGAGTTGTTTTAAAAGAAGACAGCAATTATAACCGTACTTATGTAAATGCAAATAATATTTCTCGGGTTTTATAATTTAAAAATAAACGTAATTTTTTAATAGAATAAGAGCTTTATTATATGTTGATGAAAAAAGATTAGTTCTCTTGAGAGAATGAAGTTCGAACTGGTACAGGTACTCTTTTTCTTTATTTGAGAAATAATTAGGTACTAATCGTATTCTTTTAAATTTTTATCATGATAAAATCATCAGGGTCATCAATAATCGCCAACTGATCAATTTGCTGTTGATGACCAGTCTTATAAATGCGGCATTCAAAAGAAAATAATATTGCTAGTGATCCTCACCGAGAAAGCGTGATCTGCAACGAATTGGCTTATTTTTGTCAGGATGAACTTCGAATTGAATCTGATGAAGTTTAGGATCATAGGCCTCTAGTAGATTTGAATTGCGAAGTTTATTAAACTCTTTGAAACATGGATCGTCGAAATTTGCTCGTGTTGTGTGAAGGCAATTACTGTCGTTGATCCAAGAAAATATATAGAACTTGAGTCCGAAATAATTTCAAACAAAAGTGATGAGTGTCTAGAGCTATATGAGCAGCGGCCCTGAAATGCAATATTCCTTAGATTTTGGTTCCAAGAGAAAACTTTTTCGAGGAAAAATCGAGAATAGATAAGTTTATGGGGCATTTTATTTTATTTCACCAAAAATCGATATTTGTTAATGTGTAAAGGTGATATGTCGAAAAGAAAATTGCGACGTAGGGGATTTATGAAGAAAGCTCAGCTAATAAAAATTTATTTCTTGGACTTTTCTTGATTTCGGTTATCGGCAGAAGTTGAAATAAAAAGCGGCCTTGAATAGGCCGCCAGATTATTTAGGAGATATTTGAATTAATTTTATTCAGTGACAACTAAAATTCTTGAAATGATCGCCGTTCCACCACGAGAAACAAGCTCGATTGAATCGGCGTTGTCTTCGATTGTTACAAAGTAACTTGGATCTCTTCCTGGAACATAAACAGTTCCTTTAACATCGCCATTAACAACCACATCAAACATAGCATCGTTTCGTAGGCCTTCAGCGCTGATAATAAGTTTTTTGATATATCGACTACCATTTAAACGAACTTGCTGAGTTGTCCCGCTTTCTAATCTAATCGCACCTCTTAACGCGTCTGTTGTTCTAGAAGTGCCTGCTGATTCGTACGATTGGCCATCGTTACATTCTCTCGCTCCGCTTACAGCTCTCTTCGTTGCACCAACTAGTTCTTGAATCGCGATGAAATCGTCACCATAAGAAGTATGGCCATCAAGGTAGCGAGCGATATCCGTTGAAACGTTATCAAGAGCTTCGATTGTACAAGCATAACGAGCAGCAAAGATTGAGTCACTTAAATCATTTGCCATTGCGTTTGTTGTTACTTTTAGAGCGGTAAGAACTAGATCAGGCGAACCAATTGGGTAGATGACCTCAGATCGGCCATCGTTGGCAGTTGTCGTCATCGATTCTAAAACCATGTTTACTTGTTCTTTTGCAAAATTAATGAAAAGTCTTTCGAACTGCAGATTAGAATTAGAGATTCTAGAGAATCCTGAATTTGAAGAAAAATAAGGGATATCAAGACGGTTAGAAACATTTTCGATAAAGATATAGTAGTTGAATAGGAAGTTGTTAATTGCTCTGAGTTTTTGTCTGTTGTTTTCAGTTGCCTTCAAATTATCAAGAAGTGTAATTCCACGTCTGATGGCTTTTGCTGTAAGAGCGTTCGCAAAACGTGGGTTGATTCTAAGATTGGCGTCTCTTAAACCTTTTTCAAGTAACCTTGCAGAGCTTGTAGTATTTCCCGCTTGTGATTCTAACTCTGCCTGACGATAAGCAGCTTTTAAAACTGCTAAGCGATCACGGCAGAAACTTGATACGCTTGAGAGATCCTGTCTTTCTGTAGGCGTTTCGGCTTTTGCTATTGATACCATTCCTGGTGCCGTTGCCATTAGACCAAAAAGTGCAAATAGTGTAAGTGTTGTTTTCATCTTGTGTTCTCCAAAAATTATTAAAAAGTATCGTTAGTCTTGTTGTCTCGTTTTACCTAATCTATATTTTTTTACAATTCCTATATTATTTTCTTGTATTTTTTGAGCTGACCTCAGTCAGCACCGCCTCTCCTCCTGTCTTCACTAGAATAATGTCGTAGTTCCTAAGTGGAGGGGAGGGGATTTCCTCATTTACGTCGTAAGGAAAAGAGCGTTTTGCATAAAAGATCGCGCAATCTTTACAATGGCCTGTTAAATTATTCCAAGTTTCAAGCTTTATGCGAAGAGAGCTGTAGAGTGGAACTTCATGAATTGCCGCCATTAATTCAGCTGAAGTATTCACGATAAGTTCCATAGGAGAAAGGTTGGTTGGAGCAAGAAAAAATCTCTCGCGATCTTCTTCCTTCGTGAGTTGAATTTGATTGTGAAGCTTTGCTACTTCGAATGAAATTGCGCTACTCAAAAAATTTTTACATTCGGCCTTTTTTGAATTTTGTGCACTTAAAATGGAGTCAATCAAGTAAGCACCCTTTAGTTCATCAACCCCTTCTGCCATACTCCAGAAGAACTGATCTCCACCACAGTGTTTGTAGAGATAATAAAAATAAAGCATATTGTGACCGTATTGAGCGGCATTGATATCTTCGAGGCCATAGTTTCCAATAAGTGGAGTAAGTGAATTCATTATCGCTGCTTGAAGGTTCGTACCATTGAATTCATTAGTGACGATGTATTCAAAAAGCTGGGCCATTCCTTCACGTACCCAAGGGGCCTCATTTGCGTTGATCTCAAAATGAACAGCATGAAAAAACTCGTGAGCAAGGAGTGACTTTAATCCGTTGGAGTTTATTTGGATAAGTTGAACAATTATTTTATGTTTGTGATTTTCTGATCCCGGAATAAATAGCCCATCACGGCCGGTTTTATCACTAAAGTTAATAGTCACTTGGAGATCTTTAATTTTTTCTAAAACAGAAGTTGGGATATGAGGGTAGACATCGTTTTTAAAAAAAATATTGAGTTCAGAAATTTTGGCCACAATATCCTGTTGTTGATCAGAACTTAAATTAGCATAGATATTTTTTTCAATGGAAAAATTAACAAACTCTTCCCCCCACGATAAGGCGGGAATAAGGGCCAGGCCCAGGATAAATGTTTGGATAATTTTTTTCATACAAATAGTTTATTATTTTTTGAGATTCAGGAGAGATAAGTTGTAAAAAATGCAGGAAGAAAGTCCCAGTGTCTAGAGTCTAGACACTGAAATTATTATTTAGCCTAGTTACAGCTTGTTTTAAGTCTAAGCGTACGAGAGATTCTCTTGATTTCAGAAGCAAGGTATCCAACTGCCACTTTTTCATCATCAAACATTTCTCTGTTGCCCTGATCATAGCTTGTAATCGTCTCATTTAGCACTTGAAGGTCAGAGATGGCACAACTGAAGCGGTAGTTCCATAAAGATTCATCTAGGTCGTCAGCTGTCCCTTTAGTGAGTATTATGGCAACTTTGATTAAGGCCTTAGCGTCTCCTACTGGAACTACGATGATCTTATCGCCTAGTCTTGATTCCCTAGTCAGGTTTTCAGTAATCCAGTCCAGCTGAGAACTTGCATAGACCACGAAGTTTTCCTCGAAGTGAGCAGCATTCTCATCCATTTGATCATTTGAAGATTGTATATATGGGATATAAGCGCCGAGGTCTAAATTTTTTGCGACTGTCTCAAGCATGAAATTGTAATAGTTTGCGAGAATATGGTTTGTGGTCATGGCCTTACGTACAGTATTTTTTGCTGAATCTGCATCAAGATTTCTGGCGATCTCAAGTCCGCGTACTAAGCTCTTAATGAGGAATGATTCGTTTTCAGTCTTGAGAGACTTAAGGGCCTGAATCATCCCATCATTTAAAATTTTATTAGCGAGGTTATAATCGCCAGTGTTGTTTACTTTCAACTGGGCACGATCACGATAATTTCTAAGAAGGCTTGATTGCCCTTTACACCAAGTGGCCATGTATTCAGATCCGTTATTTCCTCCACCGATATTTGATCCACCTTGGACCATATTTCCCTTGGCGTAAACCGATCCGGCAAGGATAAGAGATAATAAGACAATTGTTGTTTTCATAAAGTTCTCCTAAGTTTTTTATTTTTACTGTTCCAGTGCTGTTATATGATTTAGTTGTATCCCTAAGTTTAAAACGCAATCTAATTTTCCAGAATTTGTTCCGTATTTATTTAAAATATGTTCTCTAAAAGCTTTAATTTCTTCTCTGATTTTGTCGAAGTTTTCCTTTTCAGTAGCAATTACTACGCAACTTGCAGAACGATCTTTATATTGATCTTCACTTAAGCTCTCTTTTGCAAGATCCAAAAATTGAGAATGAAGAGCATTTACCACCGTATAGTTCATAGAGTTGTCTGTGAAAGTGACGAACTCTTCAGCTTGTAGAAGTTTTCCGTTATCCTGTCTTTTTAGAAGCCCAAGATTAATAAGATCGGCAATTGCCTCATGCATTTCTTTTTTAGAGATCTTGTTTCTTAATTTTTTAGAAACCCATTCGTAGTTTTCTTTGAAGTTCTCAACAGCAACCAACTCTCTGATGGCAACTAAATACCAATGAGAAAAATAATTGTACTGTGATTTAAGAAGTTCAAAGGCTGCACCTGTACGACCTTTCATACTTTTTGAAATGCGTTCAAAATAAAGTGCTTTTTCTTTTTCAGTTGTCGCCTGATTATAATGAACCAGGTTTTCAAAGTGAAAAGTTTCCTTCTCATTTAACTTAATTGTTTTTGCAAATCCCAGAATGGTAGAAGAAGAAAGATTTCTTTTTCCACTCATAATAAGATTAAAATAACCTCGAGAGTTTTCGCCAAATCCAGCTTGGCGAACAAAAGCGGTTGCAGAGTATTTGGAATTTCTGGATTGAATGTAATTGAGTGAGTCTGAAAGGAATGCCCTATAATCAACATAATCGTAGATTGCGGGCCTTTCATTCATGCCAATCGCCGCTTGTGGGAGCGTCTGTTCAGTGGGTGTTAGTGTGTGTGAAGTTTCAATCTTTTCCATGAAACATGTATAAACTTTTTTTTGATTGTTCTCTAGTGAGATTGTAAATTATACAGTCTACTATAGTCAGCATGTTTTAGGCCTGGTTCTATGAATGAATTCTTTGTTTACGGTAAGTTATTTATGATGGGGGCAGTCTGTAATAGGCATCACTGAGAAGGATTCACATCATTTTTAGTCAAATTAAGTCGTCAGAGATTTGCTTAAAAAATGAAGGCCCAGTATTCTGGGCCTTCATCAAATGGTATTTAAAGAGCGAGATTAGTAAGTTCTTGCATTAATTCCTGCGTGCGTGAAACAAAAGCTTCGCGGTCTTCGTGTTTTAAACCTTCGCTTGAAATTTGAGCGAGGTCTTCAACATGATGAACGATTTTTTTTACAAGAGGAATATTTGTTCCTTTTTCATGCAGCTTTAAGGCGTTTTGAATCAGAGGACTTCCCGGATTGATCACTAGAGTTTTCTTGATCGGGAACATGGCGTCGTTGCCCATGCCTTTGGCCATCTGGTGCATTCTCTTCATTTGCTCATCAACTTTAAAATAGGCCGGTGACGTTGAATTTTTAATTTTTACAATTTCGATATCTTTTAATCCGCCGTGGTTTAGTGAATCCATATCTTCTTCGTCTTCAGTTTTTTCAGTTGTCTTGCCAATGAGGACCTCAGTGAATAATTCCTTCACTTTAATGTCGGAATCAGTGGTTGCATCTTGATCGAGTAGACTTCCGATTTCAGAGTCAACTGAAGCGAAGTGATAAGTTGCTTCGCCTAATTTGGTCATCTCTACATGTTGCATGAAGTGTGGATCGATATAAGATTCAGTTTCGATGGCATGAAGCCCATTAGCGTGTAGTTCTTTTCTTAGCGCGAAGTCAGATTTTCCCTTCTCAAAGTAGAGGACTTTGTTTTCCATTTTTATTTTGTACATTTCAGGGATTGATTCTTTGTATTCTGGTAGAGTGATAAATTTATTTTCTGAATCTTTGAAGACTACGTAATCTCTCATCATTTCATCAAATTTAGTGTCAGAAATTGCACCGTATTTAATGAAAAGAGAAATGTCTTCCCAGATAGCTACGTAGCGAGCGCGGTCGTTGTTGAAAAGTTTTTTCAAAGACTCAGCGACTTTTTTAATCACGTAGTTTGAAATCTTTTTAATGTTTGGGTCTCCTTGAAGGCTTGAACGGGATACGTTAAGCGGAATATCACTTGAATCAATACAACCTTTAAGCAGCGACAAGAATTCAGGAACGATATCCTTAACATTATTAGAAACAAAAACTTGTTTATTATAAAGACGGATATTGGATTCATTAAACGGTTTGTTCGGGTTTAATTTAGGGAAGTAGAGTATTCCTTCCAATGTAAAAGGATGATCAACTTTTAAATGAATCCAAAAAAGAGGATCCGGATCCATTGGGAAAAGTTTTTTGTAGAAGTCTTTGTAGTCGGCGTCAGTTAGAGTCGTAGGGTCTTTTTTCCATAGTGGCTGAGTATCGTTTACTAGCCCTGGATTTCCATGTTCAGCTTTTTCGCCAGTTGCTTCAGCATCGAGCACAAAAATTTCATACGGCATGAAATCGCAGAATTTTTTAAGCGTTGTAGAAACTTTCCAAGCGTTCAGAAATTCTTCTGATTCCTCGTTGATATGCAGGGTAATTTTTGTGCCAATTTCAGATCTTGTTGACTCTTCAAAGCTGTAGTCAGTTTCGCCTTCGCAAATCCATTTGGCAGGAGTAGCCCCTTCGTTCATTGAAAGTGTTTCAACTTCAACTCTAGTGCTCACCATGAACGCCGAGTAGAACCCTAAACCAAATTTACCGATGATATCAGAGTTTGGAGTTGATCCTTGGTCTTTCATTTTATTGACGAATTCTGCGGCACCGGAAAAGGCCAGTTGAGCGATATATTTTTCAACTTCTGCTTCAGTCATACCAATACCGTTATCTTCAAGGGTGATGGTTTTGGCAGTCTTATTTATGGTGACGTTAATTTTACCGGTTGGAATTTCAAAATTAGCAACTCGGGCCATCGTCGCGCGCTTAGTGATGGCATCAGTGGCATTGGCCACGAGCTCTCGCAAGAAAATGTCGTGTTCAGAGTAGAGCCATTTTTTAATGATGGGAAAAATATCGCTGGTGTTAACACTAATCGTACCTTTGCGTGAAGTCATAATTGCAATCTCCTGCCTTCGAACTTATTATTTATACTGTTTCTAAACTATGTCTGAACACTATGAGTTCAATTTCGAAAGAGTCAAGAGTATGCACACTAAAAAAAGTACAAATATTACAGTTACCGACGTTATTATCATTACTACCGGCGGCACAATTGAGAAAACCTATGATGAATTCGACGGTTCACTGGAAAATCACGGAACTTCGATCAAAAATAGAATCCTTTCCAAGCTAAGACTGCCTTACACCAATATCCATGTGGAGCCTTTGCTCTCCAAAGATTCGCTTTTTATGGATGACTCAGACCGTGAACTCATTTGTAAAACCATCGGCCAGGAGGCCCATAAAAATGCGCCAATCGTCGTGTTGCATGGCACTGACACTATGGCCGTAACAGCGAGGTATTGTTTTGATGAAATTAAGCATCTCTCTATCCCGGTAGTTTTCACAGGTGCCATGGTCCCAATGGGCTTTGACGATACTGATGCCACTCAAAATGTAACCGAGGCACTTTTGGCGGCAAAACTTCTGAAACCGGGATTCTATATTTCCTTTCATAACCAAATCTTTACTGTTCCTCACGTCCAAAAAAATAAAGAGAAAAGAACTTTCGAGGCGATCTAGATGAAGGGATTTAAATTTTTTTGGAGTTTTGTAAAAAACTCGTACGTAGAAATACTAGAAAATAAACCAACCTATCTCAGCGCTTTTATAGCTCTCATTTTCTTGGGAAATGTTGAAACTGTTTTTCCAATGCTCGGAGTGGTTGCCGAAAGCAATGTTTTTATTTTTCTCACAATCGCGGCCACCCTTGGAACTTTTATTATTCTCTCACAAGTTGTTTTGATTCAAAAAAAGAGTCATGGAGGAACGGGAGAACTTAAATACTTTGTGCCCACCTTTTTACTTTATAATTTATATTATTCCTTTTTATTTTTTGCAGGACTTCTCTTCTTGGTTGTTCCTGGATTTTATGTTTTGATTTTCTTTTCGATGGTTCCTTTTGTCGCGGTTTTAGATGACGAATGCCAGGGAAGTTTTTTTAAGGAGAGTAAATTATTAGTTAAGAAAAATATCGGGCTGGTGGCATGGGCGAGTGTGACGAATTTGCTGGTGGAATTTTCTGCATTGCTAGTTTCACCGATTCAAAATCAGACGATTAAGGGCGTAGCTAATTTTTTCATTTCCATTCCGGATGCTTTTTTTACGCTATTGATGACGGTTGCGACGGTGAAGATTTATTATTATTTAAAAAGACTATAAACCGAAAATATCATAAAGAAAAACTCCAAGATGGGACGATTTTAAATGAGAATAGTCCTAAATTGTCTTTGGCAATTCTATGACGAATCGTGTATTTCTAGATGTTGTATCTAAGATTAAATTTCCCTTATGTTCTTCAATAATTTTACGGGAAATACTAAGGCCTAGCCCAGTTCCTTTGTTCATTTTTTTTGTAGTAAAGAAAGGTTTAAAAACTTTATCTGCAATTTCATTGGGAATTCCAGGTCCACTATCTGTGATGTTTATTTGAATGGAATTGGGTTTGAGAACAACAGTAATTCGAATCCATTTTTCTTCCAGCGTTTCGATGGCATCAAAGGCGTTGTTTAGTAAATTTAAAAGGACCTGACTAATTTGAACACTTCGACAGGTAATAACGAGGTCGGTGGGAAACTCATCAAGATAAAGTTTTACTGAATTCTTTTTAAGCCTTTCATCACAAAACGACAGCGTTTCAATAATAATTTTATTTAAATTTTCTTCCTGAAAAGGATCAGCGCTGCCATCACGTGCAAAACTCTGCAAGTTTTTAATGATATTAGCAATTCTATCAATCGTTTTTTTCAATCCATCTAGCTTATTTATCGAATCTTCAATTTGCGGGTTGTCGCGAGAGAGAGATCTACGGACCATTTCAGTGATTATTTTTATGGTGGTTAGCGGATTATTAATCTCATGAGCAATATTCGCGGCCATTTCCCCCAGTGTGGCCAATTTTGAGGCCGAAATTAAATTGAGCTGTTGCATTTCGATGATTGCTTCATATTCTTTTTGGGATGTAAGGTCTCGAATATACCATAGATACACAGTTTCACGTTTAAAATTTATTGGAACGTAATATGTT
>JAQTTZ010000076.1 GCA_028710485.1 Bacteriovorax sp. | reverse complement strand
TATCAATGAATAACGGAATTTAAATTTTGATTCTTTTTCTTGAGTGATGATTTCGACAGCGCTTTCCTTAGGGAAAGGGGAGGCGATCACTTCATCATTATCATCATCATCATCATCATCATCATCTTGACTATTTTTCGGATTTAATTGTTTTCTCAAGAGAAAAGAATTCGGATTTACTGAATCAAATGGAACTTCTATATATATGATTTTTTTTTCTTTTAGTTGATTCCAGTTCGTAATTGAGGGATTGGTATTTTTTATCAATGAAATGATTTTATCTTTTTGCTTTTTTGTCAGATCTGACTTGAGTGAAATATCGACATTAAGAATTTTCTCCAAAATATCTCCGTTTTGAACAGTGTAATGGGCCGTTAGAATGCGCGGTAGATAGGTGACCATTTCACTCTGGGAAAAAAGGTCTCCTAAAAAGAGCAACCAAATAAATAAAATACAAATAAATTTTAGCATGACGATATATATTATAGAGGTTTTATGAGAAATTTAAACAAAATTATATTAACGCTTACACTAATTTTGATCACGAATGGTTGCTCAATCATCAAAGAGTCTAGTTCCGGAGTAGCAGCTAGAAACATAGATCAACTAACAACTCGGCCCTCTCAAGATCAAAAAGAACTTCCATTGGTGGTTTCTCCGATTGCAAAAATCGAGCAGACCGGGCCAAATGAAAAAAATGAGCAGAAGAATAAACTAGCTATTTATTATATTGAACAAGGTGACACTTTGATGCTTATTTCTCAAAAACTTTTAGGTAATCACTTGAAGTGGAGAAGTATTAGAAAGTGGAATAAGCAATACGTAAGATCAACCGATTTAATTCCAGGGACTCCACTTTATTATGCAGCAGAAAAAATACCCGAAAATGATCCATTAGAGGGGCTTCCTTATTTGATCAAAAAAAATGACACTCTTCCTAGAATTTCAGGCAAAGTTTACGGTGCGAGAAAATCTTGGGATGTTATATATTTTAACAATAAAGACATTATCAAATCGCCAGATTTAATCTACAGTGGTCTCATTATCTATTATCCCTTGAAAGAAAAAATTGCTGAGATCAAAGCAGAGATGATCGCTTTTCATTTTGAAGTTTATCCAAAGAGAAAGCCTGCCTCACTTAAATGAATAACTAGATCCGATTGGCATTTTTAGAGAAAGGTGATTTAATTTAACCAAAAAGCTGGTGGGAATGATGATTTTTATTTCTAGTGAATAAAATCATACGGTATTAAATCTATATGAACGAAAATTTTAAAAAAAATATTTATTTAATTAGTGCCCTTCTTTCATTCAGTTCTTTTTATATACAAGGTGTTTTACAATATTTAGTAAAAATCTGTTTTCCTGCAAGCAGTATCTTCTTAGTAATGGCAATTCCAAACTTATTTATCGTGTTGGGAATATTGTGTAATCATTTGACTAAAAAAAAACTGTATCGCCAAATCTATTTTGTACTGCTGGCAATTCTATATTCTATCTCGCTTTACTCACTTCTCTATGTCGATTTGCAGAAAAGTATATTTTTAAATCAATTTACCACTCTTTCTTATAAAGACATTTATTTGCAATTTATAAATTTCTCAAATGTATATTTGTATTTATTTTTAATACCAATCGGGAGTTATTATTTTCTTTACGGGATCTTTATTTCTTATGTTTGGAATGAGTTTGACGCTTTAAAAGTTAGAAAAATTTATTCTATAGATTTAATTTCTTCAGCGTTTGGAATAATGACTTCATGTTATTTTATTTCCATCTTGTCTTTAAGAATATATTTAATTATCCCGCTGTTGATTTTTCTGATGGTAAATTTTTTTTCAATGAAAAGAAAATGGATGGAAAAAAAGTGTTTAATTATTAATTCAATAATCTTGTGTTGTATTTTTCTGATTGGTTTAAACGATTGGCGATTTCATCCAAATTCGAAATTAAGTTCTGCTTCAAGTCCAAAAGTCTCAGAGTCATTTAAATTAATTGATCAACAGTTCTCACGTGAGGCGATGCTAAGTCTAGTTCAAAATGAGAGTCATTCTTTTACTATTCAATTAGATAATGGTAGTGGAACTGTGAGTATACCTGCTTTTTCAAAGGGAGAAGAGGTTACAAAATGGCCACAAATCTTTTCAAGTTTTAATCCTAACGTGAAAAATGTTTTGGTGTTAATGGCCGGAGCAGGTGGAGATGCAGATAAAATAAAGCAACTTATCCCAAATGTATTTGTAGATAACGTAGAAATAAATGAGAAGTATAAAAATCTTGTCTATAAAAATGTACCGGCGTCAGCTCGATATATTTATGAGGATTCAAAATCAAAATTTATATTTGAAGATGCTCGGATTTTTTTAGAGAAAAATAAAAAAAAATATGATTCCATTATTTTCTCCTTTCACGGTTCTCCTATTGCCAATTTTCTTGGGACCTCATCGCATTATAACGATTATTTGTATACTGTTGAATCATTTAGCAAGGCCATTTCTGCTCTAACTCCGCAAGGTAGCATCTTAGTGCTTTCAGGAAATAAGATTCAGATATTAACGACTTTATATAATATTGTTGGAAACTCATTAAAAGAAAATGTCGTGATTCTCGAGGTCGATCCACTCGTTAATGGAATTTATTGGAAAGCTAAAGCGGATAGGATGCCTCTTATTTTTAAGAAGAGTCCATTTTCTAGAAATGAACTTGATAAGATCGCTAAACTTGCTAATTATGCTGGATATAAAATTATTTATTCACCTTTCCTACAAAATTCTAATGAAATTTCCAATTTACTTAATGGTATCGACTTCAATCAAGAATTGAAAAATCTGCCTCGGAAATTTAATAAACTTAAACCAATCTTTGATGATAGCCCTTTCTTTTTTAAGTTAGAGGGCGAGAGGAAAATTTCCAATCTTAATTACTGGAGAGAAGCACTTGCTAAATTTGTTAGTTTTAAGGCGTCAGAGATAATCACCAAAAGTTCACTTCAGATTTTTTTGATTTTGGTTATTCCTATTAGTTTTTTATTTTATTTAATAATTAATAAGCAAAGGACCCTTCCTCTAAAAAGAGATATTTCTTTTTTTTCAGTTTGTCTGTTTATCGGTTTAGGTCATACTCTTTTGCAAACAACTATAACAACTACTTATCGGCTGTTTTTTGGCGGGACCACATTGCCACTTTTGTTATGCTCTGCTTTTATCTTAATTGGTTTATCTATAGGGGCATTCTTTTTGGATGAAATGTTAAAATATTTCAAAACCATTTTACTCGTGTCTATTGTTTTTTATGCTTGCATTTATACTGTTCAAATTTATCCTGACTTATTTTGGGATAATTATCGGTTAGCAGCTCCTGTTTTTATTTTGATAATAATTTTATTTTTTGCATTTGTCGGAACCATTTTTCCTTATATCTTTACACGAATGAAATTGGAAAATAATCATTATTCATCATTTGCGCTGGTCTGGGATATGCTTGCTTCGCTGGTTGTTTTTTGCTTCTTTAATGATTTATTACTCGTGTTTGGTAATAGGCAACTTTTTATTGCTTCCATGGGATTTTATATGATTGCTGTCTTGCTAGTATTTGCAACCCGCCTCGAATACAGGTCACTTAAAGGCACGTGAAGCTTTAAATTTGAATATTCTCATTAGCGACGATCTTCATTTTAGGATTAGATAGATATAAAGCAAAAATGCATCCCGTAATCAATGAGGCATAGAATTGACCATATGGAATTTCGGCCATACGAAATATTCCGTCGATGAGGGCAACTATTGCACCAGCATATATTTTGTCATTATTATTTTTGGGTGCCGTAACCGGATCACTTAACATGTGAAAAGAAAATAAATAAAAGGTTGGCGTAATCATGATTCCGAGTATCGAGACCAGTGGAACGTTGAATAAAACCAAGCGAAGTAATCCCATGAGTAAATAACCAAGAATAAATGACAATGAAATTCTTAATTGACGAGCATAAAACGAAGTTATTAATCCCAAAACGAGAAATAAAATTGTTGTGATAATATACGCGGAAAAAAGTTTTTGAGTTGAAATTGCGTGACCTGCAAAAAACTGTAAGACAAAAACCAATCCGAAGGTTGCGGGATTTAAAAAGTGTTTTTTATCAATGGTTATAAAGCAACGAGAAAACTGCGCCATAAAAACTGTTATTAAATAGATCCAATAAAAAGGTGAATCAACAATAATAGAAGAAGCGACTCCGATAATATAGGCCGTGAGATATCGTGTGGACGCTTTGTTATTTTTGAAAATAAAAACTCTAGGCTGAAAGATAAAATGACAACCGAAATAGTTATATAGTGAGAACGTTCAATTAAAAAAATTTCGCGAGAAATAATTGAGTACAATGTTAGTACAGACGCTTGTAAAATTCTAGGGTCGATTGATTTCATAATATTTGCCTGTTTTTAACTGAGTCAAATGACTAACTTTTTTATTATTCCAATAAATATTTAGATCAACTGGAGTATTATTCGGCAACCCAAAATGAATTCGTGGGTCTGAGTAGGCCATAAAACCAGATTTTCCTCCTGTATTCCAGCGATAAAATTTACGATTATTTTGTATGATTTCTATTTTTGTCCCAATTGATCGATAAAGTGGATTTAATTGAAAACCAACCCAATGATCTGAGAGGGGAGTATTATTTTTTAAAAAGTGAATTGATCCCTTTCGACTAGTTACAATTAAATCTAAGCGTCCATTATTTTCAGTATCTATCATGGCCACTGCTCTATCATCATTAGGGTCAATTATACCTGATTCAGTTGCATAATCGGTAAAATGATTTTGTTGTTGATTAGAAGAAAATAGACAATCAACTTGATTTTGCCCAAGATGAGAAATTCCAAGATGTGTATCATCACGACTGGTCAAAATCCCCGGGAAAGAGGCATAGATACCTTGCATATAAGCTGTTGGATCGCTACCTTGATTAGCTTTTTTGTTGGTAATAAATCCATTGGCCACATACATTTCCTGATTGCCATCTAAGTCAAAATCTCCTGCTGCCACACCAAACGCCCATAAACAATTGTGCAAGCCTAAGTCGCGAGCATGATCGGTAAACTGCTTTTTTGATGAATCATACTTCCAGAGAAAATTTCCAAATTCTTCATATCGAGGATAATAAACATTCGTTACAAAAGTATAAGGAATTCCTGATCCATCTAAATCAATAAAAGACACATTCATTCCAAGTCGTCGGTCAGGAAAACCAAGACTTTTAGAAGCATCAATAAAACCATCATCAGTCATTCGATAAAGCGAATCTGGTCCAAAATCATTGGCCAGATATAAATAATTATTTTCTCCATCCAAATTGGCCCAACCTGCATCCAGGCTCCAAGGCGTTGAGGTAATACCTTTTGAAGATGTTATATTTTTAAAATTTCCATTGCCTAAATTTTTTATTAATGAGCTCTGTCCGCCATTTTTAGCATTGAATCGATTTTCATGAAGAAAGTTTTTATGACTTTGATCAAAAACATTCGAATCATTAAAATATCGTATAATAAATAGATCGACCTGATCCTTACCATTAAATTGAATAGGCACGGCACTTTGACTATTTTTGCAATCTATAATTTCTGAATTTTTTGAAACGTCAGTGAAATGATCACCATCATGTCGAAGTAATTTCGAGCAACCAAGACCAGCGACAAATAGACTTGGCCGATTATTGTTAAGATAATCGTAAATAACAGGTGAAAGCATAAGTGAATCTGAATCTGAATCTGATAAATGTGATAACCCCCACGATTCATCTGCAAGTTTAAATTGTCCATTACCTGTATTGAGATATAAATCAAGCCCTCCATCGCTATTAGGAATAATAAAATCCATCCGGTGATCACCGTTAAAATCAGCAACGGCCACACCTGGGCCGAAAACAAATTTCAATCTTTGTTTGGAAATTGTGTTTGGGACTTGATAATAAAATGGAGGGATTAGCTGGTTTGAAATATCGTGGAAATGCAATTTATATGATAAATTCCTAATGTCTTTTTGATTGAAGTAATTATTTTGTATGTAACGGGAGATATAACCTCCTCCAAAAGTAGCAATAAGAACTAATGCAACTTTAGGCAAATTTTTTATGTTCAAAATCTAACCTCGAAAAAAGATATCACCCCAAGAAATAGTTTAATTTTAACTCAAAAAAAGTATAAAGTGTCAGAAAATTAATATCTCTTTATATGAATATGAGAGAGTTTTTAGCTTTAGTGCTCGGTGAGTTTAAGGGCCTCAATTACCGATGACAATAAATGATTATTGGTATCCAAACTTATAAGTTCATCGGTATAGGCCTTTTTTCGGATAGAGTAATTTATCAAATCAGGCATTAGCTTAATTCCTGTAAGTGAATCACTATTTTCGAGAATTTTCTGGCGATGCACTCTAAATTCTGTATAACCAGCGTTTCGGTTAAGATTAAGAATGTGAAAGCTAACGGATGCTTGAATCGAATCAAAGTGTGCTATTTTTTTTGATGGGGTATCACAAATCTCTAGTCCATTATTACCATGAATTCCAAAAAGGTTATTACATTTTTCCACAGCAGGTGCCTGACCCCATCCTGATTCGAGTGCTGCTTGAGTCAAGATTAAATCCAAGGGAACAATATTTATTCTCCTTTTTAATTCTTTAAGTGCATTCTCTTCATTGGTAATTCCGTCAGTATTGTATTTAAAATGAAGCGCCGTAAGGGCAATCTTTTCTTCTTCTGTGATCTCCTTCTTTTTCATTAATTTTGCCAAAAAATCCCGTTCAAGTTCCACCTCTTCATTAGCGTTCACCGCCATCGGCACAATCTCTTTCATAAAAGCGAACTTATCTGCTGATAAGTTATCCGCCAAAACTTTTTGAAGGTTCGCAATGAATTCCTCATTATTTGTGACTTTTGTTGAACTGCTATGAATGATATCAAGATCCTTATTTTGCCAATATATTTCATGATCCGATGCTGCGGCCACTGTAAAAACTCCGCTTGTTATAAGACCTGACAAAATAATTTTCAGCACAAAGACACCTCAAGTTGATATTTGGTTGGATATAAGAATATGTTAGCTTAATACCATTTTTATCAACGAGATCCTGATATTTATCCACAAATTACATGGGTATAAATTACAGACATGCCAAGGGGATCCTGAAAGCAATCCAGGTTAACAATTTAACCAATCATTTTTTTTTCTTTAAGTTCAACATTGAGTTTTCTTTCAAAATAGCGTGCAATTCTAATAAAAGGTAAACCTAGGAAAAGATAAATTGAAGCAACGAGTATCCCGGTTCCAAAATAATCATAATAAGTCGACGCTAGCTGGCCGTAGACTTTAGTTAATTCCACCATTGTTATGGCCGAGACCAAAGAGGAATCTTTAAGAAGTGATATAAAATCATTGGTCATTGGTGGAAGTGCAATTCGAAAAGCTTGTGGCAAAATGACGTGGAAGAGCGCTTGGCGCTGATTCATTCCCAAAGCTATCGCCGCTTCCACTTGGGCCTTCGGAACAGAAAAAATTCCTGCTCGATAATTTTCTGCTTCGTAAGCCGCATAATTTAAACCTAGACCTAAAATGCCTGCCACAAAAGGGGAGAATTTAATTCCCAAATAGGGAAGTCCATAAAAAATAAAAAATAGCTGAATAAGAAGTGGTGTTCCTCTTATAATCTCAATATAAAAGGTCGCAGTCCAAGAAATAAAACTGCTCCCATAGATCTTCATTACAGCAAGAATAAATCCCAGGATAATAGCAATGAACATACCCGCTAATGAAACTTTGAGAGTCATCAAAGCTCCTCTTAAGAGGGCCGGAAGAAAATTATAATACTGTTTTAATTTAACAGTTATTGTTTTTTCTCCAGAATTACGTTGCAGAAATTCTTGATAGGCCACTGGTGGCGTACGAGATGGGAGCTGGTCATTTAAATAGCTGGCCATTACGGGACTCCAAAGATTCCAGCGATCTAAAATTTCACGCAACTTTCCATTCTCTGAAATTTTTTTTAAAGCTTTATCGACGGCCTTTCCAAGTTCCTTGTTTTCTTTATTGATCGCGATGCCGTAAAGTATTTGACCAATGGGTGAACCTACTAACTTTAATTCCATATCTGGTTTGGCGTAATAAATGGCAATAGGTGAGTCTAAAAGGACGGCATCAGTGCGTTTATTTTTAAGATCAGAATACGCTGCAACCTCGGATTCATAAGTCAAAACCTCAATATCACCTTCGGCCTCTAATATACGCTGGGCAAGTGAAAATTTTAAAGTCCCAACTTTTTTCTTTTTACAATCACCTAATGACTCTATTCCTTCCTGATTACTTCTTACTACTAGTTGCTCAAAAGTAGAATAGTAGGGCCTTGAAAAACTAACTTCCGCTTGGCGGTCAGGTGTGATCTCAATTCCATTGATTGCTAAATCGTAATTATTATTTTTCAATCCTGGTATTAATCCATCCCAAGCATTCTGAACAAATTCTAACTTAACACCAAGCTCTTCTGATATGGCCTGTATAATTTCAACTTCAAATCCAATAAGAGGATTTTTTGAATCATTTGTTATCATGGCAAACGGTGCACCTGATTCTGTATCGGCCGCCCACTTAAGAGGATTTGGTATTTTTGCCAAGGATTGAGAACAAAATAATGATGATGAAGCTAGAGAAATGAAAATAAAATAAAAAATCCATTTCATAGAAACTTCCTTAAAAATTGCCGAGTCAATTCTTCTTTAGGGTTAGAAAAAATTTCATCTGGATCACCGGCCTCTACAATTTTTCCTTTATCCATATAAATAACAATATCGGCAATTTCTCGAGCAAAACGCATTTCATGAGTTACTACAATTTGAGTCATAGAATCATGATCAATATCACGCATGACCTGGTGAACTTCATCCACTAACTGCGGATCAAGCGCTGAGGTAGGTTCATCATACAACATAATCTTAGGCCTTAGAGCGAGTGCTCTCGCAATTGATCCGCGCTGCTGTTGACCACCGGATAACTGGTAAGGATATTTTTCCTGATGTGAAGAAAGTCCGACCTTATTTAAAAAACGCATGGCACTCACTCGGGCCTCTTCTCCATTTATTTTATTAACAATCATTTGTGGTTTAATAACATTATCTAATAAAGTCATATGGGGAAAAAGTTGAAAGCTTTGAAATACCATCCCTACATACTTGCGTACTTTTTGACAATTTTCTAAAAGATTTTTTTTATCGCTATCCGACGGATTGTTTTCAAGAACAATTCCATTCACATCTATTCGGCCTTGATCCAAAATTTCCAATCCGTTAAGGCATCTAAGTAGAGTAGATTTGCCACAACCCGATTTACCAATGATGGAATAAAAACCTCCCGCTTTAAAGGTAAAATTAATGTCATCAAGGATAAGTTCTTTTGAAAACGATTTTGAAACATTCTCAAGCTTGATTATCTCGCTCTTGTCATTGCCCTGGCACATGCTAAGTAATCCTTTTAATATTTATTAGGTAAGAATGCATTTATCCACGAAAAAGATCATCCTATAGTGTATTTTTTTCCGGATTAAGTGATCCTCTCTCGATAATATTTATGGAAAATGGATTAGTTTTGTTGAAAAAGTGCGACTTTTCTTAAATTTGCTATTCAAGTAAATGATCTCGTAAATTTTTAGGTTTTTATAAAAAAAGCTCGATCAATGTCAACTTGTTCAAAATAGATATTCCGTGATACGATATAACGTATGTTTTTTATTACAATTAAGGAAATATATGAAATGTTTATTCCTCTTTGCTGGCATTGCAATGGCTTCATTGTCATAAAGTAATGATTAACAAATTACTAATTTTTTTATTATCAGTCGTGGTATTAAGTTATTGTGTAACAAAGTTTAATTTTTACAATAAAGTAGTTTATTCCGTTCCGCTCGGGCTAGATGACTTTGTTTCACCAGAAGAGAATCCTCAAACAATCAAAAAAGTTGAACTTGGCAAAATGCTTTTCTTTGATCCTAGATTATCTGTTGATGGCAGTATCTCTTGCAGCTCTTGCCATCTCTCCTCTCACGCTTTCACTAACGGTGCAGAGGTTGCAGTAGGCGTAAGAAAGCAAACAGGTGATCGCAATGTCCCAACTCTATTCAATAGGGCCTATTCAAAAATACAATTTTGGGATGGGCGGGCATCAAGCTTAGAAGATCAAGCTTGGGGCCCCATCCTAAATCCCAAAGAAATGGGAAATACTGTTGATAATGCCTTGCAAACAATCAGAAAAATTTCAGGCTATCAGAAATTTTTTCAGCAAACATTTCAAGAGAAAGCAAACAAGAAAAATGTCGCGCTAGCTTTGTCTGCTTTTGAACGAACACTTCTATCTGGAAATTCGGCCTTTGATCAATACAAAGCTGGCAATAAGACCGCACTTAATGAATCGGCAATAAGAGGTATGAATCTTTTTTTTGATAAATTCAAATGTGTAAATTGTCACCAAGGCAGCAATTTTACAAACGAAAAACTTAGCCCTCGTTGTTATCCTAAAGGACTGGAGCTAGCTAGTTCTGATTTTCCAGGAGATGTTAGCAAAAAAAGAGTTTTATATAAAGTACCGACTCTTCGAAATATAGCTTTGTCTGGTCCTTATATGCATAATGGGAAGCTTGCAACACTTCGCGAAGTTATAGAGTTTTACAATCACTCGGGAAAAGCACCCGCTGTGCTTGGTAACTCAATCGATTTTCCAAAAATTGAAATGAATGAGAGTGATAAAAATGATCTTATTGAATTTTTAAATCAACTGACTGGCAATCAACAATCTATCACTGCTCCAACTTTACCTTAATGCTTTATCCAATCCAAGGTTTTGATTACTTATTCATTAGTGCGCGATAAGCATCCACTCTTCCATTAGATGCAGAGTCACCTTGAAGTTTTTTATTATCAACAGAAGTACGAATAAGTCTCTCACGTATCTCTTTTGGAGACAGGTTTGGTTCTTTTGATAACAAGAGTCCAACAATTCCTGAAACAAATGGTGCGGCCATTGAGGTACCAGACATCCAATCATATTCTCCATTGTTTACTGTGGAGAATATATCTTCTCCTGGAGCGAAGACGTGAACAGTTTTAGAACCATAATTTGAAAACGATGCTCGATTGCCTCTGTTATTTGATGCACCAACTGCAATAATATTAGAGATATCAAAATTATTTGGATATGATGGAGTTCTATCGTTATCAGCTCCATCATTTCCAGCGGCAACAACAAAAACGATGCCGGCTTTTTCTGCGGCCTTGATCGCATCATAAAGTGCCTGAACTTTTTCATCACTTCCCCAGGAATTAGACATGACTTTAGCGCCTCTTTTTATAGCGTAGTCGATTGCAGCGACAGCATCAATGTCTTCGCCAGCGCCTTTATCATCCAAAAATTTTACGGGAATAAGTTTTACATTGGCCATAACTCCAACAACTCCAAGGCCATCGTGTTGAGCGCCAATCACTCCGGCACAATGGGTGCCGTGTCCATTACCATCCATCGGATCTGGTTTTTTAGCATTAAAGTCATATCCATAAATGTCATCAATATAGCCGTTATTATCGTCGTCTACTCCGGGCAATCCATTTTTTTCTGCTTCATTGATCTCTATTTGATTTTTTAAATCGGGATGGTTGTAATCAATGCCCGAATCAAGGACCGCAATCTTTACCTCTTTAGAGCCTTTGGTTATTTCCCAAGCTTTAGTGGCGTTTATATCTTCACCTAATTTAGTGTCATGATCGCCAGTATTTTTTAATCCCCATTGTTTTTCAAAAAAAGTATCGCTAGGTACATTAGGTACAAACGAAGATTTTTTTAAAGTAATAATATAATTTGGTTCAATATATTCTATATTTGGATTTTTTTTAAGTGATTCTAATGACTGCTCAAGGAAGCCATCTTTCGCTGCTATTTTAGCAAAGTTACCAAATGAAGTTTTAGTGAGTTTTTCAATGTTTACCATTTTTGAAACGCTTTTATCCGCAAGAAAATTATCAGTGTTTTTTAGTTTGACAATATAACCGTTAAATGGAGTTGCGGCATAGCTATGAGCAGATAAAAAAATAAATACGGTTAAAGACAATTTTAAATTCACATTCTTTTCCTAGGATAAGTTTTAAGTGAGCTATTCTTGCATAATTTTGCATAGACCTGCAAATTTGAAGTTGTGACGAAATCTTACAAATAAGGAGGGGAGCGTCCGATTAACCGAGGATCTCGCTTATTCTATGCCGCCTTCTAATTTTAGAGCACTAATTTGACTAATGTTATAGAAAATTGCGTCGATAGTAAAATGCATGAATAGATGTCTTTTTTTTATGATATTTTTTTTTGCTTCATGCTCAAGCATTGAAAATAATTATACCAATAACAATCAAAGGGCCCCTGCTAGCGAAACGAATCAATGCAGTGATCTTTTTAAAGGCCTATTTTCAATTTTTCATAGGACAAAAGATCCTATTTTAAAAATTGCCCCTTCACTGGTGCCCGCAAAGCTGACGCAGCTAAGGTTAGGTGGCAAGCAAAAACCGCAAAAGACTTCTATCACAGACGATTTAAGGTCTGCGCAACAAGCAATTAATAAAGCAAATTCAATTCTACTTGTGGAGGATGTCCCTAAAGATGTCTATGTTGTATTTGATGAAAAGGCATCAAAAGAAGAAGCTGTCATTAAATTGTTTGAAATTAACCTCACTAATGCCAATAAATCAGATGCTGACCACAATATTCCAATTATTCTTCATGAGTATTTTCACTTGATTCTCAATAAAGAAATAGCAAATTTTTCTCCTTCTTTTAAAAAAATATTTGATTTTAGTCTACAGCAACTTGAAAATAGCAGAAGACTTTTGAAGATAAACGCTCAAAGGAGAAGCATCGCCAAATTGCAAATGGAAATGGATCAAATTAAATTTATTATTGGATCGTTTAAAATCTACAAAGAGCATGGGCCCATATCTTTTTCTAAAAAAAATATCTCAATAGCAATGGATCAAATAAAAAGTTTGCGAAGAGATGATTTATTTGGAAAATTTAAAAACATTACCATCGATAATGTTGATGAGGTTACGGCCGAGCTTACTACTTATTTGAATACAAAGAAAAAGTTAGAAATGATGCTTGTTGAAGTTAAGCTCGAAGCAATTCCCCCCAGAATTCTTGAAACAGACCTAGAGGACCTAGATCCTTCTCTTAATGGCTTTTACTCAACTGCGATTCACGAATTATTTGCTGATCTAGGAGCAGTTCTTAGTTTAGACGATCCAGCGAGCATAAAAAATATTTTGAATTCTGATCCCCGAGACTTTACTCAATTAAGGACTCTAGATGTGTGCTATCGAGAATATTTAAAAAGACAGAAGGTGAGTGCACATACATTTTTTGCTCATTTACGCGGACTTTTATGGAATAATTATTTTAATAAAATTCCACTTAACGAGCGTAAAGAAAAATGGCCGTTGATGCTAAAAAAATTGGCCGTAAATTTTGCAAAAGAAATAACCAACAATCCGACAACTTTGGTAATGACTCCAGTTGTTGATTATGAGACGGCCAATAATCATCTTAAAGGTGTTATCGAATTGGCCTTAAAAGACTTTATTTAATTTTTCAAGCAGATCGTTATCGATCTAGATCGCTAGCGCTTATCATTGTGTGATCTGCAAAAAGACAAAAAGAATTTTCATTGCCTTTGGAGTCTTGAAGAACCACAACTTCTCCATGGTGCCCAAGAGAGCATAAGAGCGAGGAAGGATTTTTTCCTCCACTTAACTGTGCCTGAGTGATTGTTATTTTTTTAGGAGTTTTTTTTGCCATTATCGCTTTACATTTTTCTATAGAATCAAGGCAATTGGCAGACACTAGTGCCCTAGTGGAGGATTCCACTGAAAATGCATAATAATTTTTTCCTGTGCCCCAAATTTGATATTTGGTTTCTGAAGCAAAAATCGAAAAAAAATTAAAAAATATAATTAAAACTATGCATGCTTTCATTTGATTCCCATCGTGTAGATTTCCTGAAATCCATCAAAGAAATTTTGCTCATCAAACCAGAAAGAACCCTGGCCTGTGCCATCAGTTATATTGGTCAGTGCTGGATTTTTTGCTCGATCCCTGATTCCCCAAGAATTTTTCACTAAATATTTCATTGCTCCATTAACACATTTTACTCCCACTAAACCAATGGCATGCGCCCCACATTCTCCTGCTATAAATTGGGATCGGGGTTTACTAATAATTGAAGCGCAAATGTTTCCTCCGACGGCCCGATTGTTCTTTAGCTCATTGAGTATTTTTGCATTAATTTTATTTTTATCTGCTCGATTTACACCCATTTTTGTACAACTTACTCCGTCCGGAATTTGAATTTTATCTGATGGTAAGCAGTCAAACGCATAAAGATTTTTTATTACTTCATCAAAATTAAGATTGGCATCTTTTAGAAGAAATGTGCGGACCTTATCTAAATCTGCAAAGTCGGTTTGGGCCGTTGAAGAAATCACGTCTTTGACATTTTCTACCAGCCCCATTGATTGACAAAGAATTTCATCATTTTTGGCATCAAGTTTAAACTCATTGCTCACCAGATAATCCATTAATTCTCTCTCGTTGCATTTTTTTGAAAATCCAGTTGTCGCAATTTCTTTCATCTCATCCGCTAACTTCGTGAGCGAGTTGGGCGTAATCGTCGCCAGTATTTCTTTCATCGCTTTTTCACCAAATTTATCGATAGGAGATTTCGTGGTAGTTTGAATTGCCTGGTATATATTGGCCGTAATGTCTGTGGTGGGAGCAGGATCTTTTGATTGTTTTAAAATTTCCAATAATGAATTTACAAACTCTGGCCTATAGTCAACATTCATTGTTCCATCATTACGCTTCGTCACACTTAAAATTTTAGAAAAGATATTGCAAGGGGAATAGTTTTCTTTGCCGGGAACAAGGCAATCTTGATATCTTAATATTTCATAATTCATCGACTTTAAAACAGGCCAAAGCATTTCAGGAGAAAAAGATTGGCATTTTTTTCCGAAAATAATTTCCTTGTTTTTTATTTGCTCATCCAAGGCGTTTTGGAAAGCAATATAGGCAAAGCGCGCTTCATTATTATTTTTTACTTCCTCTTTGCTGTATTTTTTAGCGACACTAAATTTTTTTTGAAACTCATTCATATATTTTGAGATGGCCAAAAGGCTTTTTTTCTGTTTCCAGTCTCGATCCGCACCGCCAGCAAGTCGCTCAAGTGTGACAGTGTTACTCCGGCAAATACCGCTCGATAATGATTTTTGATAACCTTTAGCTTTTTCAATGATACTGCAAATATTTGCCGAATCAATTCCCAATTGCCAGCGGTTCATTTCTGCAATTTCTAAAGAATTGCCAGAGGCCACTGCTGCACCGTTAGCCGTGACAATTTTCTTGGCATAGACCTCAAATTCATTTTTATTACGGGCATCATCTCTTTTGGTATTTAAATCTTCTTGATGATATATGCTCGCCAACTGAAGATAGGAGATATCTGGATTATTTGGAAGAAGCGAGTGAAGCAGCAGACTCGTGGCATTTGCGGCGCAAGTTCCAAGGCCATCTTGATCTTGAGTTTTAAAAGTTTCTAGACTTTTACCTGGAATATCCAATCTGATTTCTTCGCCATTATTAATGCCATTACAATCTATGGCAAATAAGCTTGAACTGAAAAATAAAGTGACTAAAAATATTTGCAACATATATTACCTCGATTATATTATATGGCAAAATTCAATGGAAAGATTTGAGGAAGAGAGCGGAGCTTTTTTGCCCGTGTCATCTTCCAGACGTGGACCTTTTTAAGCATTCTTGTCAATTAATCCGCCTTAGCCGACAATATCAACCAACCGTTTTATTCAGTTATTTTCAAATATAATTAATCTTGGAAGAGATATCTTTAAAACAGACTTTTCATGACCATCAGAAGCTTAAAATTGTCTTTTTAGAAGGTTCTCCATGATGGGCCTCGAATGTGATCCCTTGAAATCATTTTATGATTTACTGTGGTCTCAGAATTCAAATCTATCCAAGAGAGTTTTATCTAAAGATCACAACCTGCCTGACTAGAGCTAGTTTTTTGTTAAAATATTAATGATCAACGGAAGGGGGAAGGTAGCTAAGCCTGTAATCATAGACGAAGGAATTGCAAACAACTGATGGGCATCAACCATTAAATAAGTTCACAATCTTAACATAGCTTCCACAGACTTCGACAATAAAATAGACAATGGAAAAATAATATTCTTCAATCCTAGCGTTGCCATATCCTCTATAGGCCAATGATTACTTGATGACTGTTTAATATTGATTTAACAACACTTCTTTGATTAATTTAAAGTATGAAAAATAAATTAGAAAAACCAAGCATTGGATATTTAATTACAAAAGTGGGAAGATATATTTCTCGAGACTACAATTTGCATCTTGAAAAAATAGACTTAACGCCTTTGCAAGCTGGAATATTAGTGAACCTATATTTGCATGAAGAGATGGCCCAGGCGGAATTAATGAATGCAATTATTGTCGATAAAGCGACTATAAATGCAATGTTGAAGTCCTTAAGACTTTCAGGATTTATAGAAATGGTTAAAAATCCAAATGATCTTAGAGTTTGGCAAATCACACTTACATCTAAGGGAAAAAAACTTATTCCAACAATTATGAAAATTGATGAAGATGTTTCAAGCAAGTATGCAAAACTATTCGGTCGTAGTGCCAATACAGTTCAAAATGAGTTTGTAAAAGTTTATTCAGAACTTCCGCTTGCATAAGTAAATAGGTCGTAGTACAACCTATTTGCAGAGGTTCCTTATGTTAAAAATATTTTTTCTAATTTTATTTACTTCAGTGATTAGTATTCCAAGCTTTGGTTTTGAATTATCAAGTCCTGATATTAAAGATGGAGCTAGATTAACAGATCAACAAGTATTTAATGGTTTTGGTTGCTTTGGGAAAAATATTTCTCCTTTGCTTCAATGGAAAAATCCTCCCATCGGTACCAAAAGTTTTGCTGTAACCGTTTATGATCCAGATGCACCTACGGGCTCTGGGTGGTGGCATTGGACAGTCTTTAATATTCCATCATCTGTGACACAGCTTGAACAAGGTTCAGGAAGTAATTCTAAAAAATTACCATTAAATGCAATAGAAGGGAGGACTGATTTTGGAAAACCAGGTTTTGGTGGAGCATGCCCGCCTGTTGGTGATAAACCTCATCGATATATTTTTACTTTATATGCCTTAAAAATAGAAAAATTAGATTTAACCTCAGAAGCATCGGGTGCACTTGTTGGGTTTTACCTTGGGCAAAATACTATCGCCAAAAGCACCTTAACTGCCAAATTTGGAAGAGAAAAATAGTCATTGCAGGAATGAATATAAATATCTTCGGCAGTAAAGAGTCGCTTTTAGAGGATTTATTCACATAATTTTAGCCAGAGTTCTATTTTTTTAAAACTTGATATCTCAAGCTTATCAGAGGCTGAGTTGAAATTTATAATTATCTCAATCAAGGAGAATATATATGATCGAATCAAAACCACCGTTGCCGCCTTTTAACAAAGAAACAGCTATTCAAAAGGTACGTTTAGCTGAAGACGCTTGGAATTCACGAGATCCTGATAAAATTGTTCTCGCCTATACTAAAGATTCAAAATGGAGAAATAGATCAGAGTTTTTAGAGGGGCGTGAAAATATTCATGCATTTTTAAATAGAAAATGGGGGCGAGAATTGAAGTATAGACTTATTAAAGAACTTTGGGCCTTCAATGATAATCGTATTTCTGTTCGATTTGCTTATGAGTGGCATGATGATTCTGGTCAGTGGTTTAGAAGTTATGGAAATGAAAATTGGGAGTTTGATTCCAATGGGCTTATGAAAGTTCGTATTGCAAGTA
>JAQTTZ010000193.1 GCA_028710485.1 Bacteriovorax sp. | reverse complement strand
ACTGAGTTCATCTAGAAGTTCTTGTCTTTGCTTTTTTGTGAGAAATTTATACATCGAAAGTATAATAGTACAGTCAAAACAATAGGCCAAATAATTTTCACTGGAAAACTAAATCATGAGCAGTATACTTATCGGGTAGTGAAGAAAATATTTTTGAAAATGTGTTGTGTGGATCTATTCTACGGCAATTTTACAAAAAACTAAAGTTAATTCTTTTGAAATACATACATCTTCGGTGTCACGTCGTCAGTTCAACCTCGATCACATACCGATCGTATGCTCCTTGGTTTCATTCCTTGTTCCTTGAATCTGTATGTATTTGAAAAGAATTGAGAAAAAAATACTCAAAAATTTTAAACCATATATTATTAATTAATCACCTAAGCAGGACTAACCAAAAAAATAAACTACCAGAGCGCCGAAGGCTTCATTTCTCTCTAAATGGGGGGGCCGCGAATTTCCTATATTTTATTTATTTCAAAATAATGCTTTAATTGTTCTTACTGTCTGTCGAGGCGGGTGAAATTAATTATTCGGAATGGATTAATATCCCCCGGTTTTTGGAAAGTTGACCAGTAGAATTTAAAACAATTAATCGAGGGGCGGAAAGGAAGCTTTCCATGAAACATCATCATTCCGCAGAGTTCAAAGAATCAATTGTCCAGAAAATCACGACACCTGGCGGTCCAAGTATCATGCAAATGTCTGTAAAAACCGGCGTACATCACGCTTCTATTCGCAATTGGGTTAAAAGTTATGCTAATACCTCTGGCATGAAAAAATCAAATGAATGGACTCCAAAAAAACTTCAGGCAATAGCCCATACCATCACCATGAATGAAAAACAGCTTGGAGAATTCCTTCGTTCCAATGGACTTCATTCTTCTGATCTTGAACAGTGGAAGCAGGATTTTTATAGCTCTCAGCAGTCACCAGGACGACCGAGGCTTGATCCAGAGCTTGTCACACTTAGAGCTGAGAAAAAAGAACTATCAAGTGATTTAAAACGTAAAGATAAGGCGCTCGCAGAAATGGCAGCAAGAATTATTCTTATAAAAAAAAGTCAGCTTTTGTTCGGGGTGAACGAGGAAGACGAGTAACAGCTACCGAAAAATTATCAACATTAGAACTAATCGAAGAGGCCATTTTAAATGGTTCAAGGCACGACGTTGCCTGCGATGATGTGGGAATTAACATCAAGACATTTAAGAGGTGGAAATTGGATATTGAAGACAAGCGCAGAGGACCTTTGAGTATTCCTGCAAATAAACTCACCGAGGTAGAAGTTCAAGAAATTATCCGAGTATCGACAAGTGCTGAGTATGTTGATTTAGCACCAACTCAAATCGTTCCGTCACTAGCAGATAAAGGAATTTATATTGCATGTGAGTCTTCATTTTATAAAATTTTGAAGGAGAAAAAACTATTAGAGCACAGAGGAAAGTCTAAAAAGAAATCCCACAACAAACCGGCCCCCTTAGTCGCATTAGGGCCGAACCAAATTTATAGCTGGGATATCACGTATCTAAGAAGTGATATCGCTGGAAAGTTTTATTATCTTTATATGTACATGGATATCTACAGTCGCAAAATTGTAGGGCAAGAAGTTTTTGATGTTGAGTCGATGGAATATTCTTCGGCCTTAATAGAAAGAATTTGTGAGTGCGAAGGAATACAAAAAAATCAATTAATTCTTCACTCAGACAATGGCGGAGCAATGAAAGGAGCAACGATGCTAGCGACGCTTCAGAAACTTGGAATTGTGCCGTCATTTAGCCGTCCACGAGTGTCAGATGACAATCCTTATTCAGAGGCACTGTTTAAAACGTTAAAGTACTGTCCGGAATATCCTTCGAGACCTTTTGCCTCAATTGAAGAAGCAAATGCATGGGTTAATAAATTTGTTTTCTGGTACAACAATATCCATCTTCATAGTGGAATTAAATTTGTTACTCCAACGAGCCGTCATGCAATGAAGGATGACAAAATTTTAGAAAACAGGAAAAAAGTTTATGAGGAAGCTAGGTTAAGAAATCCAAATCGCTGGTCTCAAGAAACAAGAAATTGGAATAAGATTGAAAAAGTTTATTTAAATTATTTACAAGAGGATAAAGAGATTGATATTAATTTAGCATCATAGTGATCAGATCCGCTGGTCAACAATCCAAAAAAATTCCGATATAGGGCCGACTCTCCCATATTATAACTCTGATCTATAAATGGAATAATTTTAAAAAGATATAATATATGATTAAACAAGTTAAAAATAAATTCCTACAACTACACTCCTTCATTTTTGGATACATGAGATTTCGAGATTTATTGATCCTTCTCATAATCTCAATTTCAGTCATAATTTTGTTTGATTATTTTTTTATTACTGCGTGCCGTGGTACTACCAATTCTCATCCAATTTGCACGGTTCTTGGCGAGAAGTTTAATATATGGCAAACACTCAATTCAGAGGGGACTACATTTGAAAAAGATATGCCCTTCCATCTTTTAACAAGATGGCACCATGTTATTGTTTTTTTAATTATCTTCTTTTTAGTTAGATGGCATAAGCACGTTAAAAATAAATCAGATATCGCCCTATGGGAATGGTGGAAATATTCACTAATATTTACTTTTTATCTAATATACAAAATGTCGTACTTGATAATTTTGGGAAAAATGATTGATTATGTAACTTTTATACCTTTATGGGGATATTAGGGGGACGGCAACGAACGGAATTTACAAGGAGTTTACTTATTATATTTTTTTCTCAAATAAAAAATTGAATTGTAAAACAAATCAAAATAATAAAAAAGCGAAGGAAAATTATTATCCCCTTGCAACTTGAGCTGACGGGGTCTGACTTTGGTATTCCTTCTATAGTAGCGTACTCAAATCGCTATTTGTGGCGTTTCGCTTAGGGCTTCTGGGCTTCGCTTTAAACCTAAGTGGACGTTACTTTTTGATGATAGGATAGCATCCATCTTCTCCTTACCTCCGTCGCTTATCGTCTCTCACCACCGAGTTACTCATCATCTGCTTGGCAATTTGGTATAAAACAGAAAAATCCCTAAATGTTGAAAAGATTACAACTGCCAGAGCGGAACTTTTCTATTGGCTTGCATTTCTGGTAGCTAACACACTAGGGACTGCTGCCGGTGATTATCTCTCAGATAATTTAGAATTGGGGTTCATGATTAGTGCCGCACTTATCGCGGTTATTCTTGTCATAACCGCCCTATTTCATCTCTACACAAAAGTTTCAGGTATTTTACTTTTCTGGATTGCCTTTGTTTTGACGAGACCCTTTGGTGCGACATTCGGAGACCTTTTGACCAAGACGCATGATAAGGGAGGACTCGATCTTGGAACTATTGGGTCATCTCTCTTCTTTTCGCTGATTCTTATTTATGCACTTTATAAAGAGATACAAATAGAAAAATTAAAAAAGATCAATGAACTTGCCTTATAAAAAAATGGTTGCGGAAATGTGAATTGATCATCTATGGTAATAAAACTCAATACCAAACAGGCCAAAGGAAAATTGTGGGAAATTACACAGTCGTTATCATCGATTTTGAAACCACTGGGCTCTCTCCTAATATGGGCGATAGAACTATCGAAGTTGGAGCAGTCCTAGTAAGCAATAATCAAATAATAGATCGCTTTCAAAGCCTAATGAATCCAGAAATGAGAGTCTCGGGTTTTATTGAAAACTTTACTGGCATCAGCAATAAAATGTTGTCCACTGCTCCTAGTATTAAAGAGGCCATGGGCAAGCTTAAGACTTTTATCGGTGACCATCAGTTAGTGGCCCATAACGCTGCTTTCGACTTAAGATTTCTGGATGCAGAATTTAATAGGATAAAACATAAGAGAGAAAATGAGTTTGCCTGCTCAATGCTCACATCCAGAAGAATTTATCCTGAAGCACCCAACTGTAAGCTTGAAACTTTAGTGCGCTATAAAAAATTAAAAACCGATGGCGTTCATCACCGAGCTTTAGCAGACGCCGAGATGACTGCTCATCTGTGGATAAAATTAATTGAAGATATCAAAGAGGAATACGGACTAAAAAGTGTTCCATTTGGATTGATGCAAAAGTTGTCGAAAGTAGCAAAGAATAAAGTACCTGAAGTCATGATGAAGATGAGAGATTAATATGCATAGGGCGGAAAGCTTTCTTTTTTAAGTGCCGCTATTCAACTGGATCCACATGAGTCATTATATTCAGGACATGACGATGCTTGTTCATCGTCTTTTTCCTTGCTTCGACAGCAATGTCATGA
>JAQTTZ010000192.1 GCA_028710485.1 Bacteriovorax sp. | reverse complement strand
ATTTAAGAATATCAATAATGCAACGTACTTATTACTCCCAATGGATTTTACAAACTTTGATAAAAATCTTTTCGTACCATTTAAAGAAATCAAGGCCATGAAAAACCAATTAGCGTATTTGTTGAATAATTCAATTGATATGATAGCTTTTACTGAAGTTCCAAAGCTGGCCAAAATTCCTAAATTAAATAGTGTTACGAAATTATCCCTATTAATTAGCGAAGAGCAGGATGCTCACTTATGTGACGTAACCGATGCGGATATTTATTTTAAATTACCTGAAAGTTATAAAACAGGTTGCACTAAGTATATTGAAATTTTGAAGAGAAACCCTCGTTTTATTCCTTGGTTTCCAGCGGTACAAATTGGTAAAGATTATAATGAGGCAGTTAAGATCCTAGACGCGCTCCGGCCCAGTAAGATTGTAACCAACAATACTGGCGTAGCATATAAAGCTTATGAGATGGGCATCGAATGGATAGCTGGCCCCTATATGAATACGACCAACTCCCATGCTCTTGTTGTACTTAAAGAAGAGTTTAACTGCGCTGGTGCATTTATCTCAAATGAGATTAACCGTACTCAAATTAGAAACATCACTCGCCCGAAAGAATTTAAACTGATGTACAGTATTTACCATCCAATTTTGATGATGACGAGCCGCCAGTGTTTTTTCCAGAGAACAGTTGGATGTAACAAACCTGCTATTGATGATAACTGTATGCAAACCTGTCAGAAGGCCACCACCATTACCAACGTAAAAGGTATTTCTTTCGCCGTTGATAAACAAAAGGGTGGCTACCCTAGTATCTACAATAATGAACAATTTTTAAATCTTGAAGCGATAAAAGACTTATCTGACTTATTTGATGAATTTTTTATCGACCTAACTGATATTGGCTCCGGCTCAAAAGAAAAACTAGACAAGGTCATCTTGATTCAAGAATTTGAAAAATTACTAGCAAAAGATAAAAGTGACGAAGCAATAATGACATTAAAAAATATGGTAATTAATTCAACCAATGCTCAGTACGAGCAAGGTCTTTAACTCTTTATAATGAAATTTACTTCTTTTGATTTGCCGAAACTTTGAAGAAATGCAGATAAATGAAGCCGACAGATCTAGAAGGCCCCCAGACAGGTTCAAATGCATGCAAAAATTCCCAAATGATTGTAATAAGATAAAGAATTTAATGAAGTTTTCTTGAAAGAGGTGTCCACCTGATAACGAAATCAAATCGTTAGTTGGTGATTGTAGCCAAAATAGCCACAAAATTCAGGGCCACTCCTTCGAAGAGTTTTTTCATTAAATGCTTACTTTTCACAATCAAGTTTTAACTACTTAATGATCTAAGAAGAGCATCAATTTCAAATTATTTTAATACTATTTGAGAGTGTAGTCTAGATTTCATTTTTTCTTGTTCTTATTGTTTGATTCTCGAGTAATACAGCGTTTTATAAATTTATTGATTTCTTCAATAGACCATTCCAATTTTATATAAAATTTCTCTAAGGTCTGCTTAAAGTCATTGAGTGCCTGAAACTTTTCTTTTTTTTTCTTTTTAGTAATTTTCTTCATATCATTTGAAAAAATGTTTTTAAATTTTTAATGTATTTTTCTCTTTTCTCTTTCGACATTTTTTCTTGGTTCAGCATTTTCCATTTTATAGAAGGATAATTTTTTATTTTATTATCTCGAACCAAAGACCAATCAGGATTATTATCAACAAATCCCATTAGAAATTTCTTGTCATTGGTATTTAAAATTGTCCTTATTTTTTCAAAAAATTCATCCCTGACTCTTTTTATTTCATCTAATGACACTTCTGTTTTTGACATTTCTTTAAATTCATCTTCAAAGGCTCGATCAATGTCAATTTTATTTGGATCTAGTAGTTCATTTATTGGACGATTATGAGAAATTAGATAAAAAAGAAATGAGTCTTTAATTTCTTCAGTAATTCCTCTAACAGAAATTTTATATCAAATAGATCCCTCGGATGTTGGCGATCAAGAGCTGCACACATTTTTCCGCCATAAGTATCGGCATAATTTAGACAATTAATTGTAATATCTCGTCCGAGTTCTTTTATTGCTTCTTGACTCAACTGCTTTAACTCTGGACTGTAAAGGCTTCCTCGAAGAGTAAAATTAGGCTCAATTTTAATTTCAACTTTCCCCTTAGTAACAATGAGTTTCGTTTCTTTTTTACCATCTAGGGGATTCGTGACCTTCACGTTATAACCAAGATCTTTTTCGATTTTTTCTTTTATTTTGCCCAAAATCTCATGAAGATTTTTAAATGTCGTTTCTCGATCCTCTATTGGCAAATAGCAGAGATCAATATCAACAGAATATCTAGGAAAATTTCTATGGAATAAATTTATTGCAGTTCCTCCTTTTAGAGCAACTCTAGAATCCACAAGTGAAATTTCTAAAACATCCAACAACAATTCAACCTGTTTTCTATATATATCTTTCAAAATGGATTCTCCCCATATTCTTTTGGCACTGTTATCTGATATTTTTTGTCATACTGTGAATTTTGCAAGATTACTTGTCTCTTGCCTTTTCCAAGATCTATTTTACTTAGATCTAATTTTTTAAAATAATCGTAATTAAGTTTCTCAGCTAAATATAAAAAAACTCTTTTCACTTTTACGGAACTACACTTTTCTAGCAAGTCTTGTAAAAGATCTGATCTAAGCCCCAAGAGACCATTCATATAATTTTCTGCTGTCTCAAAAGAATATCTCAAATCCAATTCGTTTATAAATTCCAATATCGCAAGCTCTCGTGAAGATATTTGCACTGTAGTGCCACTTTCATCAGAGTAATTAAAAAGCTCCACATCTTTAGTGAAGAGTACTGAATTTTTAAACTTAAATTCGCATGAGAAGTCGATGTTCGAAAACCATTTCGGGAGATTTTCTTTATGATAACTTGTGAGGCTTACGATTTTCTTTTTACCTAGTGGCATATAATGGGAATGCCCATGTAGCTCAAGCGCCGTTCTTCCCGAGATATGTATCTTCTTTCCCAGTTCATTTTGCAGAAGTCTGACTCCCCCAAGCCAATTAAGTTTTTCATTTTTTCGAGAATAGATTCCTGGCCCTCTTTTTTCGAGAGTTCCGTTCTTAAAATATTGATAGGCAAGGTTCTGAGGTATCCCTCTTTCCTTGAACCAACTTAAAGAGTGGGTATCGCCTGGAACCCATTCCGTAAGTATCTGGTTTATTTTGCTCATTGTTTTCACCTATATTACTGATGATTTTAACTACCGTTTTAAACCAAATACGGTTTAAAACAAGTGGCATTTTCACTACTCAGAGTGGTGAAAAGATACTACATTTTAAACTAAACATCATTTCCACCTATCTAATGCCTTGAAATTATATGATTATTATAGCTATAAGTTTGTTAAGCGATTGAAAGATTGACGTGTTAGTTCGGAATAGTAAAATAGGTACAAATCCTACGCTTTAAAACGGTCTCTTAAATCTATGCCAGTAAACTTACAACAAGTGGGGTTATTTTTGGTGATTTCTAGTGATGTATTTTTCTTTTTAACTTTTTATGTGGACTTAAGTAACGAATTTTAGACATAAAAAAAGCTCTATTTCTAGAGCTTATTTTCATTCTGGTGTGGTGGAGGTGGCTAGAATGGAACCTCACCGGAACAATCTAATAGAATAACAATGATTTGTAAACTTCATTGAGCTATCCGATCTGTTCAAGTTGGGTTGAAGTCACTCCGATAAGGAGCTATGAATAAAATGAGTCAGAAAGATGTAGTGTTTGAAGTGATTAAAGAAGTCTTAGGAGATGAATACTCTCCTTGGGAAGATATGAAGCCATGCTTTGGATGGTCTAGAGGAAGTAAAGAATGGCGTTCTAACTGGGGACAAGATAGTTCTGCCATGGATGAAGCTATTGATAAGCTGGTTGTAAAATATAAGAATAAAGAACTGGTGATTAATAAAGAATTGAGCGACTACAAGTTAAAACCTTACCTAAAAAACCTTATCTTCAACTGGCTTAACAAAGACAGAAGACTTAATGGTGATAGACACTACCAATCCTTTAAGAAGTCATTAGTCCATAATCCATCTTTTAAAAATGTTGTAGATCAAAAGAACTGGTCAACTGTAAAAGACGTTCTCGGAATTTTTCAAGATATATGTCGCCTAAATTTTTATGCTGCTAACTGACTTTCCTTGTTTTTCATCGCTCTTCCTGGGTTTAATTCTACAATATCTGCCCTAGAGCAATTCTTCGTTTTACCCGAC
>JAQTTZ010000191.1 GCA_028710485.1 Bacteriovorax sp. | reverse complement strand
ATGCGAATACAGTAGAAGATTATGAAGATCTTTTACCATTTCAAAAAAAATGATCTTCCGCTTGTAAAAAATGGGCCCATTACATTGAGATTTTAAAGAACTAAAGGCGGGTTTATATTCCGCTTACGGCACAATGGGGGAAAATGTATGGTGTAGGTTCTATTATCGTTGGCCACGTTCAGTGTAAAAAAGAAAGTTCGACTTTTAATCGAACGAAACTGTATCTCGATTGCAAACAATTTCTCTCAATGGTTGACTCTAATACTGGAGAAGTGTTCGTAGCGGTAGAGGGACGTAATGAAGGGCCAGCTAGCTATGATCTTTCATATATGGTTCCAGATTGGAATGACACTGTCGATAAAATGGTAGATGCCTACCCAAAAAACTATCACACTGAAAATTATTCTAAAGAAGTTACAACCTACCAAGAAGTCTCTGCTGAACACGCTCAAAGACAACGTGAGTTAGTGGAAAAGAAAAAAGAAACAGAGAAATCTTCTGATGATGAAAAATTAAAGCAGTAAGAAAAAATAAATGTAGTTGGTGATTAGAAGGAGGAAGGAAGATGACGAAATTTATAAGGGTAATGCTATTTCCAGTATTGACGATTTTTATTTTAACATCAGCATTTTCAACAGAGAAAGAGTGTCGAGTATTAAAAAAAGATGTTCAAAAACTGACTGCTGAAAATGAAAAAATACAAGAAGAAGCTGGACGACAAAGTCTTACTATGGATAAGGCACAGAGAAAAGCCGTAAATGCAAAAATGGCAAAACTAGCCAGGTCTGCTGAGGATCTCATTCCTAAAATCAATAAAGCCAATTGTAATCAGTATGAATGGTTTGCGGATACTAACAATCAACCGAAGAAAGAAGAATCTAAAGAAGCCGTATGGTGTCAACTTAATCACACAGAATGCAACTGTGAATATTCACCGTCGGACATTCTCGGAAAAAAAGAATATGCAGAGGAGCAGATTGCTGATCAGAGACGTGATTTAAAAACAGAAACAGAAATTGCAGGAAAACCTGCTCCAGAATATGCTAAACGCCTAAAAAATAAGACTGAGCTGTTTTCGAACTTTGTTGCTATCAAGGAAACCAAGGGGACAGATGATAAAGTTGTTAAAATTGAAATTAATAAAGCTGACAAAGAAGGTAATTCTGCTGGATCGGCCACTTATTTTAGAACTAAGAAAGATTGCGAAAAAGAAACTGAATCCTTTAAAGCGACTGCAAAAAAAGAAGAAGATGCAAAAGCAGAGGTTGCAAAAAAGAAGCTTAGCCCATTTGATTAGAATATTATGTGGCACTGAAGATTTAAGTTTATGTAAAATTTAATGTTTTTTTGAAGTTTTTCAGCCTTAGTCGAATAAAAAGAGTAGTCCCAATAATGCAACTCTGCTCTTTGAGGAAGAGGTGGTTATGAACGAAAAAATTGTGAATATCGCCTTTGAAATTCTTTCTTCCTACCCAGATGTTATTTGGGAGAGACTATATTTATCACTGTTCGAGAGTGCCACTAGAGAGGGAAATAAGAAAATCGCTGTAAAATCTTTTTATAAAATGATTTTTGAAGCTGTAAAAACAGAAAACACTTGGGCAATTGAAAAACTTATAACAGAGAAAGACTATTTAGCGGCAATTGATGATCTTGGCCTTTATTTAATTGCCGAGAGGGCTTTTGTCACTATACCTAATGAACCCCCAAGAGGAATTCCTCAAAAATATTTAGATCAGGATTTCAACTTCAGGGATGATTTTAAATTTCAATTTAGAGATGGAAATCAGCATAGCTTATGTGCTTGTTGTTGTGATTTTGTTTTGACCTGTGAAGAGATTCAGCATTTCCCTCTTGTTAATGACGAAAATTATATTCGAGAAAAATTCGCACTTGCCCTAAATCAAGATAAAATCCATAAACGCATTTTTATAATTGATTATTTGATAACTCGATATGCACAAAAAAATCCAGACTGGTCTCTTCTCTTTGAGCTGTGGATTATGGCCGAAAAGTCTGGAATACACATTGGTCTATATGATTTGGACAAACAGTTAGCAGACCGAGCTTTTGAGCAGAAGTATTTTAAAGATTTCCTTACGATCATTAATTTTCGCCACCATGAACATGACCATATGGTTGATGGGGCAGTCGAATTATTTTTAAAACGTAAGAGGTATGATTTAGCTTTTTATCTTAATGGCAAGATTTCTACCCCTAGTACGCGATTGCGTAGTGCTATGGATACTGTATTAAATTTTAACAATGAAGATTTTGATGAAAATAATATGGGAATATTTTTAAGAAAGGTCTCCCTCTCCGTAAAACATGAGGAGGTTCAAAATGACTGAGATGAAAATTACAGATGCTGTCAGAGATTTAAATTTGCTTAATGAGCAGCAATTGAAAGAAATCCTTTATGAGTTAGCTCCTGAACGAGCCAGTATTCATTGTCACTTTACTGATGTCGAGATTGTTCTTTTAATCGATCATCCAAGTTTTGAAAAGTTCAGTCCAGAGTTTAAGGAATTTATTCGTGTGTCAGTAAGTGAAGTTTTTGAACGAAAAATTAAAGGCAAAGATTCAATGAGCTAGATTTAAATATTAAGTGACAATTGTAATTAATGGAGGCCAGTATGAAAAAACCTCGAATCAAATATTCTTACACTTATATTAATTTCAGGAATTGGTTGAAAAATAATTATTATAAATTTCCAACTAGACCACAAATTATAGAATTAAGGAGCGATTCTTTCAGTCTGGTTTTTCCAAGAGTGAGAAATCTTAAAATCATATTTAAAAGTCACGGTTGGGTTGAGGTCTGGGTCTGGAAAGACAAAAACTACATCGTTGATATTTTGACAGACTTTGACTTAGACGAAGAAAAGGGCGAGCAAGGTTATTTCTGTGACTCCTGTCATCCACGAGATTATTACCAAGATAGAAAGGATCTTTGGGAGAAGCACGTCTACGAACCACTCCTGGAATGGTCAATTAAAATTTTTCTACCAGAAAATTACTTATGCCTTTATGAAACGGAGTATATGGGCAGTTCGTGGACAAAAATTTTGCCTTTTGATAAAATCGAAAGTGACAAAGAGTTAAAGTATAGAGTCTATTGTGAATCAATTTTTAGAGCAAAGGTGTAATTGTCGAATAAGATTAAATTTTGAGGTTGCCAATGACAAATGCTGTTGATGAATTTAGCAAGATGATAAGAAAAAGAATTGGTAGTGTGACTTTTAAGAAATTAAAGCAACCTAGAAAATCTTATTTCCTAGCCTCACTTGATCTTGATGACCTAGATGGAATAAATAAGCGCTCAAACTGGAATTTTCATATTTGTGTTGGTGATGATGAAACCCATGAGCATTATCTTCTTACCAAAGTTCAGGCAGAGAAGCTGCATACTGTCCTTAGTAATTACTTGACTGAGTATGACAAGAAATTCAATAAGAATTAACTGCGTGCCTAAAATTTTACAAAGCTCTCTTACCGTCTAGTCTTGGGTTACAGCTTCTTTTTAATTCATCGGGTGCCTTTCCTTGGGGAAGAAGCCAAAACACTGTATACCAGCGGTAGGACACTTTTAATGAATGCTATTATTCTTACTCCATGCCAGTCTCCGTAGATTTATAAATAAACTGCGGCCTATATTAACCTCTGACGTAAAACGGGTCATTGCGCAAGGGAATGTTTCTCACTAAGGTAAAATAGACTAATTTCGTAAAAGACAATAGGATTGTACAAATTTATCTAGGAAGTTAAGCAAATGAGTTCAATCGCGTTTTTACCATGGGTTTCGATCTCAAATGAATTTGTGATTAATGGAGTTAAGTTTAAGCCAATCAAAATTACCGAATGTGATCTTCCAGTTGAAGTGTTGCAAAAAATTATTGGTATGACTAAGCCTTATTCTTTATCACCAATTTATGAAAGCTCTATCAAGGAATTTACGATAGTATATTACGAAGAGTTAGGCGTTCTTCATGAGCTTGATGAAGAAAAAAGAAATAATCTTTTTATGATTATGGAATTAGTAAAGCTCACAGCACTTGGACAGAGGGAGTATTTCACTCACGGCCCTTACTTTAATGCAAATAACTTCCAATTAATAATTCAGGGGTTTGTTGGCACAGATTTCGGAGTAGCAATTACTTGTTCTCGTAGAGACGGAAGTGTCACGGCCTATACACCAGCGGGCCAGTTTAAACAATTTGCTCCAAATAATATAAATAAACTTATAAATTTTAATATAGACCAAGAGTTTATTAGATCGCTATATCGGGCATATATAGATGATTCTGAAAAATGGGAA
>JAQTTZ010000075.1 GCA_028710485.1 Bacteriovorax sp. | reverse complement strand
TACTGAATAATTTGTATGAACTGAAAATATAAAATTAAGTTTTTTCTAAACGATTACCAGAACATATGTCTAATAATCCATCGTCTCTTGATTATATCAAGTGAAACTTGATATTTAATCAAAAAAATGACACCTCAATCATGTCGATCAAAACAAAAACCGAGGTGCCAAATGCATGCATGCGAGTTCTGTCATATTCAATTTACCCCCAGAAATCAAGTTAAAAACCCAAGAGCATGTCTCACCGAAAAGTGCCAGACGCTAAGACAGAGAGACAATGAAAAATCTTGGAAACAAAAGCACTTAGACCAATACGACAAAGAATATCACGAGATCCAAAGAGATAAGCGCGACAAAGAAATTGAAGATATTTTAAATTCTATATTAAAGTGCATAGAAGTCGGGGTTAAATTCTTAGGACAAAAAATTGAATATGAAAATTTCAAGGCCTATTTTACAACTTTTATTTTTAACCTTGGCATTCGACAAATAAACAAGTTCTGGAATTCGAAAGAACCTTTAAATTCCAATGACGTGGAAGAGAAAATCACCTAGGTCTTTTTGCAAACAAGTTCAAAGACTTTCTTTTTAACCTATTTTAAGTTTCATCAACTTTAAATATGAAAAAAATCATCTTGCCGAGAAAGAATGAACAATCTTTCGGATGAGAATGACATTAGCACCTAGCTATGCCGGCCACTCACGGCGGTTAAGAGGGCATCTGAACCTCAAATGAAGGATTTATTAATGCTTAAGCTGGTGACCTATCAAAAAGAAAATATTTTATCGAATTCTGCGATTGATTACACTGGACTTAATCCATATCTCGACCACGACAATTTATTAAAAAGATATTTTGACTCTCATCGAATGAAAAATTATTCACCAAAAACTATTTCAAGAGAGAAAAGTTTTTTAAATAATTGGTTTGAGCTGCATGGACCCGGCAACCGTACAATGTTCACCTGGGAGGCCATGGCCAGCGTTACTGGTAGGCAGCGAATTATTAACTATAGCAATGCTTTAATTGACAGTGAAATCACCATTAAAACAGTTCGCTCCTATCTGGGAATTCTTAGTCAGTATTTCTCTTATGTTTTAGAGTTTCCTTATTTTATTGAAAATGGAACCTCCATAAGAATACAAAATCGTTACAGTGACATCGTACAACCTGTAAGTGAATTTGATTTTCCTCGCCACGTCTACAATGGAGAACAGCTAGGAGTTCCATTTGAACCCGAGAGGCTGTATGAGTTGTATGCCATTGCTCGAAATAATTATTTATCCGATGCCAGGTATCCACTAATTGCTAATCGAAACTATGCCATGCTTGTTCTTGCTGGAGAAAGCGGACTTAGAATTGATGAAATTATTCATCTTGAAGTTCAAGATCTTTTTTTTGAAAGTAAAAAGATTCAAACGAGATATGCCAAAGGAACTAGAGGTTCTGGTAAAAGGGCAAGAGTAACCATTTTTACACCGTTGGCCCGCGACACCATAAAATATTACTTAAAAATACGAGAGGAACTGCTTCAAGGAAAAGAAGAATCCAAACTGCTTTTCCCAACTAGATCAGGAGGGATATTAGATTATTCTTCAGCATATTTGGCCTTAAAAAAAATAGAAAAAATCGCAAACAAAGAAGGTTTTTCAATTTTATCTCACTTTAGTTGGCACTGGATGAGAAGAATCTTTGCAACAAGATTCATAGAGAAATTCCCTCATCAGTTGTCTGTATTGATTTCGCTCCTAGGTCACGTAACTCCAAACACAGTCCACTGCTACATACGCCATTCGGAAGCATGGATGGATAAAAAAATACTAGACGTATTAAACAAGGAATTTGAATGAGCATCAAATGGAACCTTAAAAAGTTTATAGAGAAAAAGCACTCAATTTATTCGGCCACAGACTTAAAAAAAATGATTCACAAAAAGACTGGCGTTAGCATCTCATTGCAAAACATTTGTAATTATTTAAACAAGGATCCTGCGATGATTCGTCTGGAGACATTGGAAATTATTTGCACAGCGATCGACTGCAATCTTCAGGACATCCTAAAAATTACTCCAACAAAAAAAACCAGTAAGTCCACCAGAAAATTGTCATACAAAAACACGCCTCACGCCAAGAAAGGCCTTAGTGATTTTCCAAATCCTGAAGATTATGATTCATGAAAACAATATCTAAATGTAGCGTTTGTAAAAAAGAAGTAGTGAAACTTACTAATGTAAAACTTTTTCTCTGCTACGAATGCTCAGAGCAAAATCGTTTTAAAAAAAGACTTGCCAAGCTTGAAGGCAATACCTCTCTGGCCAAAATAGAAGTTGAATATAATCAATATTTATTCAATCTATATCTGCAATATATTAATCGCTACTATTTGAAATATCCGATTTTAAAGCAAACCGAAGACTTACTAATATATCTAGCGGAGAACCGAATCGCACCATTTACCAGCTGGGAAAGAATCTATCACGAATCGAGACTCTTTGATCAACAATACAAGGTAGTAATGGGGCTTACTGGTTGTCCATTTGTTAAAATTGGAAAAATGCTAAACGAACTAGGAGTACTTCCTCCTAAAAGTGAAGATTTTAGTCAGTACTACATAAGAATTTTAAAAAGATTCCCGTCAGAAAAGCTTAAAACAATTGAACGGTTTATTTTATTTAAAAAAAATAAACATCTTCTTGATAAAACAATCATACTTCGCTTGGAGTTCCTACTTTATTTTCAACAATGGAGCTCTGTCGATATATATTCCCTTAATACTGTTGATATCCAAAACTATTATATTTTCTTAAAAGACAATGGTCATTCTCAATATTATATCTCTCAGTCTCACAGTAGCCTGTCGGAATTTTTCAATTGGTGCACGTTTGAAAAGATCATTTTTATAAATCCTTGCATCTCCATAAAAATTAAAAGACCGGCCCGTCAGTTAACTGTCTGTGATGAAGCCACCGTCAACAAGTTGATGAGCTTTATAAAAAACCCTGACTCAGATCCAGAACAAGCATTCCTCCTAGCTTTAATATTAATCTGGGGATTCAAATCAGAAGATCTTTCGTTCTCAAAAATAGAAATTAAAGACAATAATTTTAAAATTATACTGAGAAGAAAACAGTTGGGTACAGTCAAATATTACAACAGAAGCCAGACCCTTGAATTTCCCAAAGAACCAAAATGGTTTTATTCTCTTCAGAAGAGATTTTATAAAAAATGGTTAGCGCAATACAATCAGCTCCAAAAAGCATATCCCAATTACTTTCTAATGTTGCCCCGCTATCGCTCTGTACAGGCATTAACCAGAGGCACAATTCAAGCAAGAGTTTATGAAGCGACGATGGCGGCCGTTAGTGAAAAGATACCGCCGAAGGTGTTGAGAAAAAGCTGTGGGAACTTACACTCTTCTTCTAGCGATGCTTCACTTTTGTCTGTTCTGGGCTGGAGTTCAGAATATTGCTTTAGGTATACGTGGGTTCCTAGAAAATATTTTTTAAATTCAACAAATAATTAAATTTTAAATCAAAATAATAATCAACTCTCACTTGATTTAATCAAGTTCAACTTGAATTTTCGCTTTTTTTTAGAAACTAGATTTTGTCTATAATTCTGTTGGCTTATCAATTTACCTTTTTGATTTTTTCAATCCGAAAACATTTTAGGGAGCGATAGGGACAACTGGAACTTATCCATTAGTTTTCGGTACAAATAATACACAGAGAATGGTTATTGATTCCACCGGTAACGTCGGGATTGGAACGACAACGCCAGCATCGAAACTTCAGGTAAATGGCGTGGTGACAAATACTGTGAGTACTTTTACGACTTCATTCACTTGTGGAACCAGTGTCATTGATTATTCGACGAGTAACTTTCAGAGACTGTCACCATCTAATACAATTGCGGCCGGAACTTGTGACATCGGTTTGACAAATTTAGTTGCTGGTGGAAGTTATACACTTGTCGTTACTGGAACTGCTGCGAGCAACGCTATCATATATAATTTTCTTGGATATACGTTTAAATATTTGCCGGCAAATGCGGCCACCCAAGCTGGAAAAGACACGATTTATACTTTTTTATACGATGGTACAACCGTCTATGTGACATGGAGCGGAGGGTACTAACAATGAAAAGGAAACTTTTTGCAGTCCTAGGCTTCTTTATTCTTTTCTCAATAAATGCATTTTCAAATCCGACCTTTTTTCCAATCATTGGGCAGTTGGCATCGAAATCGCTAGTTTCTGTAGACTACTTAGTTGTAGCAGGCGGTGGAGGTGGTGGATCTGGAGGTACCGGTGGCGGAGGTGGTGGCGGTGGTGCTGGCGGTTTGCTTTCGGGCCCTTTTTCTCCTGTAGTAAAAGGCGTAGCGCTTACGGTGACGGTAGGTAGCGGTGGAGGCGGTAGTGCTAATGGGGGCAATTCGGTATTCGCATCAATCACGGCCATTGGTGGCGGGAGTGGTGGAGTGGGTGGTGGTGCGTCCGGTTCGCTCGGAGGGTCAGGTGGCGGTGGTAATCCAGTCTCTGGTGGATTTGGAGCGGGAACCGCTGGCCAAGGTTATCGCGGTGGATCTGTAGGTACATTAAGTCAAAGCGATAACGGATCGGCCGGAGGTGGAGGCGCTGGCGGGGCCGCCATGGATAATGGTTGGAGTAATAATGGAACGCCCGGTGGAATAGGTGTGGCCTCAAGTATCTCCGGATCGACTATCACTTACGCAGCAGGCGGTTACGGTGGAAATGGAGTTACTTGGGGTACTGGACAGGTTGGTACCACGGGAGCTGCTAACACTGGTAATGGCGGTGGAGGCGCTGGATATGCCGGAACACCAGGAGCTGGGGGATCTGGAATTGTCATTATCAGTTATCCAAGTTTTTACGCAGCTGCGATATCAACTACAGGAGCACCGTCTGTCTCAATTGTTGGTGGAAAAAGAATTTATACATTTACATCTAGTGGTTCAATTACATTTTAAATCGTTGTTTAACTTAAATCGTTGTTTAACTTAAATCTTGTGAATCAATTTTATCAAAAAACTTGGCCCTAAATCATTATTTTATATTTCTGTAAAGACTGAAAACGCACAATTAAAAGATGAAAATATCTTGATTAAATAGGTGTTTGTCGCTCTACTTTTAATCTTGTCGGACTTATGATACAGTGCTATTTATGAATGAAAAGAACGACAAAATGCCCACCTTACCCCGTCAAAAGACCGACAAAGAGTTTTCAGTTGAAGATTATTCAAAAAAGTACAACATAAGTGAAAGGTCTGCTCAGAGAAAAATTAAAGAACTTTTAAATTTAAATGAAATCATATTCTCTAAAAAAATAAGACAAAAAAAATATTATAAAAAAGTTATAACCAATGATATTCAATTAAATAAATTTTCAAAATATCAAAAATCTTTTTTAGATAATTATATACCTAATAAGACATATCTTATTAGCAAAACTGAATGTGAAAAATTACTAAAAATTATTACTCCCACACATCAAGTTGACTTGGAAACCTACTCAGTAAGGATTTATGAACGACTCATTATTGATTTGTCGTGGGCGTCCTCTGCTCTTGAAGGAAATACATACTCATTACTTGAAACTGAAAAACTAATATTAGAAAATGAAATTGCTAAAGGTAAAAATAATTTAGAAACTCAAATGATTTTAAATCACAAGGAAGCAATTAAGTTTCTAATCCTGAACAAAAAAGAATTAACTTTATCTCCATCTATAATAAAATCTATCCACGCCTTATTGTCTGAAAATATTATCAGAAATAAAAGTGCGCAGGGAGCAGTTAGAACTATACCTGTTGGGATTACAGGTACATCATATATTCCCTTGGCAATACCTCAATTGTTAGAAGAAGAGTTTGATATATTCTTAAAAAAAGCATCTCAAATAAAAAATCCAATCGAGCAATCTTTTTTTATTCTTATCTTTGTTTCATATATTCAATTCTTCGAAGATTTAAATAAAAGAACATCGAGGGTAAGTTGCAATATACCATTTGTTAAAAATAATTTAATACCCATTTCATTTAAAGATATAAATAAAGATAGTTATGTCTTGGCATTAAAAAATGTCTACGAATCCAACAATGTATCTGGACTAAAAACACTATTTATTAACTCTATTAAAAAATCGGCACAGGATTATTCAAGAATTGTTTCAATTCTTATCACGCCAAGTGATATTCAGATCAAATACCGAGATGAAATAAAATCTTTTGTCCGTGATTGCGTACTAGGAAAAACAACATCAGAAGAACTTGAATTAAGTCAATTTAACCTAGAGGTATCGAAGCATATTTTAGAAGAAGTTCAAAGTGAATTAAAAAGTTTGCACGAAGGCTCACTTGTTCGATTTGGATTAAAACTGAGTGAATTTGAACACTGGAAAAATAATAATAAAAATCAAAAATGAAAACATCGCAATAGCAACGTCGGGATAGGGACAACAAGTCCTTCAGATACACTTACAGTTAATGGTGAAGAGGGACATATAAAGCTGAAAAAGAAAATGCCAGAATGAAAATTCGTTTGGAGAAAATCGAGAAGGCCCTTAATTTAGAAAAATAAGAACGATTCAAGAAGATAGCTTAAGAGACTTGGTCTTGCGGAAAACATAGCTATTTCAGCAAATAAAGATACTTATTTTATATTTCTGTAAAGACTGAGAACGCACAATTAAAAGATGAAAATACCTTAATTAAGTCTGAGCTATGTAAAAAAGATTGATCCTCTTCTTTTTGCAAAAAATAATCATCAATACTTCGCCATACCACTGGCGAGATTCTAAGCGTGACAAAGAGGAAGGCGAAAAACTAGGCTTTATCGCTCAAGAAGTGGAAGCTATCTTTCCACAAGCAATAAAGACTGATACTTCACCTAAGACTTTGCCCGGTGGTACGAAAATGATCACTTACACAGATCTGATTGGTCCAATAGTTGAAGCGATTAAAGAATTTTATACAAAATGGTCCGGAGATAGTGAGGCCCTTCATCGGCAAGTGAGCATTTTGCAAGCGGCTTCAAACGAAAAGGATCGTAAGATAGCATCTCAAGGAGAGGCGATTGAAGAACTTAAAAATCAAAATGCAGAATTCAAAAAATGGGTATGCTCCAAAGACAATTCTTCTTCGTTATGTAAGCACTGATATTCAACAAGGTCGGGATTGGGACAACTTCACCCGGATATAAATTGGACGTTGCGGGTGAGTAAAATGCTTCTGGTGGATACCCAAGTTTCAGACATTCGCCTTAAAACAAATATTAAATACCTCCCTTTAATCACCAAATTATTATTACGGGCACAAACTTAAATGCCGTAAGCAATTTTAATATCAACGAAAGTGGAAGTATTACTAATCTCCAAATTGAATCGCAAACCAGCACTTCAATTGTTGCCAACACAGCACCCTGGATGCACAAAGAGAAATGCGTAAATCAAAAGAAGCAACTTAGAAATGATAAGATAACTCCCCATAAAAGTTACGCCCGGCCATAGGTAAATCATTGGGAATCGCCGCTGTTTGAGATGTTGGTCCCGGTCCGGCACTTGGTTCTCTGACATCGGCATCAAACAGATTTCGAACGGTCGCCATGGCATCAAAGTGTTTGAAAAAGCTCTTTCGACGAAGTACCAAATCAGCAGTAGCATATCCTTTTAGAGGATCGCGGGGATCTGTTGGTTCGCGATCACGAATGCCAATCCAAGTAATTTGGGTATCCCAATACCAATTGGGTCTGAACTCCCAATCGCTCCTAGCGTATATTTTTTGATTCGGGTAATCACCAGCGGATTTGCCGCTATTTTCATTAGTCGTTTTAATATAGGAATAATTTGCGGTCAAAAGAATGTCTTGAGACATTTTGATGTTAGTTTCTAAACTGAAGCCATTTCCATTTTGGCTTCCAATATTTTGGGCGGTGGCAGTAGTCGCATTATGATCTTTGACAAAGTTAATCAGCTCATTCGCTCTGTAATGAAAAAAATTGAAATTTGCCTGCCAATTTGAAGTAAAGCGATAATCTCCTCCTAGTTCATAAGTGTCGATCGTCTCCGGCCTGAGGTTGGGATTACCGAGTGTGATCAGGTTATTAATATTGTAAAGTTCCAAAAAAGTAGGGGCGCGAAACGCACGGCCATAGAGAAGTTTCATTGTAAGATCTGAAGTAGTTTTCCAAACTAACGCTGTCCGAGGATTGAAGGTGGAACCAAAATCAGAATAGTGATCAATTCGTGCACCATATGTGAATTCAAAATTGTCTGCAATCCGCCATTCATCTTGAGCGTAACCGTAATAACTGTTCCTTGTTTTTTTAGAATTGAAATTCAGAGCAGTCCCAGAAACATTGATGATATCTGGAAGAGGTGTAAAATCAGGTGTCGAGTTCTTTGAGTTTTTTACACGATATTGTTGTCCCAAGTAATAACCTCCCGCCAGCCGAAGGCGGTGGAGCTCAATCCCTGTGAACAGCAATGAATTATTGAACCAGAATTGGCGGCCGAAGAATTCTGGGCTGCCAAGTGCGCCGTTTGGAAATACTCCTTTCCCAAGATTGGCCCCTGGGGGGAAAATAAGAGCGTAGTTATCGAATTCAACAGATTCATGTTGGTAAGCTAACTTAGATGTGAAATCCAAATATTCGCCAAGTTTCAGGTCATGATAAGTGAGATCAATTGTCTCACGCGCAACACTTCTTCGTCCATTTGGATCAAGGGAGTCTGCAGCTCCTTGTCCCAAGCCGAGATTACTTTGTCCAAAATAAGAGGTCCTAAGGCGCCACTTTTCTTTTTCGATATCAAGAAATAGTCCCGTCTCTTTTTGAGAAAGGCCAACCGGGCCAGGTGCAAGCGAGGCATGAGTCCCTAAGGCCTTATCTAATTTACTTTGGGCATCTGAAGTAATTATTCCTTTGTAACCATCGGTATTGCGATAATCGGCCATGATGCCAATTTTGAATTCTTCAATTTCTTCGCCATACTGAACCCAAGCGTGTTGGGTACCAAAGTTTGCAACACCACCTCCTGCTTGCGTTCCATGTATCTCAGAGGCATCTTTGGTAATTACATTTATCACACCAGAAAAAGCATCAGCACCATAGAGAGCAGAACCTGGGCCGCGAATAATTTCAATTCTAGAAATCATTTTGACTGGTAAAAATCCCGAACGCATTATAGTGTCTCCGGTATAAAGGAGCTTGATAGGTGTTCCGTTAATCATTAATAAAGCTTCGGGATTGAAGGGCCTCGAACCAATTCCATTGATTAGGTAAGTAGATCCGTAACCTTGCCCAACTGATACATGGAGTCCCGGAGCAGCTTCAAGCACTTCATCTAGAGTGGTTGCACCCATAGCGTCGATTTCTTGAGCGGTAATAACGGATGCAATCGCCGGGGCCTCAGCAACTGGTTTTTTTGTACCCGTCGCAATTGAAATGATTCTTACTTTTAATAATTCCTCTATTGGCAAGTTTGCTAGTTCTTCAACCCGTGATAAATTAGAATCGGCAAATGCTTGTATATGGACTAAGACTAAAAATATGACATATTTTTTCAATGAAAGCTCCTTCATCTTAGACTTGTGCCCATTTACTCATACGCGAATTTTCTCGTACACTATAAGACATAAATAGAAACCGAGACATTCAAAAAATCTATATGTGATCAGACTAAAAAAAGTGGGGTAACAAATGCAATGTAAAAATATCCTAATCATTGAAGATGATGCTGACATAAGTGAAATATTGAAGTTTGCCATTGAGCTGGAGGGCTACACTGTTTATACCGCGGCCAATGGTCAAGAAGGACTTGAGGCCCTTTCTAAAATTGAGCCTTGCTTGATATTGCTAGATTTAATGATGCCGATTATGGATGGCTGGGCCTTTGCAGAGGCACTCGAAAAAGACCCAACTTTAAATAAAATTCCATTTGTAGTCATCACAGCTTTTGCTGAAAGCGCTATTAATATTAAAAAAGCTCGTGGCATTATTAAAAAACCAGTCGAACTCGAATTATTAAATAGCACTCTGAAAAAATTTTGTGCCTGATTAGGTTGTAGCAGGCGCTTCAATAGGCAACTCAACAGTGAAAATTGAACCTTCATCCAAGGTACTTTTTACTTGGATAATTCCGTTATGCACTGATGCATACTCTTTGCTAATATACAGGCCCAATCCAAGCCCCCTAAAATTCCTAATCGAGGCAACGCGTCCAAATTTTTGAAAAATTTTTTCATAATTTTCTTCTGTAATACCAATCCCGTAATCCCGTATCATAAGTTTGGCCTTCCGATCTACCTTGGAAACAGTGACATCTATCGGTTTTCCCGCTCCATATTTAATGGCATTCGTGAAAATATTCATAACAATTTGCTCGATCATTAATTTATCCCAAAGGCCAATAACGTTGGGTTCAGCAACCAAGTTTACCCGGCAGCCAGCTATTTGGCTTTCTGTCTTAAAATGCTCTAGGACCTTATGAACTAATTGAGATAAATTAACCATCTCCCGATTCAAAACCAATCCGCCAGCTAAAATTCGAGAAACACTCAACAAGTCCTCGGTCAACTTTTCTAAATTATACAGTTGCCGCTCGGAAATATTAAAAGCTTTCAGCAAAGCTTCTTGATGCGGAACCGTATTTGGTTCAAGAGCTTCCATTTGGTGTTTCAATAACTGGAAGTGTATTTTTATCGGCGTAATCGGAGTTCTTAATTCATGGGAAGCGATCAAAAGAAAATCATCTCGCATTTTGATTGATTTTTCGGCCTCAAGTCGCGCCTCCCGTTCACTAACTAAAAGTCTGTCGAGTTCTTCTTCACGTTCTTGAATCGCATCCAGCATTCGATTGAAAGCATTAACCAACGAGTTGATCTCCACTTCCGTGCTTAGTTCAGCTCGCAAAGAATATTTTCCTTCTTCAGAAATAAATCTTGCCGTTTCAGCAAGCCGTAAAATAGGGCCTGTAACAAGATGCTGAAGGCGTGAAGCGATCCAAAACGCCACTAGCCCGGCACATGCAATAAAACCAAGTAGGAGCACAAGATACAGCTTCAATCGTTGTCGAAAATTGTGCATGTCCGAAACGATATAAAGTGATCCATAATTTTCATTTTCGCGAACAATAGCTTCAGAGTAAGAAAGTTTTCCCGTTTCAAAATTGTGCTTATAAGGCGGCACAAAAATTGGGCACTGCTCGTAATGTTCTTTTTTCAAATAAGTCGCTAATAGCTTTTTTTTGTTCGTATACAAACATCCAAGAAGAATCTCTGGCTCCAATGTGAGAGCATTTAAAATTTCATTTCCTACTTTTGCATCTTGAAAGGCCAAAGCTGCGGTGCTATTGCTTCCGATCACGCCGGCCAAGGTGGAAATTGAATGAATACTGATATTTCGAAAGACCGCCCATTCATTGATAGAGAGAACAACCCCCGTTAGAATCAAAGTAGTAGTGACAGTCAACATGATTACGAACATCAGTTTAGAAAGAATAGATGGTTTCGCAAAAATAATATTTTTGATTTTTTGTCCTGCTCTTTTCATCGTCGCACTTTAGCGATATTTAAAACTCTTGCATCAATTTTTAATCCTGCTTGCTTAACAGCAGGGAGATTAACTTCAAACCCAACCTTGTTCTCATTCACGAAAAATTGAATCTGTCCTCCTTGTTCAATAAAGTCTGGAGTATCACCGACACACAACACTTTTTCAAAACGAAGCTTTCGCAGGATTTCAGGGAGATTCTTGCTCGCTGCCGCACCAATAAATAGAATATGACATGACTTGATCTCGTCGATAGAGTCCAGCTGTCGAACATGTAAAGGACGATTTTTAATAGATTTACCCATCGCCAGCCTTTCTAAGCTGCTTTTCAAAGATTCTTTTCCCATAATACAAAGGTAGATAGGATCCTTTTCTAATTTTCCTTCAGGCCAATCAATAAATTTAGCAAAATTATAAAGGTAGGTCGCTTTGATTTCATGCTCAAGCGCCTCGACTGCCCAGGCCATCTGAACTATCAAAATCGCTAGAGTGCTGATCAAAAAATGCTTAATAAGAGTGGATTTAATTTTTTGCAAAATATATGGACTCCTTTTGAAAGTATTTTGTACAAAGAGTAATCAAGGGCCTTACTGAGTGAATATGTTAGATTTCACTATCATGTCTCTGACGCTAGAAATTTAATAGCAAATTATAGTACTGTCAAATGGCCTCTACCTTCCTTGGGTGGGCATCGGCCATGGCAATATAACCGCCGTTCTAGCTAAAGCGATTCAAGAACTTTATGGTCAGCTTAAGGCCGTTGTGAGTAGAGTCATCGGCCTTGAAGGAAAAGACATTGAGAAAGATCGCGCTATTGCTTCTGTGAAAGCTGAAAATGTTCAACTAAAAGCAAGAGTGGATAAAGCTGAGAAAGAAAATGCCAGTACGAAAATTCGTTTGGAGAAAATCGAGAAGGCCCTTAATTTAGAAAAATAAGAACGATTCAAGAAGATAGCTTAAGAGACTTGGTCTTGCGGAAAATATAGCTATTTCAGCAAATAAAGAGGCTTATTTTTTATTTCTGTAAAGACTGAGAGCGCTCAATTAAGAGATGAAAATACCTTGATTAAGTCTGAGCTATGTAAAAAAGCTCCTATTCTGCAAAAAATAGTCATCAATACTTTGCCATAGATAGGGATCAATAATCATTTGTGGAAAAAACTGGTAAGGTGGATTACTATGTAAAGAACGCTTGAACAGAAGGAATTTGATGAAGCATAAATACCCCATTGAAATACCAATTGATAAAATTAAAGACTTTTGTCAAAAATGGAAAGTTAAAGAATTTTCACTTTTTGGCTCGGTAATCCGTGACGACTTCAGTCCAGAAAAAAGCGATGTAGATGTTTTAATTACATTTTTTCCTGAGCAAGTTTTAGGCTGGGATATTGTTGACATGAAAGAAGAACTAGAAACGATTTTTAATCGTAAGGTTGATATGGTTAATAAAGAAGTAATTGAAAAAAGTCATAATCCTTACCGGAAAAAATCTATTCTTGAACATTACGAGGTGATCTATGAGCAAGCCGCGTGATTCCAAAGCAGTATTGTTTGACATCTTGGAAGCGTCTCGCAATATCGCACAATTTATTAAAGGGAAAACTTTTGAATCTTTTGAAAAAGATATACTAGTTTTATCTGGCGTCCATCACCAGTTAATGATTATTGGTGAAGCAACGAAATTACTACCTTTTGAACTGAGAAATACATATACGGATGTTCCTTGGAAAAAAATGGCCGGGCTTCGCGATATTTTAATCCACCAATATCATTCTGCTGACTCAAAAGAAACATGGAAAATAGCCAGTCTCGATGTTCCGAACCTGACTGAAAAATTGGAAAAAATTTTAAATGAGCTAGATGATGCTTGAAGACATTTAGCTTTTAAAGTAAATGCTCGTCTACGCAGTGTTCGCTTTACACTGACAATTCTTAGTAGCGGCAACGTCTTAATCTGAGTTTTTTTACCTCTGTGGTAAAGACCGGAACGTAGCTTTCTGCAAATAATATATTAAATAGCGGTCGCTAAGCGATTAATGGATAAGGCCAGTTCATGATCTTTTTCTGCTAATTTTTCTATAATCTGAATCATGAAGTCCAAACTGAATTTTCGGTGATCATATCTCAAAATAAGAGATAGTTGTCCCGGTGTTATATCTAATTCTTTTGCATACTCCGCTTTTGTGAATTTAGACTGATTGTCCTTGTAGGATGAAACAACTTTTGAGCAAATTCTTTTCTTCATAACCTCTGATATATTTTGGGGTTTGACAAGAAAACGGTCGGGAATGATTTCTCCTGATTTGGTTTTGGCCAATAGTTCATCGATCAGTTCTGCGTCTGATATATTATCTTTGAAAATAATTTTATCACTCATAGAGCGCCTTCTTTAATTCGAAAATCAGTAGAGAGAATTATTAAAATACCATCGCGTATCTCAATCTTGAAATATAATATTACATCACGAAGATCCTCCTCTACTGTTGTAGAGTAAACTTTAGCTTGTGGTTTTTTGATCTCGCCAATTTCATCGGGGAATATATTACTAGGTGCCATAAGTTTAAATATATGACTTTTTAATATTGGCACATCTATCTTGGCAAGATTTTGAAAATCCTGGCTTACCTCAATCGAAGTTATCGGATAACCTTCAATCACACCTAAGTACGCACCTTTTTTTTTAAGATCTTTCACGTTCACCTCTAACGGCATTATACCATAATTGGCTTTAAAAATAAACAATCACAGTAATATTGGATGCATAGGTATTTGTTTTTATTTTTTTTAATAATTTCTATTCAATTTATCAAAATTAAAATCGTACGAGGTTGGTTGGATATATGAGTATTAATAATATTTTTAGCAGGCAACTACGATGTATCAGCATTAGGAGCCTCAATCCCCCTGTAAAGACTGGGAACGCACAATTAAAAGATGAAATCCTATTCTTTTTGCAAAAATAGTCATCTCCACCTCTACAATAACTTGCGACAAAGTTTTATTAAAGTATCACACCAAAGATAACTCCTCACAGAGTTTCTCAAAGGGTAAGATCGAAAAATCTGGGCTTATGATTCGTGTCTTTGATCCCATGTGAACCTGGTACCATTTTGGAATATCCAGCTTCGACTTAAATTCAAGCAGTGATGGAGCAATATCCGTATCAGACAACTTGCATTCCACAGCAAACAATGGCTTTCGGTTCCGAAGTACGACAAAGTCTACTTCCTTGCCTTTTTCATCGCGGATATATCGAAGTTCTGACCTGTATCCCAAAACATCCTGCCAATAATCACACAGTTTCAACAAATGAGAAGCGACCATATTTTCAAAACGAAACCCAGGGTCTTCAACTTGCGACCAATCCCACAAATACAATTTTTGAGCTTTTTTAATGGCCTTGATTTTAGTTGAGCCAAGAGGAGGAATGAGGTAGCAGTAATATAAAGAATCTAAAATTTGAACCCATCTTTTCACCGTTTTATCGGAAACTTCTAAATCCTCGGCCAATGATTTGTAGGAAAAATGACTCCCAACTTTACTTACTAATGCCTCAGCTAGAAGCTCTACCTTATCCAGGTCACTGACATTTTCCAGATCCCTTAAATCGATTCGGACGAGCTTCGACACTCTCTGCAGATGCCAACGTCTTAACTCTGTTTCATCTTGTGAAAGTAAGGGTTCTGGAAAACCTCCAAATTGAAAAAGTACTTTCAAATTTTCAGAAGAAATACCTAACTCTGGCAAGGTAAAAGGATGTATTCGGTAATAATGATACCGGCCCAACATAGAGTCGCCTCCTTTGCGGAAAATATCCAATCGAGCGGAGCCAGTGACTATAAAACGCTGAGTATTTTTCCAGGTGTCCCAAATTCCCTTAACGAAACTTTGCCATCCCTTTCTCTTGTGGATTTCATCAAACACAATCAAAGGCTCGTCTTTGGGCCAGTCTCCTTTTTGAATGAGCTTTCTTGAAAGCTCATTATCCCAATTTAAGTAGGCCGGATGTCCATCATGAAATTTTTTAAGAAAAGATATGGCCAAGGTTGTTTTTCCTACTTGCCTAGGTCCACCTATAAACACCATTTTATTTTCAAGATCTTTTTTGATGGAGTCGAAGTAAATTCGAATGGGTAAGCTCTTTGTTTTAGCGATTGAATGAATTTTAGTAGATGAAATAGATACCTCGGGTTTACATAAAGTAATTCGGAGTCATAGTCATTTTACTTAAAAGTGATTCGGAGTCAAGGTTGTTTTACTTTTTTGCTTCAGGAAGAGTTTCTTTGCATTTTGCACTAAGCTGATCTTTTTTGTTTTCAAGGCATTTTAATTTGCCACCTTTACCAGCTGCTGCTTCCTTGCATAATTTTTGTAGATCATCTTTGCAATTTGTGTAAATGTCTTTTGCTTTTGCTCTCATTTTTTCCTTACTTGCTGCCAGTTGGCCTAAGCAATCTGGAGAAATTTCTTTTTCATGTTCTTTCAAGCATTTTACAATACGGCCTTGACCTTTTTCTACACTCGCGCAGAATTTTTTAACATCAGCAGCGCATGACATTTTTTGACCGCTGGCCTCTTGGGCAAAAAGTGAGACATTGAGCATTAGCGACATTGAAAGAATAAGCAATTTCATCATTTCTCCTAATAGAGTTTGCATGTTAAGTTAGAAAAGTAAGCATTATAAAAAATATAAATAAATTGTAGCGAGCGCTAACGGATAAAACAATGAGAGAGTCAGTATCAGCAGTATTTGTAACAGAGGCGAAAGTTTTTTTTATAAAAAGACAAAATTACTTGTCTGTTTTTCCCGGTTATTACGCTACTCCTGGTGGGAAAGTCGACAAGACTGATAGTGAAGCACCACTTGCAGGCACTATCTGGCCCACAGACGTTAAACCTCAAATTCTGCACGCTCTTATTCGCGAAGTGAGTGAAGAGCTTAATTACCACTTATTAGAGGCCATTGAATCAGGAGAAGTGATATCGATTGATAATATCGGAATTGCTATCACTCCAGAATTTAATCCTTACCGCTTTAAAAATTACTATTTTAAAATTACGCTGGCCTCTGAAAAAAAATTTGACCTCGATGCCAATGAGGCAGAGTTCGGCGAATGGAATACTCCAGTTGATTTGCATAGCTTGTATAAAGAAGGTTATATGCTCGCAGTTCCACCTGCGATTACTCTCTTAAAAACTTTTGTTGCAAATCCCATGCACTCAACTCCCATTGATATGTCACTTCCTTACGATCCTGAAACTGAAGTTCCAATGATTGAGTCTATTCATGGAGTCCGCCAGTTTCTTCCTCTCTCAAATACTTTTCCTCCTGCTAATCGTACAAATTCTTTTATCATTGGTGATGGCGGGGATCTGGCAAAAAAAATATTGATCGATCCGTCTCCAAAAGATGAGGCCGAATTAAAAAAGTTTTTAAATTCAGTAGGACAGATTGGTTTCGATTCAATTTTCCTCACTCATCATCATCCAGATCATTATCAATTTGCCGCTGAAATAGCCCGTGAATTTAAAGTGGGAATTGAACTAAGTAGCGATACATTGATGAGAATTAAAAAAAATAGTGGTGAAAGTTATTTTGAAAATATTCCGCTTACCATTAGAAAAGAAGGGGATATCATCACCAAAAGTTTAGGCCAGGACGTTCGTGTTTATGAAGTACCAGGACATGATGAAGGGCAACTTGCTCTGGCCCCTGAAAACCTAAACTGGTTTTTAGCAGGGGATCTTATTCAAACGATCGGGACCGTTGTGATTCAGGCACCAGAGGGAGATATGAAAAAATATTTCCATTCACTGGAAAGAGTGATCGCTCTCAATCCAAAAAATCTTATCCCCAGTCATGGGATTATTGTTGGTGGAACTAATAAATTGCTAGAAACTCTCAAGCACCGAATGAGGAGAGAAGAAAGTATTATAAAACTTCTGTCCGAAAATAAAAATGAAGATCAAATTTTAGAATCAATCTATGAGGGATTAGAACTTTCTCTTATTCCTTTTGCTAGAAAAACAATTCAAGCTCATATCAAAAAAATAAATTCAGAGAGTGAGTAGCGTCTCACTCTCTAGGATTTTTTTCCCTTAATAATCTCTTCCACGCATTCAGGATTTAAAAGGGTGGATATATCACCAATATTCGCTAAATCATTTTCAACAATTTTTCTAAGGATTCGTCTCATGATTTTTCCAGATCTTGTTTTAGGAAGGGAGTGGACGATTTGAATGGCATCTGGTTTTGCAATTGGTCCAATAATTTTCTCTACAGTCGCTCTGATTTCTTTTACCAAAACGTCCGGGAGTATCAAATCATCATTACAAGTGACAAATGCATATAGCCCTTGACCTTTGACTTCGTGTGGAAAACCTACCACTGCACTTTCAGTAATAAGCGGGTGCTCATTGATGGCCTCTTCAACTTCGGCCGTTCCAATTCTATGTCCTGAAACATTGATGACATCATCAACTCGTCCTGTGATTCTGTAGTATCCGTCTTCATCGCGACGAGCGCCATCTCCAGTAAAATAGAGACCTTTATAAGTAGAAAAATAAGTAAGTTTATAGCGCTCGTGATCACCATAAATGGTGCGAGCTAAACCAGGCCATGGATATTTGATACATAAATTTCCATTGGCAACTTGTGCGGTTACTTCTATTGCTTTTTCATCCACGAGTACAGGAACAATTCCTTTTAGGGGAAGAGTAGCATGGGCAGGTTTTAATTTAGTCACACCGGCAATAGGCGAAATCATGATTCCGCCCGTCTCAGTCTGCCACCATGTATCGACAATTGGACAACGATCTTTACCAACATATTTGTGGTACCACTGCCAAGCTTCCTCATTAATTGGCTCACCTACAGAACCCAAAACTTTAAGGGATTTCATTGAAAAGCTCTCCGGTATATCATTACCAAATTTTTCAAGAGATCTGA
>JAQTTZ010000190.1 GCA_028710485.1 Bacteriovorax sp. | reverse complement strand
CATGTGTGCGAGCTGTAATTTCATCTTCATGTTTTAAGCTGTAGACGTAAACGGCGAGCGTCAGTACTGAAGTAACTATTCCAACAAAGGCCATTTCTTTATAAAAGCTTTTATCAAAAAAGCCTTGAGGGGAAGGTCTCTTTGAAAACCCTAAAATATTTTTTGGTACGGGCTCCGCTGCTAGTGCCAGTGATGGCAGTCCATCTGTAACGAGATTGATCCAGAGCAAGTGAACAGGAGCAAGTGGTGCAGGCAATCCCATAATCGCTGCACCAAGCATAATTAAAATTTCTGCTAGATTTCCTGAAAGAAGATATTGAATTGTGCGTCGGATGTTTCCAAAGATGGCGCGTCCTTCTTCAACAGCAGAAACAATTGTTGCAAAATTATCGTCAGTTAGAATCATAGAGGAAGCTTGTCTTGCTACCTCTGTGCCTCCTTTGCCCATTGAAATTCCAATAGAAGCTTTTTTCAAGGCCGGAGCATCGTTGACACCGTCTCCTGTCATCGCAACAATATTTCCTAGGTGTTGCCATGCTTCGACAATTCTTAATTTATGCTCAGGTGTCACCCTCGCGTAAACTGCAATTTTTTCTACCCGTTTATAAAGCTCAGTTTGAGGAAGTGCTTCGAGTTCAAGGCCTGTTAATACTTGGTCAAATTCTCCCTCTTTAATAATCCCAAGCTCACGTGCAATGGCCTTCGCTGTGCTTGGATGGTCGCCCGTTATCATTACGACGATTATTCCTGCTGCCTTACATTGTTTGATGGCCTCAATACTTTCTACTTTTGGAGGGTCCGCAATTGATATGAGTCCAAGAAAGTTCAAGTTATTTTCAACAGAAGAACTTTCTTTAAAATCTTCAGTATTAAATTCTTTAGTGTTTGGAAGTAAGTTTTTTGTGGCCACTGCTAAAAGTCTTCTTCCTTGCGAAGAGAGCTTTTCTAAGAATTCATTTATTTTTTTCAATTCAATATCTGTTAATTGGCAAAGTGGCAGAATACTTTCTGGAGCCCCTTTGGCATGAAGTACTACACCAACACTTGATTTAACTGCCACACTCATCCGTTTTCTGTTGCTATCAAAAGTCCATTCGGAAAGCCTAGGGTTTTCAGCCGCTAACTTTCTTTGTTCGATATGATGATTTTTCCCCGAATACAAAAGTGCTACTTCAGTTGGATCACCTGTTGCGCTGTCATCATCATTAAGACTGGCATTAGAGCAAAGAACCGCAGACTGAATTAGAACTTGTATTTTAGGATTAGATTCTTTTGTGTCTGATTCGCTAACTATTCCATTGTCTAAAGTAAATGTTTCACGCGCACGCATTTTTCCAGTAGTGAGTGTTCCCGTTTTATCCGTGCAGATTACATTGGTTGAACCTAAAGTTTCAACAGCAGGAAGATGACGAACGATTGCATTCCGTTTTGCCATTCTATGAGTCGCAAGAGAAAGTGCCAACGTTACAATTGCGGGGAGTCCTTCAGGAATGGCAGCAACAGCAAGGCTAATGGCGGTCATTAAAACATTAATCCATCCTTCACCATGAATTAACCCCAAGATTGCAACGATCAAAACTACCCCAGCGCAAAATAGAAGCAGCTTGTTGCTTACTTGTTCTAAATGAGCTTGCAATGGAGTTTGAGAACTCTCGGCAGACTCTAACATGCCGGCTATTTTTCCCATCTCAGAACTCATACCGATTGCTGTAACCACCGCGTGAGTACTTCCCGTACTAATTGCTGTTCCGGCAAAAAGCATATTTTTTCTGTCCGCCATTACCGACTGAATGGGCAAAGGAGAAGTTATTTTGTTAACCGGTAACGATTCACCAGTGAGAATAATTTCATCTGCTGATAGTTGTGAAGACTTAATTATGCGAGCATCCGCTGATACATAATCTCCAGCTTCTAAAACAATAATATCGCCAATGGTGATTTCCGAAGAAGAAATTTCACTAATATTTCCTTCTCTCATTACTCGTGCTTTAGGAGCTGAGAGTTGTTTCAAAGCTTCTACGGCCGCTTCGGCCCTTGTTTCCTGAACAAATCCAATGACAGCATTTATGATGACAATTGTAACGATGGCGATAGAGTCGGCAACTTCGCCAAGAGTAATCGAAACGATCGTGGCAACAAGAAGAATAATGATAACTGGACTTTTCAATTGATTGAGAAGTCGTTGTAGATTTCCCATTTTCTTTTCTATTCTAAGAGAATTTAATCCAAACTTATTTTGTCGAAGTTTTACTTCGGAAGAACTTAAACCGCGCTCGTTGAGAAAAGCAATTAGTAGACTTGTTTTAAAAGTTAGGAATGGTGACATATGAAAGAAAATAGTCAAGTTTCAAATGACCTATCAAATAAAATATTAGCGGATATTAAAAATAAAATTAATCCTGATATAAAAATAATTTTCTTAAAGTTGTTTATTATTCATTTAGGCAGTGCCATTGGAACTTTGAGTATTTGTCCTCAGTTGGGAGCTTCAACTTTTAAAACTCATCTAAATCTTATTCATCACTTAAATTTTTTTGGAGCTAAGTATTGTGATTTGACTTGTGGTATTTTTTTTACAGGCGTTTCAATGGTCATTGCTCTTCTGATTCTTTCTCGTGATGAAATAAGAGTATTGAAATTTAATAAGTTTTATACTGCTTCAGTTTTAATTCTATTTTCACTTAGTTTTTTATTAATGCTTAATCCAAATTTATTTTTAGAATTCTCAATCCTTTGGTTGCTAGGGACAATGCTTGGTACTATTGGCGTTTTAGAGATTGGCGGAAGAATATTACGGTTTAGCTAATTTAGTGATTTTTTTATCTATTGAACATTGATTACACCTGTAAACATATCCATTCCACAGCTAAAACTTACCTGGCCTTTTTTAAGCTTGCCCAATTTAATGAAAACTGTTTTATTTAAAGGTAGCTCTTGTTTTAGTTTTTTCGAGGGAATAAGAATTTCTTTTGCACAAGTTGAATCCGTGTTTCTTGTCACTGCAAGAATAACTTCCTTATTTGCATCCACTTTTATTGTTGAAGGCTCAAATCCTTTCTCACTTGCCAAAACTTTGATTGTTTCTATATTAGTTGCGGCAGATGCAAAGTTTAAACTGAACAAAATAACCAGAAACATTTTTAACATTGTTTTCATTTTAAAATCTCCTTTGATTTAAATTTTCGCCATTCGAAATAGATAACAGGGTAAATTAATAATTCTAAGAGAAAAGAAGTGGTGAGCCCGCCAATCATGGGGGCCGCAATTCTTTTCATAACATCCGCGCCAGCACCGGCCGACCACATAATAGGTACAAGTCCTAGAAACAAAGCGGCGACAGTCATCATTTTTGGCCGGACTCTATGCACGGCACCTTCAATAATTGATTCTATTAAATCTTCATTATTTTTCAGTTTGTCTTTTTTAATCCATTCATCATGTGAGATATCTAGATACATTAACATGAAAACGCCCGTTTCTGCATCAAGTCCCATCAGTGCAATCATTCCTACCCAAGTGGCGATGGAGCTGTGATATCCAAGAAGAAGCATAAACCAAATGGCACCGATCACTGAAAAAGGAACCGCCAATAAAACAATGGAAGTCTTAATCCATGATTTTGTATTAAAATGTAAAAGTAAAACAATGATGAAAAGAGTAAGAGGAATGACGAGTTTTAAGCGTTCTTCCACTCTTTGCATATTTTCATACTGGCCGCTGTAACTAAGTGAATAACCGGCCGGTAATTTGAGTTCTTTGTTAATGGCCGCTTTCATTCTTTTAACGAAACCGCCTAAGTCTGTTTTATTTTGATCTACGTCCACAAAAACATAACCTACTGGCATGGCATTCTCATTTCTGATCATGGAAGGCCCTTCGTTGAAATGAACATTGGCCACTTGATTTAAAGTAATGGTTTGTTCACTTGAATTTTTTAAAATGAGATGTTCTAAGTCAGTGGCGTTTTGGCGATAGCTTCGATCCAGGCGGATTTGAATAGGATAGCGCTCACGAGCGTTAAGTGTAAAAGAAACTGTTTCACCTCCCACGGCCTGCATAAGCTGGTCTTGGGCCTCAGTCATAGAAAGTCCAAAGGCCCCGAGGGCCTCGCGGTCAAAATCAACATCGAGAAAAAAACCGCCGGCCACTCTTTCAGCGACAACGGTTCTAGCGCCACTAATAGGGCGAACTATATTCTCTGTTTTTTTAGCAATGGATTCTATCGTTTTTAAATCAGGTCCGAATATTTTTATGCCCACTGCACTTCTAATACCAGTAGAGAGCATGTCGATTCTATTTTTAATGGGCATGGTCCAAATATTAGGCATTCCTGGAAAGCGCAATTTGGAATTCATCTCATCAACAAGC
>JAQTTZ010000074.1 GCA_028710485.1 Bacteriovorax sp. | reverse complement strand
TTTGATTTAATATTTTTAATTCTTCAATTTTATTTTCGGCCAGTAGTTTCTCTTTGGTCTTAATCAAATAAATTTGAGCGGGGTTTGGTTCAACTAGGGTTTGTTCAATATTAGGATTCATAAGGCGCACTGAAAATGCAGTACATCCTCCTGAGCCAATCATTAATATTTTCTTTATTTGAGAATTATTTTTGATAAGATCGCATTCAATTTCTGGATCTTCCCGAACCACGGCAAATTGCAATTGGCCAGACTTCATATTTTGTCCCTTAACCGAAATTAGGAATGATAAATTTGGTCTCATTAGGCTGAGTCCATTCAGGCAACGGACGATTCTTTTCCTGAAGAACATTTTGTCCGGCGAGGGCCAGAAGAAATGAATCGAAAGCACGAGGATTCTTTACCAAAATTTCCAGGTCGTGATTATAAATAAAAATATCGAGTTTTGCTTCGATCTTTTTAATGGCATCAAGACGCACTTCCATTCCCAACTCGATATCATTTAACATATCGACATCTTTTTTAAGAATAACTTTCGATCTTAAAAGTTCAATCAAAATGATTTGTCCATTGCCCTCAAACAGTTCAAGATGTTTGGGAAAATGGCGTTTGATATAACTAAAACGCGAAAGAATCATCAAAGAAATATTTCCAAATGAATCGAAGGAGGTATTAAAAGTATCCAAAATTTGATCGTAGTAATATTGCCAAACCCAGAAATCCAAAGCACGGTTCCAGTATGGAAGAAAACCTTTTTTCAATCGTCTTTTAAAAGAGCGCGTGAGTAAATGATGGGCAGTTTCTTTTTCGAAAATATCGCGATTGTAGACAATCTCGTCTGCTTTATTTCTTTCCTGCTCATACTTTTTTGGATTTGTGCTGATCAGTTTTAAGTCTTCATTTAAAAGATTTTTAATTTTCTCACGAACGACTACGACACTAGGCTTAGGACACTGTCCAGCTCCAGGGCAATCTAATTCACATTCGCTACAGGCTGCTTTTGAAAGTGGAAAATCAACGACCAGTTGCTTGACACCGAAGTTGTGAATCCAGGCGCGAATGGCCTCATCGCTATCATTGGCCTCTTCATCTTTAACCGGAAGGAGAGATTTTAAAAACCAACGGCTGCTCTCTGGGTAGTATTCGATTAAGCAGAAATAAAAATTATCATTTCTCCCACCTTTCATACTAAGGCTTCCGATATTTTTAGTAGTCATCCAAATACTCCCCGCAAAGTGGCTCCTCGACATTAAATTCTAATTTTTTCATTTTAAATTTGTCTATCAAGGTCTCTACTAAGTATTTATCTGCTGGCTTATGAGTGAGAAGAAAACATCCTCCTCCTCCTGCTCCACAAACTTTCATTCCGAAATGATTTCCAAGGGACTTCATTTCCTGATGAAGTGCTTGCATGGTCGGAGTTAAAATTCCCGGAAATAGTTTTCTGCGCTCCTCACCTTCAAGGCCTATGAGCGGAATCAAACCTGTATAATCTTTTTTCTGAATGCTTAAAAGAGCGTTATGAGAAAGAGCAGCAATCTCAGCAAGCCCTGCCCTAACCGCTTTATCTTTATTAAAGAAGGCCTTATAAACTTCCCAATTATTAATTCCTGATAATCTGGTCTCACCACTATAAACAAGCGTGATATGCGATTCTAAAACTTCTTTTAATTCATCTGTATAAAGCTGCTCCACATGAACTCTTCCAGGTGAAGCCACTAGAGCTAAAACACCACCAAACATGGCCGGGTAATAGTCTTGATAACCAGCAGGCCCACAATCCAAGATGCGAGCTTCTATTGAATTTACTTTTTGAATGGCATCGATACGATCGAAATCTAATCCTTCAAAATGCGAAAGGGCAGCGTAACATGTGACTCCCATAGCAGATGAACCACCAAGCCCTGCTCCCGGAGGAGAACCCGATTCAAGCTCTAAGCGCACTCCTTTATGAATGCCGAAAAGATTTAATAAGTGTGCAATAAAGGTGAGGTTACCAAAAAAACCTTTTTGAAAATTATCTTCGGTAAAATCGCTCGATTTGAATCTGTCGATAGACTTATAATCTAACGATACAATTTCCACGCCATCAAAATCTAGCTCTGTAATATTTACTTTTGCTTTTAATGAAGTCGCAAGATTGAGAGTAACAACATTCGGCAGAATAAGATTGATCGGATTAAGATCAAGTGTTCCTCCGAGAAGATCGACCCTGACACTACCTTCAGCGCGCCCATGGGCAGGAATTAATTTATGCACCATAAACCCCGATATAAGGAAGCTCTCTGTAATCTCCATCGTAGTCCAGGCCATAACCGATAACAAATTTATCCTCGATATCAAAGCCTAAATAATCAACAGGCACTTCGATTTTTAAACGCGCACGCTTTAAAAGCAGCGAGCAAAGTTTAAGACTTTTTAAATTTTTAAGCTTCATATGTTTTAATAAATAATTGATCGTTAAACCAGTATCGACAATGTCTTCAACCAAAATGACGTTCTTGCCAATAAGAGATTGTCTTACGTCCAAACGAAAACTCACTTCGCCAGTACTCTCCGTTCCTTCATAAGAACTAAGCGAGACCATTTCAATTTGAAGGGGAACTGTTATATGGCGAACTAAATCAGCGCAAAAAATGAATGAACCATTTAGAACGCAAACTATAATTATTTCTTGGTTTTGATACTCGCTATTGATCATCTCCGCGAGTTCTTTTACTCGCTTTTCAATCAACTCTTTGGAAATAAACACATCAATTTTTTTAGAAGCAGTCATCCTAAATTCCGAAGTATAGGTTTTGTATTGCTTCTATTGTACTATAAGTTTTTAGATTTGGAACTCGAGTCATTCAAATTGGCATTTAAATTAGAAAAGAAGGCCAGTTGGTCGGAGTCTTCTCCAAAGAAATCGGCATGAGCGCGACAGCGAGCTTCATACAAATCAGTCTCACCTACTAAGACTTGAGTACTTTCCTTTGGATTTTTTCTAAATGTTTTACTCGCCCCTGCACCGCAGATGGTACAAATGGCGTGAATTTTATCGACCGTGTCGGCAATAGCGAGAAGTGCGGCCATTGGGCCAAATGGCAATCCCTGAAAGTCTTGGTCAAGCCCTGCCATAATGACACGAATTCCACGGCGAGCAAGTTTCTCAACTACGATCGAAATATTTTCATCAAAGAATTGAACTTCGTCGATAGCGACAACTCTAGTTGAGTCAAAAACTTTTTGCAAAATTTCCACTGAACTGTTTACCGGAGTTGCTTCCATTGATTGAGCCGAATGAGAAACAACTTCAGTTTCATGGTAGCGATTATCAATCGCAGGTTTGAAAATTTGAACTTTTAGGCGAGCAATCTGCGCTCTTTTCACCCGACGTATAAGCTCCTCGGTTTTTCCAGAAAACATCGGGCCACAAACGACCTCAATACTTCCAGAAACTCCAGGCATAGTCCCGAAAAGTCCCATAGCTTCCTCCCAAAAAGTGTCTCAAATTCAAATATCTAAAACTGTGTGTGTGTGTAACGAAATATTACAGACAAAAAACGCCCTGAGTAGGATTAAAAATTAATAATTTCTAACATTAGTGCTGCAGAATCTTATTTAGCTCAGTTAGAGCAAGGTAAATAAAAAAAGAAAATAAGACGCGCTGAATATTGAGAATAAAAAGAGCAAAAACAAAGGCGTAATAATCACCAAACTGGCCTGCAAAGATGTAAATTCGTACTTTCTCTTCATTCCCTGAAAGAGAAAAAAGGCTAAAGCAATATTGCTTAAAACATTTCCAATGATTGGTAAAATCAAAAATAAATTTGCGGAAAAAGCTGTATTTAAAATTTCATCTGCTTTTTCTTCTAATCGCTGATCTTCGTAATCAAAAATATTGGCGTAAAATTTAAATGCGCCTTTCCAAAATTTATAAGCGAATTGAAAAAGAAAAGGATAAAAAATTACTCCGAACAAAGTTGTTAAGAGTGTGAACTTTTGAAATTTGAAACTAAAAGACTCAAGGGCCAGATGAGCAAAATCTTTTGAACCGGAAAAATAAGTATAACTTTTTACGCCAAGATATAGAGCGAATACTGAATAAAAAGCATAGAGTAAATGAAGGCTCCACGAAATTCCCATTAATTCTAGATAGGACAACTTACGCTCGCTTTTATCATTAGCATCAGCATAATTTCTAAAGGCATTGAAATATAGGTGGAGTGATTCGATCATTTGGTTCCTTCAAAATAATCAGAGCGCTTAATACTAAAAGGCAGTGTGGCGCCTACATAATGATGAATTTTAATTTTTAAATCGAGGTCGACTAAAACAACATCATTGTCTTCAAGGATAACACTCATGGCCCTATTATCAAACTGGAGGCGCATAATATTTTTCTTGAGAATTTCACTTGGTTTTTCCGTCATTTCCGAGACGTGATCCCCTTCGGTCTTAAGAAAATCAATCAGCTTTTTAAACTCGAGTGGTCTCGTCACGACACCGGATTTTTGAGACTCGGCCTTGAAAAGCTCTTTATCAATGACCTTAACTTGATCAGTATTATGATTATAAAATGTTATGCCTAATGCGTACTCTTTTAAATCAGGGACAATACTTTTCTTCCAAAAATCCTGAACATTCACGAAAAAAAATCGAGCATCTTCAGGTTTTAAAACATAAAGGAGTTTATCTAAACTCGATGTAAGGAAGTATCCATTCTGCTCCCCAAATTTTTTATAAAGTGTCAGTGTAAAATTTCTCCCGAATCTGTCTTTGACTTCAAATTGAGAAAGAATTTCAGAGAGTGCATTTTGCTCGTATGGTGCAATAACTGTTCTTCCTTGCAAATGCGTTAAAGTGCGGTGGAATGAAAGCCAATTCTCTTCAAAATAGGCAATGCCCTTTGGAGCAGGGGGATCAGTCTTCGACGTTTTAAAATTAACAGAGTATTTTTTATTTCTAAAAGTAGAAATTGTAATTTCTTCAAAGTTAATCGTTTTTTCATCGGGATAGAGATCTTTAAATACCCTGGTGTCGTAAAAATAAACATTGGTGAGCATAAAAACCATTGCCAGGCGTTTATACTTTAAGTCTGAGCGCTGATACTCTTTATCGGTTTTATAGGCTCCTGGATCGGGAGATTCGTCGTTAACAATCACGATATGCTTTTTCCCGTCTTGGGTGATTTCCATATAGAATGTTTGATCAAAATCAAGTTTTTTTCCAAGGGTGAAAGAGACTTCCCCTTTTTCAAATTGAAAAGTCATCGTTAGCCCATCATCGGGGATATAAAAGGCACGTCCTACTTTATTGACATCACTATCTTGTAAAAATGTTTTTACTTTTAAACCACCAAGAATTTTAAAAAATTCATCGAGGCGGGCCTTGGCCAGAAGAATATTATTTTCACGAGCGTAATAAGCTTCGCCTTTTTTAATAAAATCAATTTTAAGTCCCTTTACACCTATTAGCTCTCCTTTGGTGGAGGTATCCAAAACTTCAGTGCGTTTATTTTCTAATTTTAGAGCATTCTCATTGCCGCGCTCTTCAAACCAATAAGTGATCCCAATCGCGGCGATCAATAAGACAAAGAGGATTAAGTTTTTGTTTTTTTTAAACATTATTTGTCTCGTTTACGGCGGTACATATATATACTCGTTCCAAAAAGAATTAGGGGTGAAAAAAGAACAGAGAAATAGAAAACAATTCCCATCTGTGGGCTTGATATAAAGATCGGCTCACTTTGAACAATCGGAAGATTAAAAGAAATCAGGCGGTCTTCATCTACCAACCACGACAAGGAATTTAAAAAGAGCGCGTAATTTGCTCCAAATTTTAAATAAGCATTTAAAACAAAACCTGAATTACCAAACGCCACAATCTTATTATGATCACTTTCAAAGGTGCCCACCATGTTCAAGGGTCCTGGTTTGTCTTTGCCTGCGGTATAAACAACTTCTTGCTTCGCAAATTCTTTTATATTGGTCTCGCCCCATGATTCAGGAAATATTGAAGAGCTTGCAAGCATTGTCACTTTTCCTTTTTCCGCTGTGACCTCTTCTGGGATTTCATCAATAGAAGACACAAGAGGAAAGAAGACCTGGCCCTTAAACTTGCGAGTAATGGCGTGCTCAGTATTATAAGTTTCTACCATCGGAATAGATCCGTTTGAACCGCTCACAAAACTTTTTCGATCAATGATCAAATCATTTCTAATAATGAGTCTATAGCGCTCCAATAATTTTCGGAGTGCCGGCTGAGGATCAAGATTAAGATCGGGATCTATCGCCACAAGGAGATTTCCTTTGCGATCTAAAAAGCGCTGAATGACCTTTAGTTCAGTTGGTTGAAGTGCTGTTTTTGGTCCCCAAAGGATAAGAGTTTTGGCATCAAAAGGTATTTCTTGAGTGGAAAGAAGATTAAGAGGGCGCACATCGATGGCAGAATTCTTAATGGCCTCAAAAATATATTTCAGCCCCTCTGTCTCTACCGAATTGATATCCGCTTCTCCGTGACCTTGAACAAAATAAGCCACTGGATCTGAAGCTCGGGAAATTTTAATTAGAGCATTGGTAATATTGAGTTCATCTCTCTCTGTTACATACTGCCGTTTTCCATTGTACTCGATAACTAAAGTTGCAGTGTCGGTGATATGGTAGTCGGCTACCAGATCAGGACGAACATCAATATCTACTTTTGAAATCTCAAGATTATTTTTTTCTGCGCGATAAAATTCAAATAAAGTAATCCAGGCGAGCGAATCTTGTTTCCGAGCAAACAATTTAAACTTCAACTCCCCTTTCATGTTTTTTAAAACATTCTTGGTTTGATCTGTGAGAGAATTCATTTTATAGGCGGAAAGATCCTTTTGGATGGGGTGCTTAAATGCCCAGTAATTGACCACACCGAGTAAGCAGAAAACTAGAGAAATAAAAACCAGTGCTTCGGTGAGTTTTTTGAATTGCTGACTTTGATAGTAGATACTTAGACCTTCGCGGTTCAAATAAACCCAAACCAGCGTCAACACCAGGTTAAAAACAGTGAGCGCAATATTTAAAGCAAGGACTTCAGGAATAGAAATCCAAAGTGCGATTAACACAAAATAGAGAATAATGTTAACAATCGCGATTAATAGGTTATACCACTTTTTCATAGACTACCATTTTCTCGATTGCAAAGACTTCAGTGTTAATAAAAAAAAGAAAGAAAGATAACTGACAAAATAAACCAAACTATATGAGTGCACTACACCTTTGACAAAGCCTTCATAGTGAAAAGGCACAGTGAGATATTGAACAATCAGCGCCAGTAAATAATTATTCGTTGCATTCACCGTTATCACCATCAGCATTGAGCCGAGAAGAATACAAAAAGTGAGAAGGCTTGCGACAATTTGATTGTCAGTTAAGCTAGAGCAAAAAAGACCGACCGAAAGATAGGCCATAACAGATAAAAATACACCTAAGTATGAACTTGCGACAACTCCCCAATCACTATAGCCCGAGATGGCCAGGATTAATGGGAAAATAAAAGTAAACGACAGCATGAAAAAAACTAGAACAGTATTAGAAATAAATTTTCCAATGATAATTTGCATTTCACTCAGCTGTGACCTTAAAAGTAAATCGAGAGTTGATTGTTTTCTCTCTTCAGCAAAAGTACGCATGGTAAGAAGAGGACATAAAAAAACAAAAATAAAATTCATATTCCCAAAAATAGGCGTAATCACTGCTTGAGTCATGGTGGCAGTGGTAAGTGTTTTTGCCTGCATAAGATAGTTAAAGAAGAGCCATCCCATCATGAAACAAAAAAGTCCGGTGAGAATATAAATAAGAGGAGAAAAGAAGGAATCCTTTAACTCTTTTTTTACCAATACTGAAATCTGTTTTATATACATTATTTTCTCTACCTTATTAGTACTAGTGGATCATTTGTTTAAAGAGTTCTTCTAAGTCCAGTCTGACTTCGCCAAATTCTAACAGCCCAATGGATTCGTCTGCTAGAAAATGTGAGAGTTCTTTTTTTAAACTATCAGGAGCTATGGCCGTTATTTTAACAAAAACATTTTTCTTGGCCTTATCCTTATCATCAGGCGTAAAATCGACTGACTCCAAATGAAACTGAGTCATTATTTTCTTTTTTTCAGCTTCCCCGAAGTTCTCCACCCGAGCATGAATAGTCATTCTTGTTTTAAGATTTTCTAAAATAGTTTCAAGCGGACCAGAAACTACAATTTTGCCATGATTGATTAAAGTGATGTCTGAACATAAAAGCTCTACATCGTGCAATTGATGAGTCGAAAATAAAATAGTGTGATCTTTCTTAAGTTTAGTAATCAGCGTGCGGATATCTGCAATGGCCGCTGGATCAAGACCAACAGTGGGCTCATCGAGAATAATAATTTCCGGTGAATGGACTAAGGCCTGAGCGATTCCTACTCTCTGTTGATAACCTTTGGAGAGATTACCTATTAGGCGCTCTGTCACATGGGAGAGCCCGGTTTTCTCCATGACATCACGTACACATTCCTTATTTGATTGAATATTGCCTTGCGGGGGAGAATAAATGGCGAGAACAAATTGCAAATAATCTTGGACCGACATATTGGGATAAAGAGGTGGATGCTCAGGTAAAAAACCAATTTTGCCATTCACCTTGAACTCTCCGCTGGATTCTCGGATCAATCCACTTAAGATTTTCATGGTAGTGGACTTACCTGCACCATTGGGACCGAGGAAGCCATGAACACTTCCTTTCTTCACCGAAAATGAAATATCGTTTAATGCCACTCGTCCAGGATATGACTTACTTAGGTTTTTGATATCAATAGCGACGTCAGTTCGAACTTCCATAGGACCACTCTTTGTGAGAAATATTTAAAAACTCTTCAAAATCGTAACAAAAGTTACACCATTTGAAAAAAATTTTAGTATAACTTAAGTATGACCAATTATTTACGATTAGACTTCACAGTATGAATATCAATGAACGTTTTAAATTCATGATCGACAAGTCCGAAAATATCGTGATCAGCACGCATATTTTTCCCGATGCCGATGGTATTGGAAGTGAGATTGCTCTGTGTCTGGCGATGAGATCGTTGGGGAAAAATGCTATTTGTGTAAACGAAGAGCCTTTATTGGAACGATACAAATACCTTGACCCACAAGACTGTGTGATCTCGATAGAAGATTACCATTCATTTTATCCCGATGCTGAAGTTAATCTTTTTATCGTTACTGATACGAATTCTCTAGAGCGCATTGGAGATAAAGTTAGAAAATTTTCTTCCACCATTAAAGAGCATCTTTTTATCGATCACCATCCATGCCCGAAAGAAATCATGCTCAGTAATTGCATCGATACCAGCAAGGCCGCGACGGGTGAATTAGCGGGAGATTTAATTAAGTCTATCGGAGTAGAACTTACTCGTGAAATGGCACTTCCTCTTTATACTGCAGTTCTTATCGATACCAGCAGCTTTCGTTACCCGACAGTCACTGGCGACACTCATCGCTTGATTGGAACCTTGATGGACACTGGAGTTCGACCGCCACATGCTTATAATATGATTTATGGAACTAAAAAAATCACCTTCATGAAGCTTTTGGGAAAAGTCCTGTCTACTGTTCATACCACTAAAGATGAAAAAATTGCATGGCTTACACTTACAGAAGACTTGTTGGAAAAATTTCATGTGGACACAGAAGATACTCATGCTTTTATCAATCACCTTTTGGTTCTCGATAATATTAAAGTTGCAGTAATGTTCAAACAAATAGGACCTGAAATCAAAGTATCTTTGCGCTCAGTTGGAGTTATTGATGTCGGTGTTATGGCCAAAGCTCTTGGCGGTGGCGGACATGATCATTCAGCCGCGTTTCTCATTGAAGGAAAATTGGATGATGTTATCAAATCAACCATTGAAAAACTTCAAGTCCTGCTAGAAGATGCTGAAAAAAATTGTGAAAAAATTCTACAATCTTAATTGCCTAAAATTTTCTCTAACGTTTCTTTCTCACGTGAATTGAAACTAAAAGCACCATTTCTTAAAACAGATTTTAATTTTTCTTGGGTATTGGGGTCTGTTGGATCATTGAGTTTTACATCGCTTAGTAAAAGATGTGAATCTTTCACACTGTCTGCTTTTTTCTCACCTTCATCTGCGGCTACTTCTGCTTCCAGCGGTTTTGGCCTAAAGTCTTCATTCATAAAACCCGCGCCTAATGCTTTGGAGTTTTTTTGAATAACTTGAGCCTTTGCCGTATTTGAAGTTTCTACATGGCTGGCCAGTTTTTCTCTGATTTCTCTATCGCTGACTTCTTGCTTTTCAGGAACAACTGCGTGTTTGCGGCCTTTGCCGTTTTTTTTAACTGCTGCACCTTCTTTGGGGGCATTACTTTCGGGAGGGGAAAAGATTTTCATAGATTAGTCCTCACTTTCTCTCATACAATTATATCTTAAACTAGCTAAAAATTTTATCGGGCAAGGAGTCCCCTAAATGTCTGACCTAAAAACTCTACTAAAAGACCTCGATGCTGTTATTTTCGACATGGATGGCACAATTGTGAATACTGAACCTCTGCATGCCAGAGCGGCAGTCTTGGTTTTAAAAGGTCTGGGCATTGAGATTGATCTTGAATCCTGTCTCGATCAGTTTTACGGCATGACCGATACGGCGGTTTTAAAAATGTCCTGTCCTTTTTTAAGTGACACGGAAGTTGATCAGGCGATCGCCGAAAAAAATATTCATCTTATTAAATTATTCAATAAATTATCCCCTTCTGAAAAACATCAATACACCACCCCAGGACTTTTTGATTTTTTGAAGTTTCTAAAAAAAGAAAACAAACAGCTTGCCGTCGTCAGTGCCAGTGAAGATATCATTGTGAATGAAACGCTGAAATGTTTTGAAATTCATTCTTACATAGATCTGCAGATGGGAAGACATCAAACTATTTTCACCAAACCTCATCCTGAACCGTACTTAGAAGGAATGAGACGATTGAAAACCGGGCCCTCGAAAACATTAATCTTTGAAGACTCTCCAACCGGCCTTGAATCTGCTGTGGCCAGTGGTGCGAGCGTCATCAGAATTACCGGATTTGCTCATTCAGATAAAATTCTACATTCTCATGAGAGAAAAAACTTTATCTTCTAATTTTTGCCAACGTAACATTTCATTCTCAATCGCAATAATAGTGGGCACTTTGCCAAAAGGTGCCCACTGCTTAAGCTCTCGTAATTATTAATTCACTTGCTTTTCTTGCTCACAATGCTTTTACCAATTAATCTGTCAAAAATCGTTTGTGAGTTTTCTGCGGTACGTACGCTCAAGTTGAAACAGTTGTTAAGAAAAACCACGACAAGCTCTAATGGAAAAATTATGAAGAATGTTTTTACGAAATCAAAAGTCCTTCTGCTTTCATCTCTAATGGCCCTAGGTCTTTTCTCTACCTCATGTGGTAATGGTACAAGTGCTTCGAACATCAAAATTCCAGGTGTCTCGAAATCTGCTATTACTCTCGGCAATGATTCTGTATTAATCGCATTAGTTTTTGATGCCATTCAACTTGACGGTGGACTTCGTTATAATATCCCAAAATATCCAAATTCTTATTTAGAGATTTCTCCTGACCTTCAATCGGCAGGAACTCTAATGTCTATCAGCATCTCGCTAAAAGATGTTGGTAACACAGGTCTACAATTGCTTGACCCTCAATCATTGCCAGGTGGACGAGCTCTACCTGGTGTCGCAAGCGGACGTTTACCAGCAGTTGCTTTTACAATTGCAAAATTTAAAGGCGTCAGTTTCTACGTTGGTCCAAAACTTTTTGGTGTGTTCATCCCGCTAAACAATCTTGGAATCGGAAACTCTATCATCACAGCTAGATACTTTGTAAGCAGTACACGAGTTGGTAATATCTCTCTGGTAGGTGCTGATGCTAACGGTGAGAACTCTGGTCTTCTTTTAATGTTGGATTTAAGTAGTGCAACTGCTCAGAAAACAATCGCGAAAGCAGTGGCTAAGTAAAAGTCGAAAGAATTAATCAATCCGATCTTTAATAAAAGGCCCTAGAGTTCTTCTAGGGCCTTTTTATTTTTGGTTGTTAAAGTGGGTCTTTTCATCAGAATAATTTGCCAATGATTTTTTGTACTCGGATCATTTCTCAGTTCGACAAAAACCGGGCGATCCTTTTTTTCGATATCGTTAGAGACATAAAACTTGTCACTTAAGACCGTCACAATATTATAAAGTCCTTGATGGTTTTCAGTATCAATTAAATATTTTAAAAAGATCAATCCGACAGGAGCTTCTGCACTACCTAAATTATCGTAAGATTTCATATCATTTAAGGCAGCTCTCGTTTGAAACTTCTTAATCGGTGTCGCAAGATCAGCAATCATTTGTTGCGTAAACTCAAAATCATCACGGAACGCTTCCATATTAATCGAAAGGAATTCCAATTTCTTTTCATCCAACTCTAGAACCGCGTTTTCAAACTCGCTAATCTTAGGTTTTGGAGGAGGTACAATTTCCATTTTAACTGGTTCAGGCAAGACCTTTTCAATTGGCTTAGCTTCAGCGACCACCACTTTAGGTTTTGGCTTAGGCTTTGGTATCACTTTAATCACCGGCTCAACCTTAGGCGGTTTTAAAGCGGTCAGGAAGTCACTGAGGCCCTTCATATCAAATTCTTTGAGCGCACCTGGGAGAAAAAGTTCCCCTTGAAGGTAGCGGCTATTTTCACGAATAAGTTGGGAGTAAATTAATGGAAACTGACGGCTTAAGACTCCATAACGAATTTCTTTGGGAGAAAAAATCTTCACATATCGTCTTAGACAATCTTCTCCCATCCCGCTGTGATTAAGTAAATTAAAAGCATTCGAAGTTTGAATCAATTCGGAAGCCTTCTCAGCATAAGAAGCCCCATACAGATTATCTTTTTCAGAGCAAAGATTTTGAATTAATCCACGGTCATCATTACAGATAGTACCCAATGCTTTTTTTACATCTTCAACTGATAAGTTTCGGCAGTTCTTTTTCTGAGTATAACACCAGTCGTGTAAACGAGCATGAACCGGATCGATAGTCAGCGCCGTTGAGTGCTGAAAATTATCCATCCAGCTAGATAGTTCTTTTTTATTAAAACTAGGCACACTTACTTTTGAAATCTCATTAACAAATTTTCCATAAACTCGCTCGTGGAATTTTTTCATATCATCGGTCTGAGGTTTACACTTTCCAAAGACTTCATCGAAAGAGATCGAGCAAATATTTTTATCAGCTCCAAGTGCAGTTGTTATCTTGTGATTTATTTTTAAGGATTCAAAAAGATAACTGATAGTTAAGAGTCGATATAAGTAACGGATATAATCGATATTCTCCCCGAGCGTAACATCGGGACAAGTTGATTTTTCAATAATTTTTTTAAACCAAAAGCCATGAAGATCAAGGGCGTCCGCTTGAATCTGATTATTTAAATAATGACTATTAAATTGATCGTCCAAAAGCCAAAGATCACCATTTTCCTCATTAAAATTAGAACGGGGATCCAATGGACCTGAATAATTCCCTGTCATCTTTTCGCCGATAAAAAGATTTTGATAATAGCGATCCAGGGATTCACTTACACTCATTTCTTTATTTACCAATGCTAGTGCCGCGCTAGGCAAAAGCAAACTAAGAAGAAATAGTAGTATAACGTTTTTTTTCATTAATTATTTAAACCAAAACAAGCTCATACTCGGGATATAAGTAATAAGTATAAGTGCGATCACTAATAAAACTAGAAATGGGATAGAAGCACTATATAGATCGGTAATGGGTTTTTTAAATCTATTACTCGCAATGAAAAGATTTATCCCTACTGGCGGATGGAGATACCCGATTTCCAGATTGGTTAAAAAGATAATGGCCAAATGCACAGGATCGACACCAAAATCATGGGCAACTGGAATAATTAAAGGAACAACGACAATGATGGCGCTGAAAATATCCATCACGGAGCCAACAACCAATAAAAAAATATTTAAGAAAAAGAGGAATGAATACTTATTGGTCAAATAGGTCTTCATCAAAGCAAAAATCTTTAATGGCACATCTTCATCCACCATAAAATTAGTGAAGGCCAGAGCACAACAAAGAACCAATAATATTCCCGCGACCAAACTCATGGTTTCAATTGAAACTCTTGGAATATCTTTTTTAATAGATAAGTCTTTATAAATGAATACTTCGATTATAAAAATATAGAGAGCTGTGAAAGCGGCCGCTTCCGTAACGGTAACAAAGCCACCATAAATTCCCACTAAAACCGCTATCGGTAAAATGGCCTCAAGCCAGGATTCTTTTAATGCCTGGATGAAATCTTTTAAAATAAATTTTTTCTTGATTTCTTTTTTAGGACTATTGTAAATCGACCACAAGGATAGGATAAAAATAATCAAAAAGCCTGGAACAATTCCCGCTTTAAACAGTTTATCGATATCAACTTTTGCCATTAACCCGTAAAGAATAATTGGCAGTGAAGGAGGAAATAATAATCCCAGTGATCCAGAAGCAGTAATCGCTCCCAATGTGTATTTTTCGGAGTAGCCTTCTTTAATTAATATTGGATAAATAACACCACCTAAAGCGATGATAGTTACACCAGAAGCTCCGGTAAAAGCTGTAAAAAAAGCACAGACAATTAAAGTGACAATCGAAATTCCACCGGGAAGCCAGCCCAATCCCGTTTCCGCTAATTTCATCAATCGTTTTGGTGAATGACTTTCGGCCATTAAATAACCAGCAAAGGTAAATAAAGGAATGGTCATCAAGGTTGGTGCAGAAGAAATACGATACATCTCTTGAGCAACGGCCGAGACTTCAACACCGGAAAAAGAAAATGCTGTTAAGGCCGCCAGTCCCATAATAATAAAAAGAGGAACTCCAATGCTGGCCAGGGATAAAATCCCTAAGGTCGCAATCCATCCGTTCATAGCTCACCTACTTTTTTAAGAACGGTGTCTTTATCAAAGCTCAAAATAAAAAGGGTGAAAAATCGAATTGCGATTAAACCAAGCCCGACTGGAATCATCGCCACTAAATAACCACTGCCAATCCCCCAGAACTCCACCTTGCTAAATTCCATTTCAACTTTCATGAAATCCAGCCCAGCTTTAACTAACCAGATTAAAACGATGGCAGATGAAAGCAAAATCACTCTGTTTACAATAACTTTGGCATGATCATAACCTTTTATTTCTAAAAACTTACTGATCAAATCTATTCCAATATGATTTCCTCGTCCGGTCGCAACCACTCCACCTAAAAAAGTTGAGAGCAGTACTAAGTGCCGGACAAAAGGATCAATCCACGATAAATTAAGATGAAACCATCGAAGAATGATTGCCCCTGAACTACAAAATAAAATAGAGAGAATGCACGCGACTAAAAGCGTGGAAGAAATTTTATCGACGGCCCAATCTAGTTTTTTAAATAAATTCATTGCAAAGGACTCCCTACTTCTTAGCTAATTCAGCTTCTATTTTTTTTAGAGCTTCTTCAGAGAAAAGTTTACCTTTCAATTTCTTTACAATTTGCTGACGGTAGCCTTGAGCTTGTTTAATGTCAGCATCACTAAATTTAATGAATTCAATTTTTTGAGCTTTCATACTTTTAAAAGCTTCTTGATTATCTTTTTCATTTGTACTGTTAATTTCACTTTCATATTTTTTAGAAATCCCAGCTACAATTTGCTGATCGGCCGGAGAGATTTTCGACCAAGCATCACTGGTGATTACAAATGCCCCGATTGAATAAGAAATAGGAAAATCGATAACGTATTTTATTTTGGTATTCCATTGCAATGAAATTATACCAATTCCTGGAGCATAAGCGGCATCGATTACCCCCGTCGTAAGAGATGAAAGAACATCTGGTAAAGCAAGCGGTACACCAATTAACTGCATGGCCTCAAACATTGTATTAACTACTGGATCCCCTTCCCAAGACCAAATCTTTACAGTCTTGACCGCGTTCAAATCTGAGATTTTCTTTTGAGAAACTAAATAAATTTGCCCAACTTCAAACATTGCTAAACTTTTAAATTTATTTTTTTCAAAATTCTGATTAAAAACTGGAGTCAATGTTTGAAGAGTCTTCAACGCTTTTTCGCGATTGTGATTAAAAGTAAAAGGAATTTCCACTACACGAACATCGCCGTTGATATCGCCAAGTGTTTTTCCGGTAAAAATCCCGCCTTGCAATTGACCAATGCGAATTTTACGAAGCACGTCCTGCTCATCACCTTGAGAGCCACCGTAATAAATTTTAATTTCAACATTACCCTTAGTCGCCTCTTTAATTTCGCCTGTCATTTTTTTAATGATCTTGGCCCATCCCGTTCCTTCAGGAACCAGGACTCCTACTTTAATAGGGGCCGAATAGACATTCAGCGAACATAAAAGTGCGAGTATTGGTAAGATTGCCAGTGATCTTTTTCTCATAATTTATCCTTTCATTTAAAAAAATTGCTTTTGGTATTTATTCATTAGTTCAAAACGTTTTAAGGCAAGGGATTGATAGAAACGCAAACGAGATTCTTGATTCCAATTCACTTCTTTGTTTGCATTTGAGTCCGATGAGTAAATATGGAAGGCCTGGAATTCTGTTTGTTTATTTTTTAGATATTCTAACTGTTGCCCGAATCCATCTTTATCATTTTGCGGAATAAGATAGTACTGCATATAACTCGTTCTGATTAACCAGTTATGAGGATGATTTTCGATGGCACGAAGAAAAATCTCTTTTCCTTTATCAGGATTGCCACCTAGCATCTTGGGTCTACCCGCTTCATAGGCACCGTAAAAAATATCGCATGTCCCATAATTAATTTTTGGATCTTTCATGCAAACCCAATCAAACATGGCCTTCGCCACTGGCAATTGGGCCACCATCGAAATATTATCTTTTTGCAGGTTAATTAATGCTGCAAATGATTGGGCGGTAAACAACACCAGGTCTAAATCTTTTTTATCAGCACTTAACCTTTTCTCTAGGAAATGAGCAATCCCCTGAGGTTCATTCATGCGAGAGATTAAATCATTGAGTTCAATTTTATTAACTCTTAAATAACGGAGACCAAAATTCAATGAGCGCGTGTAATTAAAAAGCGCTTGGGATTTACCAACTTCCGTTTTTAACTCTCCCCAATCCTCGTTTTGCATATCTGTTTCGTTGATCGCAAAAGCGTATCCAGCATAGCCTTTAGTGAGTGTTGCGAGAATATCTAAACTCTCCGGAGACTCCGAAAGAAGCCCTTCGATGAGCAATAAATTACCCGGAACCCCTGTCTTGAATACTTCGAAATTTGATTCAGATTCGACTTCACTGCTGGCATTGTAGAGAAGACCTGAAGAGCTATTGATGGCTATTTTATTAAATGAACACGAAGAAATTGCGAACAAAACCAATACTAGGTATAAAACTTGGCGGGGCCGCTTCATAAGTAAGCTCTCTTATATAGATGGTATGGCAAAAAATACACGTTATAAGAGAAAGGATGCCCTATATATCAATGATTTACAACACAGAGCTACCTGTCAATCTTTGCCCACTCCTACTGGGTGGAAAAATATGCTTAAGCGTGCTAGGATTTAGTTAAGAATTTAATATTCATTCCGATAAGACATAGCAATCCACTCGGACATGAACATGTAAAGGAGAAGGTATTGAAGACTACTAAAACTAGGTAGCTTTTCTAAAACCCACTGCATAGAGAGCGTCTCTTTGCTAATGGTTGGAAAGGTTGCCTTAAAGGCTCAAAAAACCCGAACAACTTTTAACAATGAGGACAATCATGACTACTGAAATTCAAGCGACTAATACCCCAAAACCTTCTGAGATCAATTCGACTATGACTACAAAGTCGAGCAGAGCTGATTTTTCGATAAAAACGTCATCGACATTAGAAGAAAGAAAAGGAAATGCGATTAAGCCACTTAGCTTAAGACCTAATCGTTCTGTTAAAAAGAACACCAGTCTAAAGCCTCTTGGTTTGAGATCACGATAAGCTTTTTCTCGTAGAATGTTTTTTATTCGCGGTGAGCGCACTTGATCACTGCGAATAAATCAAAAGAAAAATCTCCAGTTATCACCTAAAATAATTTTCAGTTCACTCACCACTTTATCCAGTGGAAATCCAACCACGTTGGAATAACTGCCATTAACTTTGGAAATAAAAGTTAAGCTCGGCCCTTGAATGCCGTAGGCTCCGGCCTTATCAAGAGAGTCTCCCGTTAAAAGATAGCTCTCCATTAAATCAGGCGTGATCTCATTAAAGGTCACTTCAGTTGCATCATAAAAAAGGTGCTCACGGACTTTTCCTGTAGTGAGATCTCTAAACAAAAAGCTCACACCAGTCACAACCTGATGAGTGCGATTGGAAAGTTCAGAGAGGATTTCTCTTGCTTCGTTTGTATCTTTTGGCTTGCCGTAAATTTTTCCATCGAGAACCACAATCGTATCGGAAGCAACAACAAAGGGAAGAGCAGACTTGGATAATTTATCAAATACGGCGTGAGCTTTTTGCGAAGCTAAATCTACAGCAATAGCAGTGGGCTCACTTTCGTTAGAAATTTCATCCAGATCAGCCGTTAAGATATCGAAAGAAATATTAAGCCATGAGAGAAGTTCTTTTCTTCTTGGACTCTGGCTTCCTAAAATTAAACTAAATTT
>JAQTTZ010000073.1 GCA_028710485.1 Bacteriovorax sp. | reverse complement strand
ATGAAGCGCCTCTGCCATGCGAGGATCTTTTTTAGAAATGATATCTAATATTTTTTCCCGTGCCGATCTAGAGAGACCCGCCAACATTTTAGCTGCTTCCTTAACTCCACCTTGAAATTTCATTGCGTTACTCCAGTTAATTTGGGCCGATCTTAACAGTGAGGGTTTTCTTTCATCAAATAATTTTGAATATAATCGTGAATTCCATTTTCAAGATTAGTGAATTCAAATCCGGGCAGCGCGGTCATCAGTTTTCTGACGTGGGCCTCTGTGTAGTATTGGTATTGGTTGCGAAGAGCATCGGGCATTTCGATAAATTCAATATTCGGTGTAATACCCATGGCCTTAAAAGTAGCTTTAGTTAAATCAAGAAAGGTGCGGGCCTTTCCCGTTCCTAGATTGTAAATTCCCGAGTGAATTGATTTATCCGGATCAGAGAGTTCAATCATTGCACGCACAACATCTTTAACATAGATGAAGTCACGAAGCTGTTCGCCATCTTTAAATTCTGATTTATAAGATTTGAAAAGTTTTACTTTCCCTGCTGCTAGAATTTGCTCATAAGATTTATGAACTAAAGATCTCATATCTTCTTTATGGTATTCATTAGGCCCGTAAACATTGAAGAATTTTAATCCAAACCAGTGCTCTGGTTTGCTCTCTTCTTTTAAAATCCATTCATCTACAAGCTGCTTAGAGTAGCCATATGGATTGAGAGGCATAAGGTTCGGAATTTCATTATGATTGTCTTCATAGCCCTGCTCCCCGGCCCCGTACGTAGCAGCTGAGCTGGCATAGATAAAAGGAATATTTTTAGTGGCAGCAAATCTAAAAAGAGCTTGAGTGTAGGCCACATTGTTCTTCATCAGAAAATCCATATTTTTTTCTGTAGTTGATGAACATGCCCCCATATGGAAAATCATATCGGTATCTGCAATCAGGTCATCATAGTCGCCATTAAAGAGTTCATCGGCGTGAATATATTCAAGGTATTTGATGCCGCGAAGATTTTTCCATTTAATACTATCTTCTAATTTATCAACAATCACCAGGTCGGTATGACCTAAAATGTTTAATTGTTTTGCGAGAACACTTCCAATAAATCCGGCACCACCAGTAATGAGAATCATACGCACTCCTTGTGAATTCTTTTAAGATTAAATCGTGTCACGATTGCGGCAAAAACTAAAAGTAGCAATAATTTGCCAGTATCAAAATAGCGATACAATTTATGATAAAAATTGTGCTGTATTGAAAGCAGTTCATATTGAGGATCAGTAACACTTATTTGATGAATTTTGATACTGGTTTGGGCGATCATCGGAGTCATATAGAAAGTGTAGAAAAATGAGAGCAGCAAAAGAGTTACTGCAATACTGATCATCAATTTTGATTTCGTGCGGGGAGAGAGCACCCCCAATAAAATAAAAATTCCAAAGAAAATTTCAAATAAATTAAAACGGCCAAAAACAGTCATGCCGATTTTTCCGGCCTCTTGCAAATTGCTTATATTTTTAAAAACAGTTGGGATGGCCACAATATCAACCAATACCGACATAAAAAACCAGCAAAGAATAAAAGGCAGAATAAGTTCAACCAAAATACTTTTAATTGTTTTCATTTTTTCGCATCCTTCATGTGTACACGGTACAGATATGGGTGAACAATCCAGGCCACTGCTAAAACCCCTATCTCATAAAGAACAATAAGCGGAATCCAGACGGATAGCATCGAGATAACATCTGGTGGGGAAAAAATAGCTGCTACAATTGAAAGTCCGACATAAATATAACGGCGAAACTTGCGGAGCAATTGTTTTGTTACTAGTCCCATAAATCCCAAAATTAAAAGAACATTGGGAAATTGAAAAATCACACCGAGGAAAAGTAAAATCATACTGGCACTTGAAATATAATCGCGAAGATTAATATTGGCCTGAACGTCGCTGACTCCTAACATGGAAAGAAATTTAAATCCAAATGGGAAAGCGACATAATACCCAAAGGCCATACCTCCTAAAAAGAGAACAAGACCTAAAAACATGAAGGGTTTGACCGCACGTATTTCATGAGGATGAAGACCTGGCTTGATAAATCGCCAAATTTGATAAAACCAAAGCGGCGAAGAAATCATAATCGCCCACCAGATACTGACATCCACCTGCACCCAAGCTTTCTCAAAGATGCTGTGATAAACGATAATACCCGACTTAGTATTGTGAAGAGAATCGCGCAGAGGCTTTAGCAGCCATTCTGTGATTTGATCAACATAAACAGAGGTCGCAATGAAAGTTACGCCTAAGATGGCGACAATTCTGATTACGGTTTTTCTGAGCTCTTCTAAGTGTTCCCAAAAACTCATTTCTTTCAACTGATTTCCCCGCGTCTTTTTATTGCTGTCTTTACAGGGGAACTATATACTTAGAGTGAATATTTGTAAAAAAATGCCTTCAAAAATGGAACATTTGTAATGCGAATTCTTTTTTTAATTTTTTTTCTTATCATATCTCTGTCGTATGGTACTGAGATTAACGCTGCCCCTAACCTATTATTGCAATGCTTGGCAAAAGAAGAAAGCTTATTATACAAACAAAAGGCCCAGGGAGTGCTCTATAAACTCAATCAGGAGTTTATCAATGAACTGGCCAGCTCAAACGATATCGCCTTAAAAAAGAATTTTGTAGATGAAATATGTAATTCTAAAAAGCTCTCTCCATCTGTGGGTCTTTTGCGCTTATTGCTACTCAAAGAAAGCGATATCTATGATCTTTCCTTGTCGGAAGTTGACCCGACCATGCGCCCTTTTAAAATGGGTTATATTAACGAGTTTCAAAAACAAGTCCCAAGGTTCTTTATTCAGTATATTTCTGGTCTTCAGAGCGAGATGGCCACTCCGGATTGTCTGGCAAAGGCCATTCCTGAAATCGTTGTTTTTAATGAGCGCTTAAAATATTTGGAAGAAGAAATGAACACCCATGAAGTCCTCAAAGACAAAAGTAGAATTGAAAAAATTTTTACCAAGCTTCAAGACATCAAAACGATCAAAGAAAAATGTGATCATCAGGCGGCGATGCTTTTACGAAGCAAGGTGAAGAAAAAAGAGAGCTCCAATCGCTGATCGCCAGTACTCACTTAGTGCCGCTAGAACTTTCTCATTGCGCTCAGTGTCTTCAACTGGTGCCACTGATAGCCATATATGATAACCTTCAATATTTTGAATCTCGATTTGAAATTGATCTTCAATCCCCTCTCGCTTCATCCAGCTCTTTTTCATTTCCTCTAATTTAATCAAGAGTTCACTTGGATACATGCCTTTTATTTTTATCCAATGCCCTTCCTTGTCCAGTCTCGTGCTTGAATGAGTGAGTCCACGAATCAGACCATGCTCCTCTCGCAAATCATTTATTGCTTTGATTATTGGCCCTTTGCAACTGCCACAGGCCGAGGTGGCAAAGGTCTCCGCGATAACCTGAGGAAGATCGTAATCTGAGCGAAGGAGAACTTGTTTTTTGAGTTCAGACTTTCCAATCCCAAAACACAAACACAAAAGATCGGCCTGCTCCCTTAAAGTGGCAGCAGTTCCCAAATAATCTTCGATTGCTTGATGAGTAAGCCATAATGATAATGAGGCAAGAGGACGTTTTCCGTTCGAGGGCCGGACTTCGTGCTCGAGAGTTTCTCGTTTTAAATTCAAGGCGATGGTATAGGATTGATTAAGAAGAAGAGACTTTAATTCTTCTAATTCGCACTTGTAGACTAAACTTAAGCTGCCTTTATAATAAAAATCTAATATGTGCTCAGACTTTAAATCTATGTCTAAAAAAAGTTTTAGCTCAAGTCCTTCAGAGTTTTGGTAAGAGGATTCAGCATTCGACATTTATGCCATTTCTTCTTTTCTAAGAGTTAAGATTTCATGACCTGTTGGTGTAACTAAAACAGTGTGCTCAAACTGCGCCGACCATTTTTTGTCGCGAGTAACTACGGTCCATCCATCTTTAAGAACTTTTCCTTCTTTATGGCCCAAGTTAATCATGGGCTCGATAGTAAAAGTCATACCAACTTTCATCTCAGGGCCCGTTCCTCTTTTGCCCACGTGAACGACTTGAGGAGCTTCGTGAAATTCCCTTCCAATACCGTGACCACAATAATCTTCCACTACAGAATATCCATTAGCGTAAGCGATCTCTTGAATGGCCGCTCCGATATCGCCAATATGTCCTCCTGGGACAACTGTCGCAATCCCTGCGCGCATACATTGGTAAGTGACATCAACTAACTTTTTCACAGCAGCAGAAACATTACCTACTAGAAAAGTTTTATTGGTATCACCGTGAAACTTATTTAAATAAGTGGTGACATCAATATTAAGGATATCTCCATCTTTAAGAATTTCATTTTTACTTGGGATCCCATGACAAATGACTTCATTCAATGAAGTGCATACCGACTTTGGGAATCCGTGATAATTTAGAGGAGAAGGATAGGCCCCATGCTTAGTTATAAACTCATGGCAGAGCTTATTGAGTTCTTCAGTGCTCACACCTGGAACGACAAAAGGCTCGATATATTCGAGAGTCTCGGTCGCTAAGGTACAAGTCGCCTTCATTAATTCAATTTCTCGGGCCGATTTAATAGAAATCATAGCTATTTTTCCAAATTTACATACACTTATACTTTTTGAGTACTTTTTACAGGAATGATTGTGTCAATTTCGTTTCTCTGTAGAATTTACCTTAAATCGTCTGGAGAGAAAAATGAAATTTTTAAGCATTTTATTAATGGCCTCTATTGTACTTTGGAATCCTTCCAAAGCACAGGCCCAAGCTTCAGATTCAGTTTCAGCTTCAGACCAGGCCTCACTTAACACATTAGATAAAACCGAGAAAGTACTTGATACTACTATTGTTAAATTCCAAAACCCCTTCAACGACGTAAACCTAAATCTAAATAGTTTTTCAGTGCTGCTAAAATCATTCAATGAATTCAAGGTCTATGATGTCAACTTCATCAACTCTCTTCTAGCTAAAATTAAAAACAACGACACTCTCTCGGGAAAAGAACTCTTTGACCTTCGTCGTACTATTACCATCTACTATAAGATCAATAAGAAGATTTTAGATTTCGCCAAAGTTTATGATTTTGGTGGGTTTAAAATGTCTAAGACTTTTGCGTCAGAAGATCGCAACTTACCTCTAATTAAAGCTCATCTTATCTGGCTCTCCGGTCACCTTTTAGTTCTGGATCACCTGGTTGTTCTGCATAGTCTTCTTTATGAAAATGAAGGAATTTTTAGAAGAATCGTAAAAAATGCGCTCTTGGATAAGAGCTCGAATGTAGAGGGCACCAGCAAGACTTTAGATGACCTTATTAAAATGAGTAAATACACTGTTGAAATCGGTGAGAGCTTAAAATTTTCTCAACAAATAAATTTAGTTCGCGCCATTGAAGTGGATTTGAAAGTGCTTCTTTCAGATGAAGCTGCGGCCACGCTTTTAGTTGATACTATCGTGACTAACAAAACGGCTTCAGATATTGCTCGTGGAAAAACAAAATTTGAATTAGAAAATTTTACTTTTGTCGATTCATTGCTGCAGGCCTTTGATAAGGTTACAGGTTTTTTAAGCCGTATTTTTGGGAATATCGCCGGATCAATTCACTGGAGAAAGGGCTATCTTTATAATAATAAAACAGCAAAAGAAATCGCTGTTGAAAATCTTCGGCCGATGGATATTCTTATTGAAAAAAGTCCATTTGTTCTAACTGATAAATTTATTCCAGGCCACTATGGTCACATCGCAGTTTACCTGGGAACAAGAGAGCAACTTGAAGCAATTGATATGTGGACTCATCCAGATATTGTCCCTTACCAAGAGGATATTATCGCGGGAAAAGTTATTCTTGAAGCGGTTCGTTCAGGAGTTCGTCTCAATACAGTTGAAGAATTTATGAATATCGACGAATTAACCATTATGACCAAAGTTGATGGGTTAAGTAATCCAAGTCTGTTGATCGAAGAGATCACACGAGGAATGGACCAAATTGGAAAAGACTACGACTTTAATTTTGATATCTCCACCCTGGATAAAATTGTCTGTTCAGAATTAATTTACATCACTTTTGGCAATGTTCACTGGCCGACACAATACCGACTTGGAAGAGCAACCATTACTCCGGATGACGTGGCAGAAATACTTTTTCAGAAAAATACCAAGTTTAAAATTAAGAATTTCATGGTTTCAAAAGAGGATCACCGAATTGAGTTAGTTAATATGAGTTATATTGCAGACGAACTGGATTATGAGTTGCGCACCGTGGATGGAAATCCTGTTCAAGATCAAAAGGATTCAACCAATAGTTACTGGAAAAAAGAGACTAAATGTTATACTATCAAGGTAAAACCTGAATCGGCTGAAGAAGAAGAAAAAAGAGAAGACAGTTTCGATCTCAGACGTTTCTGTAAAACGAGTTATAAAGAATTTTATTATGAAGAAAGGGAAGTTCTCTAAATTCACGGTTAAAAGAATAAGTAGCTCGCCATACTTCTCGAGTGATTTTTCCAAATTAGAGCAAGAAACAATTATAAATTTAACGGCCGCAGATATGCTTCCGTTAAATTCGCCAGAACTGACTTCCATTTTAATCACTAATACACATACTGATGTCTCTAGCATAACTCAAGAGCAACTGGAAATATGCCAGCTTATGATTCATCCAAATTCTGGCTATGATAATTTCCCCAGCAATTTTATTTCTAAAGTTAATTTTCCAGTGGTCATCGGCAATCCGATCAGAGCAAACGCTGTGGCGAGTTTTATTCTTAGCGCGCTTCTGTCTCACTACTCACCTATTCCCAATGAAGCGACTTGGAGCGAATCACGAAAATGGCCTAGAAAACTTTTAGCTGAATTAAATATTCTGATTTTAGGGCATGGGCATATTGGAAGACTTTTAAGCGAAAGCTTAGCTCCTTTAGCAAGAGTGGTGCGGATCTACGATCCTTATGCTGGATTTCCAGATCTGGATTTACAAAATATAGATGTACTTATTCCTGCTTGTAGCTTAAATAAAAAAAATCAGCATCTGATTGATGAGGCCATGCTTTTGAAGTTGAATGAAGACTTTCTATTGATCAATGCTGCTCGCGGAAGCCTGGTTAATACAAAAGACCTCTTATCAGTCCTGTTGAAACGACCTTCTGCCTTTGCAGTGTTGGATGTCTTTGAAAAAGAACCGGCAGATTTTAATCAACTCTTCAAAGAAACAAAAAATATCAAATTTAGCTCCCATATCGCAGGAGTTTATAAAAAGATCGATATCAATACTGCCAATTTTGAAGCCCAGGTCATTTCTGATTTTATAAAACTTGACGTCATTGAATTTGAAATCAAATACAAGACAATGCTTTTAAAAAATCGACTCCTATCTCCAGATTTTTTAATTTAAATAATTTAGGAAACGAATATTTATGCCTATCACTCCTTCCCGCAACGAATTCCTATCAAAAATAAAACTTTATATGACTCCTCCTGGTGAAGGCGTTTTCACGGTTCATACCGCCAGTGATAAGAGAATCAATTTACAAAAAAAAATGTTTGGTCCAGATGCTGTGAAAGAGCAAAAAGTTCGGGCCATTTGGGAAGAGAGCCTAAGTACGACTCTCCCTCTTTCAAAATGTGTAATTCTTGGAATTCCTTCTGACTGCGGCGGTGGAATTCAGCGAGGAGCAAACTGGGGCCCTCTTTATTTGAGAGAGGGCCTGATAAATTCGCGCGAAGACTTAAGAGCTTATGACGTTGGCGATATAAGAGTCGTGCCTCAACTTTTACACGACAAATACCTAAACGATGAAACCATAAAAAAAGTCAGACACGCTCTCTATCAGAGTGAGACTATTAATTTACCCGTCTCACCACTTTCCATTGCCTATGACTTTGCTAAAAATTTTCATCAGCAATTTCCATCAAAATCAATTTTTATGATTGGTGGAGATCACTCCGTTAGTTATCCAATGGTCAGAGCTTACCTCGAAGCTAAAAAGGCCGTAGGCAAAAAAGTGGCATTGGTTCATTTTGACGCCCATACCGATTTACTAGAAGAGCGAATGGGAATTGATATCTGTTTTGGAACATGGACTTCGCAAATTATGCCCTTTCTAGAGTCTCCTTCGCACTTAATCCAAATTGGGATTCGCGCCAGTGGAAAAGAGCGAGGCCACTGGGAGAAAAAATTTGGCCACGTCCAGTATTGGGCCCAGGAAGTTTTCGACCGTGGACCAAGTAGCATCGCTGACGAAATAGTTGCTCACTTAAAAAAATTGGGGGTGGAAGAAATCTATATTAGTTTTGATATTGATTGTCTCGACCAAGAATACGCAGGTGCTACTGGCACTCCTGAACCAGGAGGTCTTTCTCCTCACGAGCCGATGGTTATCATGCAAACTCTTTTTGAAAATTTCAAAATAACCGGAAGTGATATCGTAGAAATTGCGCCGATGGTGAAGCCTTCGCAAATTAAACAAATTGAACCAGAGACAACACTCTTGGTGGCAAGTGCCCTTTCTACTTTTTTGATTCAAGCAATGGGAGTAGATCACTAGTATGGCGATCACAGCATTTCCCCCAGTTGACGAGAGCGATGAACACGGCCTAGTTGCAGTAGGTGGAGATCTTGAAATCGATTCTCTTCTGCTGGCCTATTCCCAAGGGATTTTTCCCTGGCCCATCTCTGATGAGTATCCGCTCGCCTGGTTTTCTCCTGATCCAAGAGGAATCCTGGCCTTTGAGAAACTTCACCTGGGAAAAAGTTTTCGAAAATTTCTAAAAAATAATCCTTACGAAGTAAAATTCAATACTAACTTTGAAGCAGTCATTATGAATTGCGCTCGTGTTAAAAGACCCGAGCAGGCCTCAACTTGGATCAACCAAGAAATCATTGATGCTTATATAAAAATGTATCAGCAAGGCTTTGCTTATTCTATCGAGACCTACCTGGAAGATCGTTTAGTGGGTGGAGTTTATGGCGTTTGTATCAATCGTTTTTATTCTGGCGAGTCTATGTTTCACCTGGAAGACAATGCTTCTAAAGTGGCCTTAGTGTCATTGCTCTATCTCCTTAAGCAGCGAGACATTGGCTGGATTGATACCCAAATGGTCACTCCTGTAGTGGGAAACCTTGGAGGCATTGAAATTCCTCGTGAGACCTTCTTAAAAATGTTAGATGTTTCTCTTAGGCCCTAAGAAGCTCTAAAACACCTTATAAAATCAAACGCTTAAGTCTTATGTATTCTTTACACAAATCACACCTGCGCGCCGCATTATGATAATATCGCTGAGTCTTTCAACCAATCTTTTATAGGGATAAGTATGAAGCAATTGGTCTGCATACTCGCTATCATTTTTAATTTAAATGCATTTGCTCAAGGTGCAAATTCACAAATGCCGACTGATCCTCTTAAACTAATAGAGTTACAGTCTGCTGAATTTATCAAAAGTACTGAATCATGTGATGAGGTTTTAGCTAATCATATCTCGGTGGTTACCGCTAGCGAGAAATATATTCTTTCACTCGTGTCGAAAAAAAGCGTTGAACTCGCCCCCTACGAAATCAATATGCTTCAAAAGATTTTGACCAACCGTTTTCTTCATCTCGTTAAAGCAATCAATATGTATAAGGAAGTTGAAGGAGTCGCAACTTGTTCTCCTAAGATCTTGGGATCGGCCATTGCCGTCTACGATTTAACTGAACTAGGATCAGAGGCCTTAAAAGATACTAAAATAAGAAGAATTATTTTTAATTTTACGAATTTTCCAAGATATCAATTAACAAAATTAAAAGAGTTATACGACCATTATACTTCTGAAGAAGTGATTCAGGATTTAGTAGAAAAAATAAACGAAGAGAAAATTACTCTTCCTGCAAATTTGGTTATCAATACAGAGACTCACAATGAAGGAAGTTTGAAGAATCTGGGTGATATATCCCTTACGGGAGCAACATCTATTTTATCGGGTGTCACTAGAGTTTGGGGATTTATTTCTGATCATCTTAAATGGAGAGATGGACGAATAAATGGCAACAATGAAGCCTATGATTTAATCAAAGGATCACTCAAACCATTAGACCTACTATACGAAAAAAGAAATTTTGTTCTAAGCAACTACACCATACCGGGACACTGGGGACATGTTGCTGTTTGGTTGGGAACAAAAGAAGAATTAATTGAAATGGGAATTTGGGATGAAGAATTTTTCGAACCCTTTAGAAAGGCCATAGAAGAGGGAAAAAATATTATCGAAATTAGAAAGAAAGGAATTAATTTTGTAAGTCTTCATGATTTTATTAATCTAGATGAAATCGCTGTCACCAGAATGAGCAATGCCTCAAATAATGAAGCTGAGATTTATCAAGAAATTTCGGAACAACTTGATAAGACTTACGATTTTACTTTTAATGCTCAGACTAGTGACAAGATTACTTGTTCTGAATTCATAGCCTATAGTTATGGAGATATTCACTGGCCAGAAACTCAGGTATTAGGTCAGGTAGGTATTAAGCCAGACGATCTCGCCATCCTGACTCTTTACAAGAACTCGCCTGCAGAATTTGTTCTTTACTTAAAAGGCAAAAAAAATCATTTATTTGAACAAAAATCTTTTGATGATTGGAAAAAAATATTTGCGACAAGCACGGAAGAAGAGTTGGTCTATCAATAAATTCACATAAAAAAGGGCCCACTATGATCCTGGGCCCTTTTATATCTTAATTATAAACGAAGTTTTAAGCGGTCTTTATCATCAACAGTAGAAACAATTCCCTTACCATTGTTGAGAGACTTTCTGAAAGCGAGTTCGTAGTGATCAGCAACCCACTCTTGCTCAGCGTGACCCGACATCTCATATTCATTCGTTAAGCGAATAGCGTCCACTGGACAGGCCTCTTCACAAAAACCACAAAACACACAACGAAGCATTTCAATTTCAAATGAAACTGGAGCTTTTTCAACTTCTTTATCAGAGTCGTCTGCCGCTACAATATAGATACACTGAGCGGGACAATAAGTTGCACACAACATACAAGAGGTACAACGAAGAGTTCCGTCTTCCTTAACTGTTAAAACATGTTTTCCTTTGAATCTATCAGAATAAAAATACTTCTCTTCCGGATAGTTTAAAGTCATGCGGTCGTGCTTAAAAAGATTTCTAAGCATGGTCATCATGGTAATCTTTAGACCTAAGTAAAGACCTTTTAGAAAACCGTGCGCGCGGTATAAATCAGCTTTTAAAATCATACATTCACCCATTTTCCATAATAAGAGACATCTTTAGACGTCTCACCATAAGAAAGTCCTGCACGAAGTGTGCGAGTGGCACCTTGAAAATTTATGATCTCGCCATTTTTTTCCAAGAAGCTTGGAACAGGAAGAAGATAATTAAAGGCGCGTAGACTTGATAATGTTTCCCCAGGAGTTAAAGCGATGCGAACACCTGCTTTTTCCACTTTACCTATCAATGTATTGAAGTGATCTTCATTATAAAGAATTTCTGGAATCACAACGTAGACAACATCACTACTTGAAATTGAATTAAGAACAATATCTAGCCCCGCCTGCGTTGGATCAAAACCAGCTAGTTCGAAAGCAGCTTTCGCTCCTCTTAAATTAGCGTTTTTATCTCCACGTTTAAGGATGCCGTCAAATTCCGCACCAACACTTGGAAGGGTGTAAAGTGCCACTTCGACTTTAGCTCCTTTGATCGCGTTGAAAAAGTTTTTGTAATCACCTACTGTTAATCCAGTAGAGAGAATATACTTAGGTTTTTTTCCTCTGACAGTTGCTTGAACGTCTTGTTCTTCAACTGGAACGAAGAGGTTGTTGACATTTTCAGAAGCGTTTTGAAGGCGTGTAGGCGAAGAAACATGTTTATAAATCCCCCGTCCATCGTCACACATCCAGTGACCGTTTACTTCGTGGTCGTAAATGGGCTTCACTCTATAGGCACCATTTTTATTTTGAGACACTTTAACCGAACATCCTGTCTCGCAACCAATACATGTTGTTTGGATTTCATCGAGAAACCAAACACGTTGCTTGAAGCGGAAATCTTTTGATGTGAGGGCACCAACTGGACAGATATCAACTAAGTTTTGAGCGTAATCATTTTTTAGTTCTTCATTAACAGTGATCTCTGCATGGTCACCTCTGTTAAGAATTCCCAGTTCATTCGTTTTTGTCACTTCTTCTGTAAAGCGTGTGCAACGAGTACAAAGAATACATCTCTCAGCATCGAGCATGACATTTTTGCCAATATCTTGAACTTTTGATTTATGCACTTTTTTATCGATCATTTGAGAATCGTATTGTCCGTGCTTCATATAATAATCTTGAAGCCCACATTCTCCGGCCTGATCGCAAACAGGGCAATCAAGAGGATGATTCAGAAGATGAAATTGCAAAGTACTTTCAACTGCGGCCTTAATTTTTGGAGTGTCATTGTGAATAACCATTCCTTCGGCGCAAGTAGCGTTACATGATGGAAAAGCACGAGGATTTCCATCTTGCTCAACCATACACATTCTACAAACACCAGCGATAGTAAGACCTGAGTGATAGCAATAATGTGCGACTTCGATGCCGTTATCAAGAGCAGCTTTTAGAAGGTTTGATCCCTTGTCAGCTTGAATGTCTTTTCCATTCCACTTTAAATTAACTTTTTCCATAATTTTGTCCGTATTAATTATTTCTTGGCCGTTGTGGTTACGTAAGTTTCAAGCTCTTCTCTGAAGGCTTTGATCATTCCCTGAGTCGGCATCGCTGCAGCGTCAGCAAGAGCACAAATGGTTTGGCCTCTCATTGAGTTAGCAGTTTTATCCAGAAGATCGATATCAGATTTATGGGCCTGACCTTTATCTCTGCGCTTAAATACACTTTCAAGCCATCCAGTTCCTTCGCGGCATGGAGTGCATTGGCCACAAGATTCATGGTGATAAAATTCCAGTGTCCATTTTAGAACGTCCCCCATATTGCGGGTTTCATCCATAACAATGATCGCACCAGAACCAAGCATTGATCCTTTAGCAGCAACATCTTCATAGTCCATAGTTACAATATTTGCCACGTCGGCAGTAAAAATCGGGCACGAAGATCCACCAGGAATAACGGCCTTCAGCTTATTGCCGCTTCTCATTCCACCACAATGAATTTCGATAATATCTTTAAGTGGAGTTCCTAGTGGAACTTCAATAACTCCCGGCTTATTAACATCACCAGAGATTGAAAATAATTTGGTTCCAGGAGACTTTTCACTTCCCCATTGTTTATAAGCGGCAGCTCCGTGTCTCATGATCCATGGCACAGCGGCCAGAGACTCAACATTGTTAACCATTGTTGGTAATCCTCTGTATCCTTTGATCGCTGGAAATGGAGGTTTAAGCTTTGGTTGTCCTTTTTTTCCTTCGAGAGAAGAAATCATTCCTGTTTCTTCACCACAAATATAGGCACCAGCTCCGCGGTGAACATAAAGGTCAAAATCAAATCCAGATCCTAGAATGTTTTTTCCTAAGTATCCTTTGGCATAAGCCTCTTTAATCGCATGCTCCAGAATTACTGCCTGTTGGTAGAACTCTCCGCGAATATAGATATACCCTTTTTGTATTCCTAGGGCCCAAGCAGAAATAATAATCCCTTCAATTAAGATATGTGGATTTTTTTCGACGAGATATCGGTCTTTAAAGGTTCCCGGCTCTGATTCGTCGGCATTACAAAGAAGATATTTTAGAGCTTTGCGATCTTTTGAAAAGAATCCCCACTTCACTCCCGTTGGGAATCCCGCTCCACCGCGGCCTCTGAGTCCAGAAGCTTTGACTTCTTCTTTAATAGCTTCGGGATCTTTCTTAAAACAATCTTTCATTGTTTGATATCCACCCGCACGCTCGAAGATCTCAAGGTTATGAACACCTAGAATATGGTGATAACTTAAAAGGGCATAGTCTTTATAATTAGCAGTGTCTTTCATATTTTTATCCTACTAAGGAAGTTCTTCTAGTTTTTGGATAGCACTTGTTAAATCAAGATTTCCTACGAAATCATCATTAACTCTCATACAAGGAGCAAGTTCACACGATCCAAGACACTCCATTTTCTGCAACGAAATTCGGCCGTCACGAGTGGGGGTTAAATATCCTGTATCAAAGTGCTTTAATAACCCTTGATAGATCTCTCTTCCGCCGAACATCGAGCAGCTGATATTGGTGCAAACTTGCACGATATTTCTTCCAACTGGAACATCGTAAAACATATCGTAGAAAGAAATAACTTCTTTGATTTTGATTTCAGGAATGCTCATTAATTTACTGATGTAACTAACAACATGTTCCGGAAGCCACCCGTTTTGTTCTTGAGCAAGATGCAAAGTAGGAAGAAGAGCGGATTCAACATCGTCGTAACGAGTGAGCAACTCTTTATATTTCGCTAAATTTTCTGCTGTGAACTCAAAAGTTTCGGTATTCGACGTAGATTTCATCTGTCTAACTCTCCCGCAATAATATTCATTCCACCTAGTTCCGCTACGGCGTCTGAAATCATTTTATCTTGAATCATTTCGCTAAAAGATTGGTAAATTGCAAAGCATGGTGGGCGCACTTTTACTCTATAAGGATTTGGTCCGCCGTCAGAAATAACATAAAAGCCCAACTCTCCATTGGCAGCTTCTGTGGCAGAGTAAATTTCGCCAACAGGTGGACGAACGCCCTTCATAATAAGCATGAAGTGGTTCATCAATCCTTCAATATTGGTATAAACTTCTTTCTTAGGTGGAATACAAACTCTCTTATCCAGAGATTGATATGGTCCACTTGGTAAATTATGTAGTACTTGATTTACAATGCGAAGAGATTGTCTCATTTCTTCCATGCGAACAAGGTAGCGGTCGTAGTTATCACCCTGTTGCCCGATTGGAATTTCAAACTCAACATCTTTATAGAAATAGTATGGATTCGCTTTTCTAATATCGTAATTTACGCCAGCGGCCCTTAAACAAGGACCAGTATAGCCCCAAGCAATGGCATCTTCTGCGCTAATAGGGCAGACTTTTGTTCTCTCAACAAAGATTTTATTTTTAGTTAACAGACGATCAACTTCTTCTATATTTTTAGAAATAATCTTGACGACTTCTAAACAATCTGTGACCCATCCAACTGGAAGCTCTTGGGCCATCCCACCGATTCGAGTGAGGGAAACTGTAAGGCGAGCTCCACAAAGTTTCTCAAATAACTCGTAAACCCTTTCACGTTGTTCGAAGCAAAACCAAAACGAAGTTAAGGCCCCAAGGTCAACTGCTCCAGCTCCAATACACACAAGGTGATCGATCACTCGAGAGAGTTCAGCTAAAACCATACGTAATGCTTTGGCGCGATCAGGAATTTCAATCCCCATCATATCTTCAATCGCTTTACACCATCCGATATTGTTCATCGGTGAAGAGCAGTAGTTCAAACGATCCGTATAAGGAATAACCTGGTTATAAAGATGGTTCTCACACATTTTTTCAAAACATCTGTGAAGATAACCAATTTCTAATTTAGATCTCTTAATCACCTCACCTTCAATCTCGGCCATGATTCTTAAAGTACCGTGAGTCGCAGGGTGAGACGGTCCAATATTAATCCATTCTCTTTTTCTTGCTTCTTCTGGAGTAATTGAAGGATCAGCATCAAAATGAATATCAAGGGATTCTGAAAGTGGTTGGTTGTGGTCGGCAGCGTAGTCTTTTCTTAAAGGGTGACCCACGAATTCATGGTGAGTAAGAAGGCGTTCTTTTTTTCTACCGATATAGCTGATACCAAACATGTCCCAAGCTTCGCGCTCAAACCAGTCTGCCCCTTTCCAAAATGGCATAACTGAAGGAACCATCTCGCCTGCTTCAACGTCAACTGGAACGCGAACACGAATACGCTCGTTTTTATCCATATTGAGTAAATGATAAACAGATTCAAAACGAATACCGTGAGGCCATTCTTCTTTAGGTCTTTGGCTATTGTCCACACCACAAACATCAAGAAGCATATTGAATCCAAACTCATCTTTAAGTTTAGCCGCTACATTTAAAAGATTTTTTGTATCACTGAAGATGACATGGTTTTTAAATCTATAGGTATAAGAATTGTTATCGAAACCTTTTTTGAGATCTTCTGAAAATTGATTTAGTTCTTGTTGCATAAAAACCTATTTACTTATTTTTACTATTAATTATTTGCAGCTATTGACTTGGCCTTCTCTAGTTTTGATTCCTGTGCAATTTTGCTGTCTTCATAAGCAGAAACACCTTTTTTGATTCTGTCTTGAATCTGCATGATCCCTTGAAGAACTGCTTCCGGAGTTGGAGGACAACCTGGAATATAAATATCTACAGGAATATCGCGAGAGACACCTTGAACCACGTGATAAGCGCGGTAGAATCCACCAGAAGAAGCACACGCCCCCATTGCTATAACCCATTTAGGGTCTGCCATTTGGTCGTAAATTCTTCGAAGAACTGGAGCTTGTTTTTCAGTGATGGTTCCAGCAATGATCATTAAATCAGATTGTCGTGGAGAAAAACGAACGACTTCTGCACCAAAGCGTGAAGCATCGTACTTAGGGCCTACGACTGCCATATATTCAATTGCACAGCAGGCGGTTCCAAATGGGAATGGCCAGAGTGAATTACTTTGCCCCCAACGTTTTGCCCATTCTAAAAAAGAATCAGCTTTAGTTGTTACGATTAAGCGATCGAGCGCAAAATCTTCTTCGCTTCTACTGGCAAGTGGGCTGACGAGTCTCTTATTAGTCGACATATCGTCTCCTATCTAAATATTTTAAAATGTGTACGTTGGGCATATTTTAGGGAGAAGACCTGAAAATGTAAATCAATTACTTACTGGATTGTCTTGTCGTCGTCTGGCGTAAAATTTTGCCAAACAACGTCCTGCGGAAAGAGATCAAACTGATTTTCTTTGATTGCGTCTTTATGATTTTTGCAGATTGAGACTTTGGCCGAGTCTGCTACCCAGCTGTAGAGCTTTTGATGGCTGCCACCACGTTGAGTGTCATATTCAATAAAACGAAAATTTTTATTGATTTGATTCTTCATTAAGCTCAGTCCATTGATTGCCTGGTCAAAGCTTTTTTCAAAATTGCGGGACCGACATCTCGCCAATTCTTTATTTTGATCGTTGAAAAAATGAGTATCATCTACTTTGGGGTTATAAAGCCATGACTTTTCCGAACAGCTAAAATAAAAGCCATTTTTTTCTAGATTAGTGAAGGCCTGGAGGTAGGTAAAAAACCATAATCGTCTGGCGTCATCATTGATATTTGCAGGACGCACAAGCTGCTGGCAAATGTAAAACTGCGCAGAGTTTTTAGAGTAAAATTCTTTAAAAAAATTCAAAAACTTGCCCTGTTGATCTTTCTTTTCGCTTCTAATTTTCTCTGATTTTTCCCAAACACTATCGTAGAGCTTGAAGCACCCTTCTCGCCATTTAACCAATTTATCCATTTTTACCAAAGTGGAATTAGTTTCAAAATACTTTATCGTTTCATCCAAATTATATTCTTTGGAGATGCGAAATGCAGGGTAATATTTTTTCCCAATCTGGTGAACACCATCTTGATTGACTAAGATCGATTTAAAATAAGCCCAATCCACAGAATGTTTGAGTTCATTCGTAAAATTTACTTTAGTATAGCTGGGATCATGAGGATTCACCGCGACAAGGATCTGCGTCGCCACCCATTTAGATTTTAAGTCACACGGATAATTTTCACAGGCTTCCAAAATGACCGACCCCACAACTTTGGCAGTATCATAATTGGTCGGCAGGTACTTAAATTTTTCAATTTCGCGAGAGTTAGAAAAGACCACAATCTTTTGCGGATTTGAATTTTGATCATAGGTCCGAGGAACAACCCCCTGAGTGAAATTTGGCCTATAAACGTCACCTTTATAAGAATCCCAGATGTCATCTACGGGACAATAATCGCGCTCTTTATAGAGCTTTCCAGAATACAAATCAAAATTGTACTTGAATGAGCTATCTTCAGGAGTCGTAATAAAATAATTAACAGTCCTCTGCTCTCTTTTAAATCCTGGATCAATATCAAAGAATGGATGGATGAGATAATTGTCATCTTGATCGCGAAGAGCAAACCTAAAAGGAATTTTGAGCCAACTTGCGGTGATTAATCGCTCGTCGTGCTTATCTGCGATCTTCGGAGTTGAGCAGCTTAATAAAAAACTTGCAAAAAAGATGCATCTTATAATGTTTTGTAATTGACAGATTCTCATAAATTTTCCAAAATCACACTTCTCCGATATTTTAGTTTTGCATCCAAATGTGCCTGGGTGGTGGAATCGGTAGACACAGCAGATTTAAAATCTGCCGACTTTAACCGGTCGTACGAGTTCAAGTCTCGTCTCGGGCACCATTTTTTTAATTCCTTTTTATTATCAAACATTTATCCAACAATCTCAAGCCCGCTGGCTAAATTATGGCTAAAAACATTCAACTCTCCACCAAAAGAGACAACATTCATCGCCTTTTGAAGGTGGTCTGGTGAGTAATGAGCGTACCTCATCTTTAAGAAAGCAAGCAGTTTCTAAATAATATTTTCCCTTTCCTCGTAAAGAGTAAAAAGTTTAGCTGCTTTGCCCGCCAAACCTCGCACTAGGTAGTGACTCACTTAATTTCACTCTCTGGA
>JAQTTZ010000072.1 GCA_028710485.1 Bacteriovorax sp. | reverse complement strand
CTCCCCATTCTTTCATATCAAAGGGGTGAAGGCCCAGTCCCTGCATACTATCGACAAAGAGAAAAATATTTTTTTCTCTCGTCACTTTTGCAAGTGCCTTGAGATCAGTCATTGCACCAGTTAGAAATTGTACCCAAGAGATAGCGACGACTTTTGTTTTAGGAGTTATTTTCTCAATTATTTTTTCAATCGGAGTTGTAAAATTTTTATCAGTTGGAACAATAATTAATTGGGCCCCCGCTCGCTTGCATGCTTCTTGCCATGGATAAAGATTAGAGGCGTACTCTTGATCCCAAGTGAGAACTTCATCAACTGAGCTTAATGGAAAATGAAAACACAACTGGCTTATCGCACTCGCAGTACTTTGAAAAAAAGCAATCTCAAAATGACCGCAGCCGATAAGTTTAGAAAGAGAAGTTCTGGCATGTTGAACATCATTCATATAATCGTGATCAGTATAAAATCCTTCTTGATAGAAGCGCTCGCCCCAATAGTGAATTTTATCACGAGCAGATTTTGAAATAGGAGCAAGGCCCGCGTTGTTTAAGTGCAGACGCTTATTATCTCTGAAAAATTCTGCTTTAAAAGTTTCTATATTTGTATTTAGCATTCGCGCACCATCTGACGAATCTCATTTACTGCCGTTTGTAAGCGTTCATAATGAACTCTATAGCCTAGCAAACAAACTCTGATGGCAAGATGTCCTTCTAACAGGCAAGATGATAAAAACAAAGTGCCTTTGGTATTTATTTTTTTCATTAACTCGCGAGTCGCCTCGTCCCCTTTTTTATGAGCGAAGGCCTGAATGGTTAATTCTGGAGCAGACACAACGACTAGATCTTCAATCTTTTTTAGTTCTTCACAAAGCCATGTGCTTAAATTTAATTTTTCTTCAAGGTTTAAAATAAATGGAGCGATCCCTAATGTTTTAATCGGAAGCCAAACTCTAAGACCTCTGTAGTCGCGCGAGAGCTCCGGAGAGATATCAGCGTAGTCATGATCGCCCATAGTAGGTTTTGGAGGCATATAAGAGTCGTCCGAAATATAATCAAAACTCATATTGCTGCCATCTTTTACCAATAAGCATCCTGTCCCGTAAGGAATAGAAAGGGCCTTATGTGGATCGAGTGCAATTGAATCCGCTCGCTCTATACCTCTCAGTAGATCGCGACCTTTCCCTGTCAACATGAAGAGAGCTCCGTAAGCTCCATCGGCATGAAGCCATAGGTTTTCTTTTGCGGCCACATCGGCCAAGGCATCGAGAGCATCGACACTTCCGGTTTTAGTTGTTCCGACTGTTCCCACTAGAAAAAATGGTGTTAGTCCTTGAGTTTTATCATTCGCTATAACTTTTTTTAATTCAGCAATATCCATTTTGTAATGAACAGTTTTAACCAAACGAAGATTTTCTTTTTTAAATCCTAACATTACCCAAGCTTTCGCTACACAATGGTGAGCTTCACTCGACATATATCCTGTGACTTTAGAATAATCATAACCTTCCAGCTTGTTTAAGCGGGCCATGATCAACGCATTCATCGTGGCAGAACTTCCGCCAGTCGTTAAATAACCTAAGGCTGATTTTTCATTAAGGCCCATAAGGCCGATAAACCATTTGATAACCTCTTGCTCGAGGGCTACGAGTCCCGGGGCCATCATATAGTGACCAGTAAAAGGATTAAGAGTCTGGGCAATTAGCTGAGCAGTATTGGAAATAGTGTTTCCACTTCCAGCAACGTAAGCTGCAAATCCAGGGTGCCCTGGAAGTTGCGATAGTGGCGCCATTTCATTAAAAATTAATTTCAAAAGGGCATTATAATTTTCTGGACGCTCTGGGAAATTTTTAGTCATCTGGTAAGGAAGAACAAAATCTTTTTTCAATCCATTAGTGTTTGGATCGTGAGCAGAACCCATCGGACTCATGCTCTCAAATTTTTTCATATAATCCAGTACTTCAACTTGAGTCTGAGCAAAGACCGATTTTATTTCCTCTTCGTTCATCTCAAGAGGCTGATCAATTTTTTTCCACCAATCGCTTCCCTCTGTCATTTGATCAAGTACATTTTCGCGGCGTGGATGGATATACTCATCCGTTTTTAATAATTTGATAGCTCCATTATCGAGACTTCCGTCAAGACTTGCGGCCATGCGGAATCCACTGTGTTGATTGAAGTGAGGTCGAAAGTGAAAACGAGCGTAGCGACTAGCTTCGGTTCCAGTGCTGATAAAAGATCCACCTAAAATCATTTGGTGTTTGCCATCAAAACAAGGAGTGGAAAAATCATCATACAAAGAATTGATTTCAAAGTTTGGCAATGGGTTGAACTGATCTTCCATCCAGTGCCAGGTATTGCCAGCTAATTCTTCGGTTACATTTTCAGGTGACGACCACAAAAAATTGAAATTGGGTTTAAATTCATTAAACTTTTTATATTCAGCAAAATGTTTTTTCTGGAGAACCTCATCCTGTTGACTCGCTCGAAGTGAATCATATTCTGCCTCAGTCATTAAACGATAATGAACTTTAGCCTTGGATTTTTTTTTGTCCTGTTCATTCATCCAATTTGAATAGGCCACGGCTTCATGAAAATTAACCTCGACCGGCCAGTTCCAAGGCATGGGGATAAATTCAAAAATTGTTCTCAGCTCATACTCATGGGATCCCTCTGGACCGACACCGCACCAAAAAGTTGGGCGCTTGGTATTTCTAAATTTCCGCCAAAGGACTCCCTCTTCTCGCCAGTAAGAATTGTTAACATAGGCACCACTGGCCACAAAATTTAAATACTCACGATTGGTAATTTGAAATTTTGTGTATTGAAAATCTTTTGTGTTAACTATTCGCTCACCGTACTCATTGTCCCAGCCAAATGAAGGAATTGATTTGGATTTACCGACAACGACTTTCTCGCCAGAATGCTTAACCCATGAGTTTTCATGAACTGAATTATCAGAACGCGTTGGATGCATTGGCGTCCAGAATTTTGGAGTCTCTACAAATTCAATTGGAAGTTCACGAATAAGAACACTAGAAGTTTCAAAATGAATTTTTTCATGTTCCATTCCCATCCACAAGGCCCACCAAGGTGAATTCTGCAGGAGTTTATTGCCATCAGCATGGTTTAAAAAATCCAAATCAGGATGAGTTTTAATCGTTTGCGAAACAAGTGTATAAACTATTTTACGGTAAGCATGAACAGCATTCACGCACGGCCACTCCATCTCGTTCTTGGCCATATCATCCCAAGACATTTCATCAACCCCAGTCTCTAAAACTTTTTCGAGATAAAGATTAATTGGATCAGGATAAAATCCAGCGAGTCTTAGTTTATTTAAATAAAGAACTGCCGGGTGACCATAGTAAAAAATAAGTGGATGGCGAAGTCCATGATACGGAGGCCTTTTGTAAACTTCTTCAGTTTTTAGTCCTTGAAAAAGTAATTCCGTAAGAGTCCATGAGTTATTAAAATAATCGAGTACATCTTCGCGCGAGCATATTTCTAAATTAAGAAGTGGAAGTGCCACCAAGCATTGTCTTTCCTGGTCAAACCCTTGGCAATTTTCTGGAGCCAGCCCCGTCCACCAAGTATCACCATAAAACTTTTGCAACTCAGAAGTATAATTCTTCTCCGGTCTCGCTTTAGTGAGATTGGGATTTCGTGTAATAGACACAGACATAGTTATTCTCCAGTATTGATCCCATTATTATCGGCCAAGACTGGTGATTTGTCATGATCGACTGTTATTTATGCGATCTTTTTAGTCGGGTTTATATGAAAAAACAGATTTTTTTATGATATCCTCACTGCGCTTTCTAAGCAGAAAATATCAAGAGAGAAAATATTATGATTAAGACATCGGGATATGCAGCTCTAAATTCCAACGGCCCATTGGTCCCTTTTGAATTTGCTCGCAGAGAACCAAAACCAAATGATATCCTGATTGAAATTGATTACTGCGGTGTTTGTCACTCTGATATTCACCAAGTAAAAAATGAATGGGGCGCCTCGGTTTATCCCATGGTACCAGGGCACGAAATTGTAGGACATGTCACAAAAATTGGTTCCAATGTTTCTAAATTTAAAGTGGGAGATCTGGCAGGCGTTGGATGTTTGGTAGACTCTTGTAGAATCTGTGCCAATTGCCAAGAAGGATATCAACAATTTTGTCTAAATGGATCTGTCGGAACATATAATAGTATCGAAAAAGATGGAGTCACTAGAACGTTTGGTGGTTATTCAAAATCCATTGTTTTAAGTGAAGACTTCGCTTTAAAAATTCCAAGTCATTTAGATCTTAAAACGGTAGCCCCTCTTCTCTGTGCAGGTATCACAACGTACTCTCCTCTTCGCCATTGGAAAATTGGACCAGGTCAGAAAGTTGGAGTTGTAGGCCTTGGAGGGCTTGGCCATATGGCGGTAAAATTCGCACATTCATTTGGAGCGACCGTCACCGTCTTTAGCCGCTCAATTAGTAAAAAAGAAGATGCCATCAGACTTGGTGCAACTGAAATGGCGCTAACAACTAATCCTGAAAGTCTCCTTGCAACTCATGCTGGAAAATTTGATTTTATTATTGATACAGTCTCTGCTCCGCATGATCTCAATTTGTATCTTCGACTTTTAAAACGGGAAGGAATAATGGTTCTCGTTGGTCTTCCCGATGTTCCACCTCAGATTGAAGTTGGAAATCTTATTTTCGGAAGAAAAACACTTGCAGGCTCTTTGATTGGAGGAATTCCAGAAACTCAGGAGATGCTTGATTACTGCGGGAAACATAATATTGGATGTGATATTGAATTGATTGCGCCGAGTAGGATTAATGAAGCTTTTGAGAGAACACTTAAGAGCGATGTGAAATATCGTTTTGTGCTCGATATGAAGTCTCTTGAAGTTTAAGTCGGCCATTACAGATTGTGATATAAGGCCCTTTCAATCTCCCCGGTAGTCGTTTAAAATGATAAGCAAATGACGACATTCGCTGAGATTCAAAATTCCCTATATCAAAAACTCAATATTCACTCGCCTGGCGAGAGAAGAAAACTTTTGATTGATGAAATGGAAGGCCTCACCAATAAAAAAATTCATTGTTTTAATTGCAGTGGAACATGTTGCACCTTCAGTGCCAATTCAATGCAAATTACACCGATAGAAGCTTTTGAAATACTCATCTCATTGGAAGTGACAGAACATAACCTGTCCGACCTAAAGGCGGCGCTGCAAAAAAACATTCAAGACTATCGCCTTGATCATGAAATATTTTTGGGAAAAAAAATTAATTCAATTTTAAGAAAAACCTATACCTGTCCATTTTTTGTCGCCGGATCTAAGGGCTGCACTATAAAAAAAGATTTAAAACCTTATGGATGTTTGGGCTTTAATCCCCGTATCGAAAACGACAACGGAAGCCAATGCCTTTCAAATACTGAACTTCTAGAAACAAGAGAAAATGTCGAAATTAAAAACGAAGACAATGCCAATGATTTTTTAAAGCAGGAATTGCAATTAGAATGGGTAAAGCTTGAAATTCCAAAAGCAGTTCTCGCTCTTCTCGAAAAAATTTTCTAATCTAGCTTTCTAAAATCACATATAAAAATTTTGTATTCATTTTTTCTATCTCACTCATTTAGGCCCAGATCGTCTTGCCTTCTAACTCTCAACATCTTAATTTTTGCCAGGTTCTAATCACCCAAGGAGTATTTATGAAAATCTTGATTGCGAGTGTCTGTGCGCTTTTGTCTACAGCAACTTATGCAAGCTATACCAACGAATCAGAGTTAGGTATTTTGATTGCAAAAGGTAACTCTGATTCAGAAAGCTGGAACGCCAAGGAAACTGCGGGCACGACTTTTGATGAATTTAATTCATTGAAATTTACAGGCCGATACCTACAAACCAAAACCAAAAGTATTGAAAACGCCCGCTACTGGTCAACAGGTCTTCGCTATGATCGATCGCTAAACGAGAGACTGGGGATATTTATAGGAGAAATGGTTGAAAGCGATAAATATGCAGGCTACAATCAAAAATATAATTCGGATATTGGTGCAAGGTACTCTTTAATAAAAGAGGCTAAATTGATTTGGGATGCTGAGCTTGGTTATCGCTATACGATCGAAAACCAAATAGTGGGGGCCCAAAAAAAATTGAATTATGCCAGAGGTTTTACCGAAGCAACTAAGTATTGGATGGAAAGTGTTTCCACTAAATTTTGGTTTGAATATCTTCCCAATTTTACCACTGCTTCAGATTACCAAATGAATAGTGAACTATCGATTACCGCTGCACTCAATAATGTTTTCTCAGTGAAAACTGGTTATCTGCTTCGTTATGACAACCTACCAAACACAGGTGCTGTTGCAAAGACTGATACACTTTTTACAACTGCATTGGTGGCAAAATTTTAAAACTTTTTTAGGAAGCCTCTAATACATACCAAATAGCATTCTGATCCATTATTTTTATGTATTTTTTAAAACTATGAACTCGAGGCATCATAATAACTACCTAATCAGGAGTTTTTTATGACTAAAAAGAAAGACCGAAAAGCTATCGCCAAAGACAAAATGCATATCGCAATTGAGAATTTTAAACAGGCCGAACTAGAAGGAGCAGAAGAAATTGCACCAGCGACTTACAATATGGCAAAAGTTAAAATTTATGAAAATAGAAAAATAATTCTTAACCCAAACTCAGACGCACAAGCAGTAGAAGAGGCGGCGGACTATGCCAGTGCTGCATCGGCTCAACTTTTAAGTGCCGTCCGTGAGCATCAACGAGATGGATTGAAAGACATTCTTCCAGGGCCAGAAGTTCTTGAAAATGAAGCAATTAAAAACTTGGTTAACGAAGGTGGGCCTGTTCTTTAATTTATTGCTATAATAAATAGCAATGACTTTATATCAACGAAAAATAGGATTTATACAAATAATTCTTTCAGGGATCTGCTTTGCATTTTTAGGCTTCTTTGGAAAAATGGCCTACAGACAGCATATCACTCCGGGAGAACTTTTAAGTTTGCGCTACTCTCTTTCGGCCATACTTACCGGTTTGCTTATCTTAGTTACAAAACCAAAATCACTTTTTACTCTCAGCCGTTTTGAAATCATTTGTTCGTTGCTCTTGGGACTTTTTGGATATGCTCTCTTCTCAAGCTTTTATTTTATGGCCCTCACTGGAATTTCTGCTTCATTAACCGTACTCCTTCTCTATACATATCCCGTGATGGTCACTATTTTTTCCCGCATTTTCTTGAAAGAGAAAATGGGGAGACTAGGATTAGCAGCACTAATCCTAGTAAGTGTGGGCCTGGTAGGTTTAGTATGGGGTGAATGGAGCGTAAGCCGACCAATCTATTTATTGTTTGGTATTGGTTCAGCTATTTTTTACGCTCTTTATATTATTCTTTCTCGAAAATACCTAAGACTTGTCCCGGCACTCCCTTCTTCTTTTTACGTACAATTAGGGGCCGGTGGTGTTTTATCATTCATTAATTTTTCAGGGCATCCTAACAGAGCTGTAGAAATTCTGATCCTTCACTTCCCACTTATAATGGCCATGGCAGTCTTGTGTTCATTAATGGCCATGACTTTATTTTTAGCGGGCCTTCAAAAGATCACCTCATCAGAAGCTTCGATCCTAAGCACTACCGAACCAATTTTCGGAGTGATAATTGCAACTACACTTTTAGGTGAGAGCATTCAAACCGTTCAAGTAATAGGAGGCATTTTGATTTTAATAGGAATGATTATTATTGCGACCAAAAAAAACGCCTAACAGCGGAGTAACAATAGAAAATAAAAGATTAAGTCGCCCAAACTTCTTTATTAAATTTACACATTCCAATTTGGTATTCGCTGACAATGAACCCCACTGACTCATAAATTTTTGCTGCGTGATATTCAGGATCGGCCACCATTACAAATTGTGATACACACATATTTTCTCTGGCAAATATTAGAGTTTGATACAGAAGCGTAGAGCATACTCCTATTCTTCTATAGTCAGGATGAGTTCCCACTGTTTGAAATCGTCCGAGTCCATTTTCAGAAAAAATTCCTAGCTCACCGACCAGAACATCATCTAAAAAAGCGCCCATCCAGAAGCCTTTTTTTGCTTTAATCATCAAGCGGTAATTATCAATTCTTTTCTGTGCAAATTTACGATAGGGAGCTTCTTCAAAATGAGTGTCCCTACATAGAACATGATTCTCTAAAACTCTATTCCAGTCATTGTCGTTGAGAATGGGACGAATTATTAAATCATTATTTATTTTGGGTGGTATTTTAATTTCACGAGCAATCATGACTATTGATTTTTCAAGAACAAAACCATCTTGAACAAACAAATCTGCATTGCCTTCAAGGCCTTTGATAGAATCCCAAGCAAAGGTCATATGCTCAACATTCATGGCCTGAAACTGATCTCTAAAAATTTCTTTCCAGATAGTCAAAGACTCAGGGGTGGGAGGTTTCGGAAAATAGAGAAGGTTTCCCCAAAAATATGTTGGGTTAGTTGGAGTTTTGACAACCAGGTATTCCTCGTACTCGAGGACAACGCCTGTAAAGCGATGAAAAAATAAATCCGTCTGAAAGGCCAAAGAGTTGATTTTCATAAAACTCCGTTTATAGAATTTTATTATGATTCAGCTTTCAATGCAAATATTGAATCGATTATGGAGTGTTGTTTTCTTTGACATCTTTGAGATCTGGATCTGGAGCAGAATCAATGGTCTTGCGTTTCGCTTTTTTGGGTTTGCAATTGAGTTTTCCTTTAACCATATGACAGCTTTTATCGACATAAATCTTTTCTGTCTTGATTAGGCCAATTTTTGTATCTTCAATTACATCCTTGGGACTTTTGATCTTGGTGGCAGGAACCTCATCTGGCACTACAACAGGAGCTGGTACTGCTTCTACTACAGGAACAGGGTCAACGGCCAAAACAGCTTTAGAATCAGCAGCGATCGAAACTGTTGACGTTAAACCGAGGATGGCGAATAAAAAGACGAATAATGATTTTTTCATTTTTGTTAATCTTTACCCACACGCGCTTGGGGATTAATCGGTGACGTAGGTTCTGATGGTTGTATCGGTTGAATTTCAGGTTTTGTAGGGGGCGGACGGATTTCCGGCCTTGGTTTTGTAATATTATTCATAGATAACTCCTAATGATGCTTCGGTTTTTCTTCTAAAGTCATTTTGAAATCCTTCACTTCTTTATCGGCTTTAGTTTTGGGATAACTATAAAGATTTTGAAGTTAATCGGAAAGCATATCTAAATTTCCCTTCATACTTTCAATATCTGAATCTTCAATTTTTTTCCATCTGTGCTTGATCTTATTCTTTACTAAATCCCAACTTGCATGTGTAGACATTCAATTCTCCCTTTTAATATTGATTACGTGCAGGTAGAGAGACGGCCACTTTTAATGAATTTGGATTATTTTGCTGTGCCTTAACTGTTTTGCCGCAATCACTTGCCATTATTAAAACACATAATAATAATTTCATCGTGTGCCCCCTCAAAAATGATTTTGAGTTGGAGCGGTCAATTAATAAAGGATATAATTAGAATACGACAGATAGCTAAAAGCTATCTGTGATGACAAAAATTTAATTGATTAAGATGATCTTTAAACCAATTGGTTAAAAGTTTTCGACCTTGATGATCATTTTCACGAAGCGGTCCCCATTGAAACATCTGTTTGCCAAAAATTTGTCCTTCCAAGTCTGATCTTAATTTTTTACCAGATGAAGTCGGTGCACCATGAAGTTGCCAGGACATTAATTTAATTCCACATTTTAAATTATCTTGGGCATTTAAAACGCTGCTCTCCGGTGGAATAATCCCACACTGAGTTTTAGCTGTGGCACTGGCCAATTGAAGTAAGCCTAAACTTCTGTGCCCCCTACTCTTACGCGATCGGGCTTTTTCGTTAAAGCCACTCTCCGCTCTGGTTAGCGCCGAAAAAAAGACTACCCAAAAATCACTTTTTTCATCAAGCGATGCCTTATTATATCCATCGCATTCAAGCTGGTCTAAATCTTCTTCATCAATTTCTAAATTGAGAAAAGCCTTTTCGCCCACTCTATATTCGTCCTTTCTTAGTTCTTCTAAAATGGAAGAGGTCCATTCATTTTTCCATGAGTATTTTTTTTTATAAGATTGGATTTGAATATCAGCAAGGGCCGTTCGCCCAAAGAGGAGAAAAACCATGATTGCATTTAATACTAATTTCTGCATACTTTTCATTGGAAAAGTATAGCTCTAAAAGGACAAGACCATCAAGTAAAAACCTTTGGCCTTAATGGTTGGAATGGAGCTCATTTAAATCTGAAATAATTTTTTGATCTGAGACGATAAAGGCCTCAAAGGTTTTCTCCTGATTACTTTTAATCCAAGGAAAAAAAGGAGCAGACCTATGTGTTCCAATGAAAACATCAATATGATTTTCTTTTATGGCACCACCTTTATCACCTGCGAAAAAATAGCCATCGTGCATAATGACTCTTCCACCAACGAGTGTAATCTTCGCTCCTCTTGCTTGTGGAATATAAAGAACTGTTCCTGGAGGAATTTTAGCTCCATCCGTCGCAAGAGTTCTATAAGGAGCAAGAATATAATCTCCCAACCCATCACCATAAGGGCCGTGAGCTTCACGAAATTTCGTTTTGCTTACATCAATTTTAAAAACTTTTTTGCAATCAACTGCATTGTCAGTTGTCACACCTGCATAATTAAAAGTTTTAGCGATACCATTTTTATCCATAATACGGACAGAACCTTCCATTGCGGTTTCACACCACTCTCTCTGAGTTATTCTTGGACCCAATTCCATACTTCTCATATCACGAAGAGCAAAATTTCCTGAACCATCATTAAGTTGTGGCAGATAATAATAAGTTCCCCATAGAGTAATTTTGGCGGCAATATCGTTTGACGTTGGTTCGCGGAAAGAAAAAGTATCTTTTCCTAAAGGGTCATTGGCCTCTGGAAAATGTTTGGCCGAAGCACATGAAATAAAGAGAAATAGTGAAAGTGCTGCAATTAAAGTTTTACACATTAGTTTTATTCTCCATATCTCGTGGTGATTTAATTATATGGGATATGGAAAAAAAAATTAGTATTGTTTTAATCGGGAAATTTATTCCATAGACAAAGTCAGAACAAGTTTCGCCAATGAAACCAGCGACAAATACACTCGGATATTAACTTGGGACTCGCTGAGACGCGCTCGATATGGGGGGCTTTTTTACTGAAGCCTGGGACAGAAGTCCAGGCCTGTGATCAGAAGTTTTTCACTAATTTATTCGTTGGGATTAAAGTCATCTCTCTTGCCGCGATTTTTTATAATCAGCCCGTTCAAGAAATTTCTTAAAACTTGATCACCGCATTCTTTATAGTTCGGGTGATCAATATTTCTAAAAAGTGCAGAGAGTTCCGATTTGGTGATTTTAAAATCCACCAGTTCCAGGCACTCGATAATATCGGTGTCTTTAAAAGACAAGGCCACTCGCAATTTTTTCAAAATATCATTATTGGTCAGCATTTATTTCCTTCTTATATGAAATATATAAATTTTCAACTTTGGTTCTGGCCCAGGGAGTTCGTCTTAGAAAAGTTAAACTAGATTTTATAGTGGGGTCAGATTTAAAACAATTAATATCGATCAGGTTGGCGAGTTCTGGGTATCCGTAGAATTCTACTAGCTCTGTTAGAAGCATTTCTAAAGTTACACCATGGAGCGGATTATTACTGGAATTATTATTCATATATATTTTTTCTAAAATAGAGTTAGCTTTTTCTAATTTTACTTTAGCTGAAAGAGGACCATACTGATAGATAGATTATCAAGTTCAAGGAAATAAATATGTCCGAACCAAGATTTTTAAGACCAGTGGCGATCGTCAGCGGAAGCAGGACTCCCTTCACCCGATCATTTACTAGTTATGCTAAAACCTCCAATATAGAATTGATGACTGCGACACTCAGGGATCTAGTGTCCAAAAATAGTCTCAACGGGGTGCAATTAGGCGATGTTGCTTTAGGCGCAGTGATGAAAAATGCGGAAGACTGGAATATGAGCCGTGAGTGTGTTTTAAAATCGGGTCTTCATCCTCACACCCCAGGTTATGATGTGCAGAGAGCTTGTGGAACAGGTTTGGAAACAGCAGCACAAATCGCTCTAAAAATAGCCAGCTTTCAAATAGAAAGTGGGATCGCTGGAGGAACAGATACCAATAGCGATATAGCTGGAGTTCTGCCTCATGAATTTTCATGGGTCATGATAGAAGCTCAAAAAGCTCCAACTTTAATTGGAAAATTTAAAAAATTCATCGAACTTAAGCCTCAATACTTGAAGCCAAAATTCCCTGTGGTGCAAGAGCCACAAACTGGAATGTCCATGGGGCAGCATTGTGAATTAATGGTGAAAGAATGGAAAATCTCACAAGCAGAACAAGATCAATTAGCTTTTGAAAGTCATCAAAAAGCAGCGAAGGCCTACGAGAAAAATTTTTTTAAAGACTTAATCTTTGAGTTCAAGGGAGTTAAAAAAGATTCGATTTTAAGACCCGATACCACTATTGAAAAATTAGCAAAATTAAAACCTGCTTTCGACTTTACAGGCAAGGGCACACTCACGGCCGGCAATAGCACCGCCCTTACTGATGGCGCTTCTGCTGTGCTTTTAGCGAGTGAAGATTTCGCCGATGCCCACAAACTTCCAATCCTCGCTTACTTCATCGATGCACAGTACTCAGCCGTTGATTATGTCTTAGGTGAAGGTCTTTTAATGGCACCTGTTACCGCCGTCTCTGAACTTTTAAAAAGAAATAATTTAACTTTACAAGATTTTGACTTTTACGAAATCCATGAAGCATTTGCAGGACAAGTTCTCTGCACGCTCAAAGCATGGGAGTCGGAAGTGTATTGCCGGAAAAATTTAAACCGCGATACTGCAATGGGATCAATTGATCGCGCCAAGCTCAATGTGAACGGCAGCAGTTTAGCTCTCGGACATCCATTTGCAGCTACCGGTGGAAGACTGATCGCCACTCTTGCCAAACTTCTCGCCGAAAAAGGAAGTGGACGCGGATTGATTTCTATTTGTACCGCCGGCGGTATGGGAGTCGCGGCCATTATAGAGCGCCCTTAATGAATCTCTTCACACTCAAGGCCCGGGCCATCGCGCATTTTAAAAGATAAGACCGTGATAGCCAATGTAATAGATTTTATTGTTGCGCTTAGCTCGGTACTATTAACCACTTCTGATGTTGACCTTTGAGTAGAAGCTAACTAAAAAGCACATATCTTATTTCGTTTCTGGAGATGCTATGCGCTTAACTGTTAAGTTTTGTTTTCTAATTCTATTTTTTATTTCATTCAATATTAAAGCTGCGGTTTGGGAAGATAACCAGGTATGGAGTCTTCAATATGAAGAAGATTTTAGCAACTGGATGCAATCAAATGCTGTTAATGAAAATATTTTCTCTGATCCAAAATCTCTTTATTTTGGAGTGAGTACAGATTGTGCTGATACTGCTTACGCTCTTAGAGCAATATTCGCTTTCGAACACAATCTTCCATTTGCCATTTATAATCCTTCTGGTTCGCGAGGAGCAAATAAGACTATTAATAACCGTCAAAACTCTTGGGACAAAAATCCAACCAGCAAACAGCGCTTAATTGCGATGATCAATGAAATTGGAGAGAGTGTCGGAACAGAAAACCTTGCTTACTTTGATACATTTCCAATCGCTATAAAAAGCATCACTCCCGGAAGTGTGTTCATGTATAAAATTAAAGCGCGTTTCGGAAATTTTATCCGTCACACCTACAATATTAAAGGCATTAACGATGTCGGAACTTTTGATGTTATTTATTCTACTCAGGCCAACAAAGCTAAAGGCCTTCCACTTATCAGAAGAAAAGATAAAGAATTTGAGCATATGCCAACAGATCCTTGGGGGTTTAGAAAATTCAGATGGCCGGAACTCCTTGGACGCGATCTTTCAACTATCCCGAAAGAACTTGGTCCTTCAACTGAACAATTCGCAATTGCCCAGTCGCTTGGAGAAGATGGTTTTTTCAAATTTGTCACCAAAACATTATCAAGCACTAGCGAATCATCAGCTCAGCGTATGACAAGATTATTCAAGACAGTTTGTGCAGAAGCACAAGCACGTGTCGAGTACGTCAATCAGGGTCTTAATCATTTAAAAGAAACTAATAATAAATGTATGAACTACGAAGAGTTTGATGCTTATTCAACTCCTGCGAGAGATCAAACACTGAAAGAATTATTCGAAAAATTACAACGCGTTTACGATGATGTTTTGAGTAGCGATGGGTTAAATACTGTGTCTCCACAGTTGATAGAATTTTCAGAAATCATCTTTAAAAATAAATCAGTTTCCAATACTGACCTTATAAATGTTTGCCCTATCCAATACCGACCTGGTATCAGTATTGATCTTCAGGTATTGTGGAACAGAATTTCAAAAGGCTCTCTCTCAAGCCATCCAAATGATAAAGTGGAAGTTCGTTGGGGTGAAAGCACTAGAAATACCACTAACTGCAAACGCTGGTACTAGTTCATCTTGGAAAAGAAAAAGAAGATCTTCTTATACGCGCCAATGATCCTCATCATCGGCGTCTTTTTCTATTGGCTCCAAAGCTATGGCCATAAAAGTCTCAATGCCTTCAGAGAACTTACCCCAACTAAAACTCAAGAAAAAGAAGACCTGGCTTATTCAAAAATACTTACCAGTGAATTGTTTTTAGTGAATCAAAAATCTGATTGTGAAATCTTAAAAAAACCCTATGCGCGCCTAGATGAACTCAAAAAAACTGAAAAACTAGACCTGCGCTTTGAAAACACCCATAAAAAAATTGCAAATAAAATTTACAGACTTAGACATTTTTATAAAGACGGAGACGAAGGAGAAATTGAAACATTCCTGGTCTATCTTGAAGATAAAGCAGAAATGGCCAGGATTATCGAAAAAAGCTCTTATACTAAAGGAACTCTTTACACCAAAATTGAAGAGGCCAAGGGGGCCATCCTCTACCACGAAGAAGGTGTAAACCTATCTGAAAATGTTTCGGGAACTTTATTTCTTCACTATATCAAGAATCAATTAATGGGCATGCAGGGTGTTCTTCAAAATCAAAACGATCATAAAAATATCGATTGCCGCTTTCAACAAGAATGAAGATTCTGGACCGACTCTAAAAGAATAGATAAATCATCACAACCGCTTCCCGCTTCAGGCCCACTTTGCGGAGTGCACTCGTGATCGTTTGGCGGACAACTAATCCTTAAATGAAAATGTGTGCGGTGAAGCTCTTGAGGTCTAAGCCTTCTTAAAGTCTCAACGGTATTGGGGTCTCTTATTTCTCCACTATCATCGGCAAATTTGCACAGCAATTTTTTAATTGAAACATCAACAAAAATCCTTGAAACGGAGGTGCTTTTTACCAGGAATTTAAAGAGAGCAAAATTTCTTTCGGTATTAAAATTTTTGGTGGGTAAATCGGTCTTCGTTACAAAGTCTTCATCCCAATTGGCGGCCTGAGGTGATTGGACATATTTATTTCTACGTAAATAAACGATGTCTCCATCCAATCCGTTTTGATGACTTGCATGTCCTTCTGCCAGTCCCCCAAGGCGCGCCGACAGATCCCCTACTTGAAGAATTTCGGAATCAGGAAAATTATTTTTAATAAACTCCGAAGCATCAGTTAGGACGTTGTGCATTTCATCGCTAGTGTAAAGCCTGCCGCGGGCCACGAATAATTTTTGTATCGGGGTGCCGTGCTCAAACACTGACTGGGCACCCGCCAGCGAGCCTGCAGAATAAAAGCCTATGGCCTCAGAAGCATGAAGTTTACTAATCAATATTAAAAACAAAAGGATTGTATTTTTCATCAGTCCAGAATAACACAAGAACAACGCACAGAATCACACTAAGGGATCTTCTTACCTACACATTGATAATGAGCACCTCGTATGATAATCAGCATCATTATGAATAATGATCAAACAAATCCCCGAAAAAATATTTCGATTAACGATATCATCGAATGCGTTTCCATCCTTGAAACCATCGTCGAAAACAGTGAACTTTTAGCAGATCTTTCTGAAGAGCAACGAGTGGCCCTCTTAACGGCTGCGGGAAGAATTTCTCGTCCCGACAAAAAAGAAATTAAAAAACGCCAAAAAGAAGTAAAATTTCATCGCCAAAAACAAATGGTAGAACAAAACCGTTTGAAGCGAGCTTATACCGGAATCAGGAGTGCTCGTGAGGCGTCGGTATTCATGGCACCAGATCAATTAAAAATAGAAAGTGATAAAGCCTATGCTGATGCACCTGAACTCGATCGTGCTCGCAACTGCTACGTCTGCAAAGCTGAATTTACCAAACTGCATTTCTTCTACGATACTATGTGCAAAGAGTGTGGAGATTTTAATTATCACAAACGCTTTCAAGGAACTGATCTGACAGGTCAGGTGGCAATCATCACTGGCTCTCGTCTAAAAATCGGATATCATGCAACATTGATGATGCTTAGATCTGGAGCGACAGTTGTTGCGACTACAAGATTTCCAGTGGACTCGGCAATGCGCTTTGCTCGTGAAAAAGATTTTACAGAATGGAGCAATCGATTACATATTCACGGTCTAGATCTTCGTCATACTCCATCAGTTGAAATTTTTGCGAGCTTTATTGAACATAAATTTGATCGCCTTGATATTTTAATAAACAATGCGGCCCAAACGGTAAGACGTCCTCCTGGATTCTATAAACACTTAATGGAAAATGAATTATTAAACTTCCATGACATTCCAGCGGCCGCTCAAATTATTTTAAAAAATCATCAGGATTTTAAGTCGGAATTAAATCAGCTTACTCATGGAGATATCTCAACTGAGAAGGCGCTGCCGGTTACTTGGCACGGAGAAGGTCCGGGTATTGGGATCCGAGCCTCTGCTGAACTTTCTCAAGTGCCGTATAGTTACGACAACTCACTGGTGGCAGAAGAGGTTTTTCCGGTTGGAAAACTGGATGCTGATCTTCAACAAGTTGATCTTCGAAAAACTAATAGCTGGAGACTTCGTTTGGGAGAAATTCAAACTCCTGAAATGCTCGAAGTCCAATTGGTCAATGCGATCGCTCCTTTTGTTCTTTGCAATCGTCTAGTAGGTCTGATGAGACGCGATTACACTGGAAAAAAACATATTGTGAACGTCACTGCGATGGAAGGAAAATTTTATCGCTTCAAAAAAGAAGACCGCCACCCACATACCAATATGGCCAAAGCGGCGCTCAATATGATGACTCATACAAGTGCTTCTGATTTTGCCAAAGATGGAATTTTCATGAATGCGGTTGATACTGGTTGGGTGACTGATGAAGACCCAGCGGAAATATCCAACCTAAAACAACAGCTTCACGATTTCCAACCACCACTTGATATTGTCGATGGTGCAGCTAGAATTTGTGATCCGTTTATTGATGGAATTAACTCTGGTAAGCACTGGTGTGGTCAGTTTTTGAAAGATTATATGCCAATAGATTGGTGATCGAATAAGGCATTTATTCATATTGTTTTTTTGAACAAAAAAATCACTTCCACGATTTCTAAAAGGCCATATGAATAGATTCTTTAGTATTTGTTCATTTATCAGATGCTAATCGTTAGAAAAGAATTAATTATTTTCTAAAAATTTCATCGGATTACTTTCAAATTCTTTATAGTTCTCTAATGTAATCATTATAAGTTTTGCTTCAGAAAATTTTTCTTTAAACTTTTCTAGACCTTTTTCTGATTTCTTTCGTCCACTTTTAACTTCAATCGCGTAAAGTTTTCTTCCTTTTTTTAGAACGAAATCAACTTCATCATTACCTTCTCGCCAATAATACAGAGACTCGTCGGTTCGAACCAACTGTGCGCCCACGATTAGTTCAAAGACTCTACCTAATTCTTCTGTTTTGTACTCATCTAAGATTTCTAAATAATATAGACACGGTGCCAATGGCAAAATTTTTGGTGTCGATGATTTAGTGATGATTTTCTTTGCTGAATATTTTTCTAATACCTTTACCAAAAAAGCACCTTCATAAAGACTTAGATAATATTTTATCAGTTCAGTGTTTCCTTTATCCTGAAGTTGCCCCAAGAGTTTTGTATAGCTAATTTCTTGGGCCGGATAAGACATGATAATTTCAAAAGCTTGCTTAAAGAGTGCCGGACTCTTCACTGTATGATATTGCAAAATGTCTTTTTCGATAACTGTTAGAACGATTGACTGCTTTACATATTTGGCCCAACTATCTCGGTCCTTGAAAGAATATGAACCTGGGTAACCTCCGATTTTTAAATACTCTTTAAAAGTTAATCCGTATCCCTTATCTGATTCTTCATAATTCCAATGATAGGCCTTATGAAGCTGGAATCTTCCAGTTAAACTTTCGGTTAAACCTTTTTGAATTTCTAGCGAACTTGACCCTAATATTATACATGTAAATGTTATTTTTTTTCTTTTATCTTCATCCCAGAATTTTTTAATAACTGCTGACCAATTTTCGCATTTTTGAATTTCATCAATCACAAGTATTTTATTTTCACTTCTTGCCCTTGACCAAATTTCCAATAACCAATTTGAAGTCGCATTAAAAACTTCATCAGCACTATAAAAAAGAAATTTATCAGGATGATTTTCGTTAAGATATTTTAGAACAGTTGTAGTCTTGCCAACC
>JAQTTZ010000189.1 GCA_028710485.1 Bacteriovorax sp. | reverse complement strand
TTAAATCTTCCATCCCCTCAACCGGAGTAAATTTATCTTTTGAATAAATTTCTTTTAATTCTTCATAAGGTACATTCAACCCACAAATACTCGACAATTCTCTATAAAACTGTTCAGGTGTTATTAACCCACTCTCAGCTCTTTTGGTGACATCTGAATCCTTATAAATTGAATTCGAAACTTCTTCCTTTGTTTTCCCTGTTAAGTCACTTATTCTCCCAATCAAAATATCATTGGTAAAATGACAAATTACATTGCCAAAATCAAAAATTATTTCTTTAATCATTGACCTATTCTAACACAATTGGTCTAATTTACCTTTATAATTTTCGCCATTCTTTTTGCCAAATCTTCAAATTCCTTTTCCTTCCACCCCTTGGTAGTCATCGCCGGCGTTCCGATTCTAATTCCCGACGGTCTAAATGGCCCAGCCTTATCATGAGGCACTGTATTAGCATTACAAACAATTCCCTCTTCCTCTAGTCTTACCGCTACTTCCTTACCTCTTCCCTTGCCCACATCTACTACCATCAAATGATTTTCTGTTCCAAAAACTTTTAAACCATTCTTCTTCAAAGCCTCTGCTAATACTTTTGCGTTTTTTACCACTTGAGTCGCATAATCTCGGAAATTCTGAGTATCAGCCTCAGCAAAACATACTGCCATTGCCGCAATATTATTTTCATGAGGACCACCTTGAAGTCCTGGGAAAACCGCTTTGTCAATTTTAGAAGACAATTCAGGATCTTTTTCTAAACCCTTCTTTGTCACCCCAATAAAAGCTCCTCTTGGACCTCTTAAACTTTTATGGGTTGTACTCATGATCACATGGACATAATCTACTGGACTTGGGTGGACTCCACCAACAATCAATCCAATAATATGTGATACATCGGCTACTACCCAAGCACCTACCTTATCCCCAATCTCTCCAAACTTTTTGAAATCCAAAATCCAAGGATAAGCTGTCGTTCCCACCATAATCATTTTTGGTTTTTCTTTTAAAACAAATTCTTCCAGCTTTTTATAATCAATTCGCCCATCTTCTTCTACGTCATACTGAACATTTTCAAAAAACTTACCTGAAAAAGTAATTTTCGGATGTCCATGAGTTAAATGCCCTCCAGCCGACAATTTAAGTCCACAAATCTTATCCTCTCTTTCCAATAATGCCATTTGAATCGCACTATTAGCCGGACTCCCTGAATAAGGCTGAACATTCAAATGTTCCACTCCCAAAATTTTCTTACCCCTTTCAATTGCTAGATTTTCAATCTCATCAATAAATCCATTCCCCTGATAATATCTTCTTCCCGGATAACCTTCTGCATATTTATTGGTCAAACAACTCCCCAAAGCCATCCGAACCTCTTCTGAGGCAAAATTTTCACTCGGAATTAAATGAACTAGCTTCTCTTGTCTTTCTTCTTCTTTCTTTATTAAATCCCTTATTTTTTTATCAATCATAATTTTTCAAAAATTAATAACCCAAAACCAGACAAAACAATTTCTATATCATAATCAGATTTTACAACAATTTACCTTTTTGCTCCCACTTAAACAATTCACCCAAAGATCTCTCTGTATGAACTCTCTTAATTATCTTCGCCAAAAGAGGCGCTATTGAAATTATTGTCATCCCCTTAAATTTCTTATGCTTTGGAATCGGCACTGTATCCAAAAATATCACCTGATCCGCTGCACTTTCTTTCAATCTACTCACCGCCTCCCCGTTTAGAAATGCATGAGTTGCTGCAACAATAATTTTTTTTGCTCCACATTCCTTTACAGCTCCCGCTGCTCCGGCAATTGACCCCCCACCATCAACAATATCATCCAACAATAGTGCTGTTTTACCTTTCACATCACCCACCACGTGAGCTGCCTCGGATACTCCATGTCCAGTTCTCACCTTGTCCACAATTGCAATCGGTACCCCCAACAAATCTGCCATTCTGTGAGTCTTTTTTGCCGCTCCAATATCTGGTGCCACCACTACTAAATCTTTATATTTTTTCTTAGAAATATATTTAGCTATCAATGGATAACCTACCAAATGATCTAAAGGAATATCATAAAAACCCTGAATTTGTGAGGCATGCAAATCAACCGTTATTAATCGATTCGCCCCAGCCGTAGTAATTAAATTAGCCACTAATTTTGCTGAAATTGGCTCATGTGATTGAGTTTTTCGGTCTTGTCTTGAATAACCCAAATTTGGACACACCACATTGATTCTCCCCGCCGAAGACCGTCTTAAAGCATCTATAATAATCAATAATTCCATCAAGCTATCATTAACGTTATCCCCCATCGTCTGAATTACAAAAACATCCTCACCTCGCACCTTTTTACCTATTCTCACATATATCTCACTATTAGGAAATTTTTTTATCAATACCGGAGTCAACGGCCAATCTAATTTTTTAGCAATTTTTTTAGCCAAATCCAGATGCGATGTTCCAGATATTAAATGTATCCCTTTCATATTATTTTTTTCTCTCCCAAAATTTTAATAATATCCTGATGAATTGTTTCCACCTCTCTATTTCCATTAATCATTGCCACTTCACCTCCAACATGATCACAAAACCATAAATAAGAATTTCGACATTGTCTTAGTTTTTTCTTTTTTTCAAAAATTGTTTTATCTTCTCTTCCATTATCAATTCTTTCTATTGCCGATTCAGGGCTTACATCTAAAAAAATCGTCAAATCTGCAACCGGAACTACTTCTTCATTTAATTCCAACATCATCTGTTTCTTATCATCTTCAGTATAAGCCACAGTTGAACCATAATAACGATCAGAGATTACAAATTTTCCCTCTTCTAATGCCAGACCAATGACTTTATCATAATGATCCCTTCTATCCGATACAAAAGCCAACTGCAAAGCCAAATTCCCCATTTTTTCTTTTTTATTTAGAACCGCTTCTATTACCTTCCCCACTGGTAGATCTCTGGTATGTTCACAAGTAGTTAAAACCTCAATATTTTTTTTCTCCAAATATTCCTTTAGCTTCTTTATCTGTGTTCCTTTCCCTGATCCATCCAATCCTTCAAAAACTATAAACTTTCCTTTTTTATTCATTCTTTTAATCTTGCTCCTTTAATATTCTTCCAAATTCCACAAGATAATTTACCCTGATTACACAATTTCTCTGAGATACATGGCGGACCAGCATTTTCAAATATAATAGGTGCTTTCTTTTTCACCAAAGCCAACATCTTTTTAGCAATTTCCTGAATTTCCCATTGAGCCCTAGCGCAGGTCCTTAAACTAAAAAAATGTAATAACTCTCTAGCATTCATAGTCACTACAATTTTTACTTGAACCGACTGAGGTTGACAAAATCTAGCATCTTCAGCCAAAATCCCTACATCTGTCAAATCATTATAAAGTTCTTGGGCATTATCTAAATGTTTTAAATAATCGTTATAAAGTTTTTTATTACTTTGCTTCAAAGCTTCAATCTTTGGAGGAATTCTGTAAGCAGCGTCTCCTCTTTTAACATACCTACCCGATTGTATAGAAAAAGAGGCGATTCTATGTCTAATCAAATGAATTTCAGTCACTCGACTAACTCCATCCAAAGCAAAAGTAAAAGAAGCATGCTCTAATGTTGACATATGACCAGAATCAATTACTTGTCTAATTAACCTTTTCTTTACTTCACCACCAGTCTTTTTCTTTAATTCCTTAGCTCCAATCGAAGAATAACACTGCCTAATTGCTGCTACAACAATCCCCTCTGGATCAGCAGTATGACTTAACAACTCAACTTTCAATTTGTCTTCTTTTGCCATTTTTCAAAAAAATACCCATTTTTAAATTTATGACCCAATTTAAACTTTAAAACTCCCAAAATCAATCGTTAAAACTAGGTCAAATTATTCTAATTCAAAAAATATTAACAAACTAATTAATTCTTTTGAATTAGTTCACTTCACTCATCATAATATATATTTATCCTCTGTCTCAGAGAATAAATTCTAACATTTCTCCAAAATTTTTAGTAAGCTTGAATATGAATCCCATTGTAATTTACATCATCATCTTGATAGCAGTCTTGATTGTTCTTTCTTACACTTTCTATATCCTCTATCTTCAATTCATGCCCGGTGCCTTTTATTACCCTTCAACCGACAAAGAAGTGGTTGAAATAATCAAATTAGCTAAACCAAAAAAAACAGATCTTCTCATTGACCTTGGTTCTGGTGATGGCCGCATTGTTATTGCCGCTGCTCAAATGGGTATAAAAAGCATTGGTTATGAACTAGATCCAATACTAGTTAAAAAATCCCGTCAAAAGATAAAAAAACTAAACTTATCCAGTTTAGCCAAAATCGAATTCAAAAATTTTTGGAAAGCCGATTTTGAAAAAGCCAATATAGTCTGTATTTATCAATTTCCCAAATA
>JAQTTZ010000188.1 GCA_028710485.1 Bacteriovorax sp. | reverse complement strand
CATTTATGACATAATAAAGTTGATATTAATGATAATAAATCATAAGTGACTAATCATATGAGCGAATGGAATAAAGAGAGCAATAAACGTTTGTTGGAGCTAATTGGTAGCTCCATTAAAGGGAGACGGATTCAACAAGAGATTTCACAAGTTGAGCTATCAAAGCTCAGTGGTGTCTCTCACGCTTCAATTGCAAGGTTTGAAACAGGCAAAGGAAATATAGCTCTAGAAAATCTTCTCTCAATCTTAAAGGCGCTGGAAATGGCCGATGAATTAAAAATTATATTTAGAGCGCCAGAGTCCTCACCATCTTTACTTGCTAAAGCGACTTCCAAAACTACAAGAATGAGAGTGAGAAAATCTCAATCTCGCACAAAGGAATCGAGTAAGGAATGGAAATGGGGAGAAGATAAGTGATGAGCGATAAAACAACGCTTGCTCGAGTTTATTTATGGGGCACACTTGTAGGATTTATGACATGGGATGAAGAAGGCGAATTTAGTTCTTTTGAATATGAACAAGATTTTCTCAATGCTCCAGTTGAGCCTTCTCTCTTAAAGATGCCAAAGCGAAAGGGAGTGTTTTCCTTTAGAGAATTAAGTAAAGAATCATATAAAGGATTACCTGGAATGTTGTCGGATTCATTACCTGATAAATTCGGAAATGCTCTTATTGATGTTTGGCTCGCAGGCAAGGCAAGAAAATCAGGCTCATTTAATCCTGTCGAAAGACTCTGTTATATTGGCGAGCGAGGAATGGGGGCCCTAGAATTTAAGCCCGCAAAGTATAAAGGCCGAACTAGTAATGTCCACATCGAAATAAAAGATATGGTTGATCTTGCCTCTGAGATTTTAACTGATAGAGAAAAGTTTGAAGAACATTTAAAACATGAAGATGGAAAAAAATTAAATGAAGCTCTCACTAATTTATTAGTCGTAGGTACTTCAGCTGGTGGGGCGAGGGCAAAGTGTATTATTGCCTATAATGAAAAAACAGGAGAAGTGAGATCAGGTCAAGTTAAAACGACTAGCGATTTTTCTTACTGGTTATTAAAATTAGACGGAGTCTCAAACAACAAAGACAAAGAACTTAAAGACCCAAAAGGTTTTGGACGTATTGAATATGCTTATCATTTAATGGCCAAAGATTGTGAAATTGAAATGACGGAATGTCGCCTGCTTCATGAAAATGAGAGAGCGCATTTTATGACAAAAAGATTTGATCGAACTGACGGAGGAGAGAAGCTCCACATGCAGTCATTGTGTGCTATGGCCCACTATGATTTTAATATGGCAGGGGCATATAGTTATGAGCAGGCCTTGCAAGTTATCAGGGAGGTCGTGACAAAAAATATCAAACAAGCGTTGGAACAACAATTTAGAAGGGCCATTTTTAATATCGTTGGAAGAAACCAAGATGACCACACAAAAAACATTGCGTTTCTTATGAATAAAAAGGGTGAGTGGAGTTTATCTCCAGCTTATGACCTAACTTATAGTTTTAACCCGAAAGGGCAGTGGACTAGTAAGCATCAAATGAGTTTGAACGGGAAGCGTGATGACTTCACGATGAGTGATTTTTTTGAGTTTGCAGAAAAAGCGGACTTAAAAAAATCTCAGGCAAAAAAAATTATTGACCAAATCATTGAAGTTCTTTCTCATTGGGAAATTTATGCAGATATTGGTGAAGTGCTGGAGGAGCATAGAGAGCAGGTTAAGAAATATATTAGGGGATTTTAGGTTTCAAAGGGTTCCAGGAGCCTTTCACTTTCAAGATGCCGATTTTTGTTCGATGGCCAAAGTGGCAACTTGGTTTGGTCGAGATGAACAGCAGGGCTGGAGCTCTATTCGACTTAGAGAGAAGCCAGCATTAAGCAATATTGATATTAGGATCTTCTACATCTATTCCATCTAGATAAATAGTCTCTGGATCAATATCTAAACAGTTGTAGGTATCTTGATTACCGAGTACGTCCCAAGCGAGTGTATGATTTAAAACAGTGCAAGTTTTCATAAAGATGTCTATGTCTGAAATTTGCTTAAATACACCGATACCTATTAAGTGTGACATATCAAATAATTTAATTTTGCCATCGTTGAAGTAGACGTAGACTTTAAAATCATTTCGAGGAATTACTTGATTAACTGTTTTCATTTAATTTTCTACCTTAAAGGATCAATTCTTATCAGAGAACTTCTGTTTTGGGCCAAATTCCAATTTTTTAATAACTCGATACTGTGAATTTCTGACCACGCTAAAACTAACTTTAATTGCTTACTTGGAAGAAAGCCTTTTGTTGCTACTGATTCATTTATTGAGATTATCGCTTTAAATTCTGCATATTCTGCGTGAAAGTGAGGCGGGTTATGCTCATCCCAATACATGTATATTTTTATTCCATAAAAATCTGAAATTGTCGGCATTAAATTCTCCTTTGAGCGAGAATTTGCAATGTGAAAATTTGAGCATAAAGTTTTTACTCTTTGATTTTATTGCACTACAAGGGGATCGGTTTAATTTTTTAGGAGTTTGATTCAAGTTTTGACAGGACTCAATCGTCTTTTCAAATTCAGTCTGAAGACGAATCTCATTTTAAAAAATCGCATTCGTTGGGCCAATAGATAGTGCCATCAACAGTTGTAACTTTTGAAAAAAATGATCGTCTTTGGTGGAGCCAATATTCCTTGTAAGTGAAAAGTCATCAAAGTTAAATACCCCAGATTTTTCGTCAGAATTTTTTTTAAAAGGTTTTAAATGTCTCCTGGAACCTTTTAGGGAACCTTTATGGTTGGCCAAATTTAATTACATTTTCGATGATGAAGTCTTGGGTTTTATGGTCGAGGTAAGGGTGCATTGGGAGACTTACGACTCTAGCACTCGCTGCAACTGATTCTGGTAAATTGATATGCCCAAATTTTTCTTTGTAAACTGGTTGATGATGAAGTGGAATAGGATAGTGAATGGCCGTTGGAATTCCAGCTTCTTTTAACTTATTTTGAAACTCATCGCGGTTATTAACTTCGAGTGTAAATTGGGCAAAGACAGATGAATATCCTGAGGGAATTGTCTGCATTTTAAATTTGCCTTCAAGCGCCTTAGAATATCTTTGTGCAATTAGATGTCTTGCTTCAATTTCAGAAGGAAAGATATCGAGTTTTTTTAATAAAATAGCAGCTTGAATAGTATCCATTCGTGAATTGTAGCCAATGCTGACATGAGTATATCGTTTCTCTTGGCCATGGGCGCGTAGCTCAAGTATTTTTTTTGCCAACGCCTCATTGTTTGTGAAAAGAGCACCGCCATCTCCATAGCAACCCAGGGGCTTTGAAGGAAAAAAACTAGTGGTGCTGATTGTGGTGATCCCACAAGAAATTTGGTCAAAATATTTAGCTCCAAAACTTTGTGCTGCGTCTTCGATGACGGCTAAGTTATGTTTAGAAGCAATTTGATTGATGGTTTTGAAATCGGCACTTAGGCCATAAAGACTGACTGGAATGATGGCCTTCGTTTTTGTAGTTATGGCAGCTTCAATTAATCCAGGCTCGATATTATAGGTACTGCGATTAATATCAACAAAAATAGGAGTAGCTCCCACTAGAGAAACTGCTTCAGCAGTGGCAAAAAAAGTGAAAGCTGGGACAATGACTTCATCACCAGGCCCAATTTCAAGTGCTCTTAACGCGAGTACAAGAGCGTCGGTTCCATTGGCATTTGCGATACAAAATTTTGATTTAGTGAATTCTGCTAAGCGTTTTTCAAGTATTACAACTTCTTCACCCAAAATAAAATGACCACGGTCAATAACGCTCTCAATAGAGTCCATGATTTCTTTTTTTATTCTATTTTTCTGAGTGATAAGGTCGATGAATTCCACGTGAAATCTCCTCTTGAAACTCTAGGGGGCAAAAGCTAGTATATCATATTCAATTTTATATAGGATTCTATTCGATGAAAAACTTGGTTGTCGATAAATTTAAATCAAAAAAAGCAGTAATTGGCATAGTCGGTCTTGGCTATGTTGGATTGCCATTGGCCCTTAGATATTCAGAAGAAAATTTTAAAGTGATTGGTTTTGATATTGATCAATTTAAAGTGAGTAAGATTAATGATGGCCAAAGTTTTATTGAACATATTTCAAACGCTGCCGTGACTGCGGCTAAAAAAAGTGGATTTGAAGCGACAACTGATTTTAAAAAAATTAGTGATGTCGATGCAATCATTCTTTGTGTTCCAACTCCATTAACTAAATACCGTGAACCAGATTTAAGTTTTGTCTTAACAACAACTGAATCAATTATTCCGTATTTGAAAGCAGGGCAGATTGTATCTCTGGAAAGTACGACTTATCCAGGAACAACAGAAGAAGAACTTCTTCCGCGAATTGAAAAAAGTGGATTGAAGGTTGGTGAAAATATTTATCTGG
>JAQTTZ010000187.1 GCA_028710485.1 Bacteriovorax sp. | reverse complement strand
CTGCACTTTATTTACCTGTGTTCAAAAGCAAGAGTTTCAGCTAAAGGGATTCATCTTCAGTTTAAAATTATTCAATATAAAAAAACACGGATTAAATATGTTGGGCTGACTGTAAAATCACCTAAGACCAACTCATTTATCCAACTCTTTGGGGTGAGTGAGTCGAGTTTTAATTTGGCCTTGAGAAAGACATTTTCCGAGTTTTTAGAAAGTACTACTTTTTGGAAAAGAGAATTGAGTGTTGAAGAAAGTCGCTCGGGAATGGCCACTCACAAAAATTACGAACAATGTTATCAAAATGCTTACGAAGAATTGATTGAGCGTGATTCATTCGTCATGCATCTGTATGCTTCAGAACTCAAGACAACGATGCTTACGAGTGATGATGGAATTGATTTTATAAAGCTTCAAAGCATTGACCCCCTTCTGAACGTAGTGCTCGCCAGAGGGTTCAAGGACGAAAAGCAATTCATTTCCTTGGGCGTTTCTCGCTCGCTTGATACCGCTTTAGAAAAGGCAAAGTTAGAATTCATTATGCTTTATAACGAGGCTCCTGATTTTTTGACAGACAAAAAAGATGTCGTCGAAAACTGCTTAAGGCCACATTATTTGTCAGCGCAATCATTGCTCATGACCAGAATTATGAAACGTTTAATCAATGGTGGGGGAGAGCAAACTCTAACAAAAATTGACCATTGTGAAATTCATACCGGTGTTCAAGAACGTTTTGGACAGTTTGTTACTTTAAAATTGTCTGGCAAAAATATTCTTAATCTAAAATTTGGTCAGTTGTGGGAAAATGAATATAATGCCCATCTTAGAATTCTTTCTGAAAGACGACTGCACGTTTTGCCATTTTTAATTCATCCACTTCTTTAAGGAGATGGATTTGCGCCCCATGTTTTGATATTTGTAATGTATCTTGATATCTTAAATAAAAATTTAAAGATGCTAGACGTTCTTATGAGTAAAAAAAGCCAGATAAAAAACTAAAGCGCAAAGGCAATCCATGCAATTAAATATTAGACCAAGTGGTGCGCTTCACTTGATATTTACTGAATCAGATTCAAGTTTACAAAAAGAATTTGCGCGAGCATTTGGTAAATCTACAGGACATGGATTAATTTTTTTAGATGGCCATCCTGAACTTTCGGAAGAATTACCAGAACTTAATTATTGGTTGGATTTCACTCGTTTGCATTTAACGTTATTTTGTTTAGATCCAGATATTGAAGAAAAAATTAAAAATTCGTCACCTCTGCCTGAATTAAAAAATGAAGATTTGAGTCGATTTCTCGCCACCATTCCCCCTTGTGAGGGAAGCGAATATATCAACTCCGATGCTCTAATAAATATATGGCAGGAAATTGCCTTGGCACTTGTTTTGGAAATTAAGGAATCAAACAAAACAGTAGAAGCTTATTTTACCTCAAAGCATGAAGGTCTTTCGCTGATGGGGAAGGTTTGGTTTCATTTGGCCGAAAATAAAAATAATGAAGACACACCGTTTGCTTTTTTAGCAACCTACTCACATAAGCTCTCCGAAAATGGAAAGTCACAGCATCTTCCCCTTAATCGTGCTCTTGAAATTTATTCTTCAAAAAATGACCGGCAGATTTTATTGCGACTTCTTTCTCCTTTGGATAAGGCCTCAAAGGAAAGTACGTTTTTAAAACAAATGATTGACGAGGGAGAGATTTACCATCCTCAAATGTGGAACTCTCAACAGGCCTTTAAATTACTTAAAGACATTCCTCTTTTTGAAAAATCAGGGATTGTGGTTCGAGTTCCCAATTGGTGGAAAGCTAAAAATCCATCTCGCCCCCAAGTAACAGCAAGTCTTGGTGACAAATCTCCCGGCGTTATGGGGTATAACTCTCTCTTGGATTTTAGTGTATCCGTTAAAATAGGGGAGCTTGATTTAACTGAAAAAGAAATTCGCGAGCTGATGCAAAAAACAGAAAACTTAGTTTTTTTCAAAGGACAATGGATTGAAGTTGATGCTGAAAAATTGGGATTAGTCTTAAAGAAATGGAAGGAAATAGAAAAGAAAACTAAGAAAGAAGGACTTTCTTTTTTAGAGGGCATGCGCATGCTCTCTGGGCTTAAAACTAATAGTAGTTTAGATTCAGAAATTTCTGAGTCTAATGACGAATCTGTCTCCTGGAAAAATATTCAAGCAGGGGCCTGGCTCAATGAAGTCCTAGAGGGCCTGAAATCTCCTGAGAATTCAAAAAAAGTAGATGCAATTTTAGCAAAAAATCTACACGCTCAACTTCGTCCTTATCAGTTACAAGGTGTAAATTGGCTTAATTTTCTAGACCAATTAAATTTGGGGGCTTGTCTTGCTGATGATATGGGACTTGGCAAAACCATTCAGGTTATTTCATTATTTTTAATTAGAAAAAATCTTAAAAAAGATTCAAATCCAAATTTGTTAATTGTGCCAGCTTCTCTTATAGGTAACTGGAAATTAGAATTAAAAAGATTTGCTCCTTCTTTGAAATTTTTTATCGCTCACTCTTCTGAGGATGGATTGAAAGAACCTTCTGATACACTAATGTCTTTTGATCTGATCATTACAACCTATGGATCACTTCTTACAGTTTCATGGTTAAAAGAAATGTCTTGGGGACTTGTAGTCCTTGATGAAGCGCAGGCGATTAAAAATCCTGACAGTAAACAATCACAACTCGTAAAGACACTTAAGTCTGAAAATCGCTTGGCCCTCACTGGAACTCCAGTGGAAAATAGATTTGGTGATTTATGGTCTTTGTTTGATTTTGTGGCCCCCGGGCTTTTGGGTTCTTCTTCTGATTTTGGTCGATTTATGAAAGTTAAAAATAAAGAGGACAAAGCAGAAATTTCTAAAAAATATGGAGTGATTAGAAATTTAGTAAGGCCTTATATTCTTCGCAGACTAAAAATAGATAAAGCAATTATTAACGATTTACCTGATAAAACTGAAATTAAAACTTATTGCAATCTTTCGAAGTCTCAAATTTATCTTTATCAAGAATGTGTCGAAGGCCTTAGGGAGGCCATTGAGAATGCCGATGGAATTAACCGAAGAGGAATTATTTTATCTTATTTAATCAGGTTTAAACAAATCTGTAACCACCCATCTCACTGGCTTAAGGATAATTCATTTGCGCCAGATGACAGCGGGAAATTCGATCGCCTTCGGGAACTAATCGAAACGATTAAATCAAAGCAAGAAAAGATTTTAGTTTTCACTCAATTTCAAGAAATGACAGGGCCTTTGGCCAATTTTTTAGAAAATATTTTTGGTCAGAAAGGTTTAATTCTTCATGGAAAAACACCTGTGGGAAAAAGAAAAGAATTGGTCGAAGAATTTCAAAAAGAAGAGGGTCCTCCCTTTTTTGTTTTATCACTCAAGGCCGGAGGCACTGGCCTAAATCTCACTCAAGCTTCTCACGTTATACACTTTGATCGTTGGTGGAACCCTGCTACCGAAAATCAAGCAACAGACCGTGCTTTTCGGATTGGGCAAAAAAAGAATGTTATGGTTCACAAGTTTATATGTCTTGGAACTCTTGAAGAAAAAATTGATGAATTGATTGAATCGAAAGTAAAAATTGCATCGGAGTTGATTGAGTCGGAAATTGAATCGGGAGGTGAAGCAAAACTTACAGAATTATCCAACTCCGAACTTTTGAGTTTAGTTTCACTTGACTTAAAACATAGTACCGGGGAAATTTCTAAGTAGTTACCAATAGCGAGGAATGTATGAGTTATTATGGGTGGGGGCCTTACGTATCAGTTGCACAGAAAAGAAAAAAAGCTGAAGCTGCTGCAAAGAAACTTATTAAAAAAGGAGAAAAAATTTCTCCCGTTGTTATTGATGGCAAGAAAATCGCTTCCACTTTTTGGGGACAGGCCTGGTGCGAACACTTGGAATCATTTAGTGATTATGAAAACCGTCTTCCGCGTGGAAGATCCTATGTTAAGAATGGTTATGTCATTCATCTGGCCATTGAAGAAGGACAAATTGAGGCCCTGGTGCAAGGTTCTTCTCTCTATAAAGTAAAAATAACAGTAAAAGAAGCAACAAAAAAGAAATGGGATTCCATCGTGAAATCCTGTTCTGGAAAAATCGAATCAGTTTTTGAGTTGCTACAAGGAAAACTCTCAAAGGCCGTCATAGAAGTTATTACTCATCAACATGAAGGATTATTTCCTCTACCTTCTGAAATTAAATTGAGCTGTTCCTGCCCGGATGGGGCCTATATGTGTAAACATGTTGCCGCTGTTATGTATGGGGTTGGTGCGAAGTTAGATCACGGGCCAGAATTATTATTTACGCTTAGGCAGGTGGATCAGGCCGAGCTTATCACTCAAGCAACAAAACTTCCTACTTCGATTACAACTAAAGGAAAAGCAGTATTTTCTGATGACTCTC
>JAQTTZ010000186.1 GCA_028710485.1 Bacteriovorax sp. | reverse complement strand
CCAGAGAGTGAAATTAAGTGAGTCACTACCTAGTGCGAGGTTTGGCGGGCAAAGCAGCTAAACTTTTTACTCTTTACGAGGAAAGGGAAAATATTATTTAGAAACTGCTTGCTTTCTTAAAGATGATTATCCTCAACCAAATCATCAGAAGTGGAGTTTTGAAATTTCTAAAGATGGTAAAATAATCAATATTACTTTTATTCCAAATGCATCCAATCGTGAGAACTTTACAATCGAAAAAATAATCCAAAAATGGGGAACTTCTTGTACAAAGAAAAAAGAGGTCGACAGCTCACAACATTTTGTTAGAAATATTTATTATCTTGATTGTGGGAAAAGCCATCGTGCCTATATGAACAATCATGGCGAAGTTACAAGTCTCTCAATTGAAATTGAGAATGAATAGATTTTTAGTTAGATGTATACTAGGCAATTCTTTTTGCAAGAAAATCAATAAGTGTTAAAGGCATGGCCCATTTTTTTTCAGGGCCATGAATTAGAATATAGATTTCGAATCAGGCTCACGCCACTCACCAGACCACCTTCAAGAAGTGAGGAATGTTGTCTCTTTTGAAGGACTGTTAAATGTTTTTAACCACGATTTAACCACGGGGCTTGAGATTGTGAGTTAATTGATTGATACTTAAGAAGAATAAAAAAATGGTGCCCGAGACGAGACTTACGAAGATGCCTTTACTGCTCAATGTTTAAATAGCGAAAATCTAAGACAATTATCTAAAATCATTAAAGAAATTAACCAAAAAATTTGAAAGCAATTGTGATCTATTATTAAGGATTATGGTCGAAAATTAACCATTTTTAACCAAAATCTAACCAGCGTTTTTAACGGGCCTTTCATTTAAATTAATAAAAAATGGGAGCAAATTATATGGAAAAAATTATCGATGGAGTCTTAACAATAGCGTACCTTGGCCTTCTTACTTTTGGAGGTGGATACACCTTAGAGAAGGGTTGCCAGTGGATAAAGCACGCAGCCCTTGAGAAGGCCTCCACAGGTCTTGGAAGCCTTGAAGCTCCCACTCGTCAGATGACAGGTGGCAAGTTAGATTTTTAAGCTTAATTTGATCTGCAATAACGCTACTTGTGCCACTGGATTGAAAGTTTGACCAATTTGTAATCTGGTGGTATAATGACCATCAGGAGAGGCTATTGAAAGCTACTAATTTATTACGACAAAAGCAAATATTGAATCATGCTGACGGCATAAGGTTCGCTACTTTTGAGTTTGTTATCTGGCAAGTTGATAAAACCAAAGATTATCCTGAAGGCGTAAAGTATAGAGCGTGGCTTTCTGAAAATGGCGAAACTCTTTTTGGTTTCGACAACCATAAACCAAAGGGCCCGCATCTCCATATTGGCGACAAAGAAATTGGGTATGTGTTTCGAGGTTATGCAGAATTAAAAAATGATATTATTGCAATGATAAAAGGCGAGGGGTTTCTCTATGAAGATTAAAAAAGCATTACTTATAGTTGAGTCACCAAGTGAGAGCATGGAGCGTGCATTTTCCATTTTGACTAAACCTCATAAAAAATATGCAGGAATGGAGATCATCAGCTTTCCTGATTATGAAACTTTTGGAAAAGTAATTTCTGGCGTGCGCCTGGAACTACTGACCATTATCAGAAGCAAAAAGCCAAGTTCGATTCAAGAACTCGCAAGATTTGTAAAGAGAGATTACAAAAACGTATATAAAGACGTAAAGCTTTTAGCTGACTTTGGCCTTATCGATTTAAAAGAGCAGGGCCCTCGCAAATCCGCGGCCCCTGTTTCAAAATTTAATGAATTTGTTTTGGCCGCATAAAAAGAAACCTCAGCTTGTTATGCTGAGGTTTGTATCGAAATTGCTTACGTTAAATTTTGGCTATTGTTTATCAGGCTAGTGGTTTACTGCAGTGATAGTAAGTTCTTTGGACTCTAGATTTTTATTTTTTTAAACTTTTAATAGCGGCGTCAAATCGCCAAGATAAACTTTCGAAGGTATCAGTTCCGGGTTGATAAGTTGTGGTGCTTAACTGTTTATTAATGGCCTTCAAACGCAATTGAATACTTCCTAAGATAAAAGCTGCTTTTTCATCTAGCTCCTTATCTTTAGGCAGATTTACTTTTTCATTATTCAAGAATGCCGTAAGCACCGAAATTGAATCAATTATATTATACATCTGTTGTTTATTAATTGGTTCAGCATTAATTGCCAATTTTTCAATAGAGCATTTTTCAAAATTTTGGATATCTTTAAAAGTATTTAAAATTGGTGATAATACTTCAGGAGAATTTTTCAAATATTCTGTAATTGAAATGCATCGAAAAAACGAAATTGTACTTCCACAATCTGAAAGTGAAGGAGTTTTTTTGGTTCTACATTTTTCACCTTTCGAAATACCATAAACATTTAATACGTCGTCATAGGATTGAAGTACATAAGGGCTTTTGCTTGATTCACCATTTTTTGAATAAACAATTTTATCTGAAATATACAGAAAGGCATGCGAATCAATAGGCATATTTTTTTCAATAATATCAAACGTTTTAATGTTTCCAATGTCGCCAACCCTTCTCTCTTCATTACTATCGAGTTCTCGGCATAGGGGAGGTTTCATATAAAAAGATAATTCTTCAGGAGTACTACTACGTAATCCTGGTAATATTTCTTTTATTACCAAAGCTAAATTCCAACAATTAGGGCCAGCATTTTTGGGATTTATACCATTATATTTAATGACATGATCAGGAACACATTGAGTAATATCAACATTGCAAAATTGTTTTTTTTTATCTTCAACAGGAGTCTTGTTTTTCGGACAGACTTTATGATCACTCGATTCTATAGACCATTCTGCCAAAGATTTTCTTAAATCAATAACTTCATCACATGTACGGGCCTGCAATAATAATTGTGATTTATTTCTTATAATTTGAAATGACCATGCATCTGTAGAAATGATAAAAATTAAAAGATAGCGGTACATAAAGCTCCTAAATAAATTATATCATATATTTTCTTATAATTTGATCTAGAAAAGAATACCATTTAATTGCTTCTATTTTATTATGAAGTTTTCATTGTAATTCTGTCTAATGGTTTTGAGGTGGCATTTGTCGGGCATCTCTTCGTTTAAGCACTCAAATTGAGCAATTATTGCCTTGCTCAGAAATTTTGGGGAACTTTGGATCGATGAACGAAGACTTGATAGAAATTAGGCGATTACGAACCATTGAGTTTTGACAGAAGAACAAAAAATTATCAAACAGAACCCTTGATCTTGAAGTTCTTATTCAAAAAGACTGATGCTTCCTTGTACTCGCATGCGAATTAATCGAAGAATATAGTTCAGATCCTTTTTAGATTTGACAGAGACTTGATATATAATTGAATCGTCAGTTTCTGGAAACTTAACAAACTTGTCATTAAGTTTGTTATTAGTTAAAGCGGCTTCGACATCGCGATAGTCACCAGTAAAAGCATCGGGCATCTTTTCTTTTAAGAAATTCAAACGTGCTTTGGAAACTTGAAAGTTTATATTTAAAACCGCTGATCCGTCAAAATCAATCAAGCTGTTTGCAGCATCAAGTGACATTCTTCCTTCGCGTAGTTCACCAACAAAAGCAAGACGGTCATCAAATGGGTCAATGATTTTATCCTCTACTTTTTTTGTTACAGCTTCAGGCAACTTGAAAAAACGATTTGTAGGGGAAGCACCATTTTTAGAAAAAACTATTGGTTGAATAGGAGTTAAGGCACTAAATTTTCCTAAAAATTTTACATCTGGAGTTCCATTTATTGGTATATCAATTAAATAATAGTCATTCGTTTCTTTTACAATGCGATAGCTCTTTTTATATTGATCTAGTGTTTTTTTAATTATTGCTTGTCCATCGTTCGAATACCATTCTGGTTTCGCCTTGTTTAAAGCAGAAAGTTGTTCTTTAAATACAAGTGCTGATACTGTTCCCTGAGCATTTGGAAATTCTGTAGATAATTTTTGAAATACGGAGAGACTCATTCTTCCATTATAAAGCCCCGAAAAAGCAGTTATTAATTCCTCAGGTTCATCTGAGAGTAGGTTATATTTCTCTAGTAATTTATCTAATTCAAAAGAATCGATTACTCCGTCATCGACCATTCCTTTTGAAATTGCTTTTGTTCGAGTCGTATTACTCTTTACTATTGAGTGCGCGGCCTTAAATAAGTCTTGAATAATATCATTACAGCCATTACTTTCGACCGAAGCAGTTGAACGTTCTATCTTGGGCGACGGAACAACCGACGAACACGATATGAGCAATAACAAAACTAATGGGCTAATTTTTTTTGTTTTCATGCTCTACTTTTCGGAAAAAAAAGAATTATCTTTAGTTTTTATTTTAGATGCCGAAAATTGTTAAGAGTTACCAGACTTTGGAGGATCATATGTTCAAAATTTTAATCATTATGTGCCTGTCAGTAAATCT
>JAQTTZ010000071.1 GCA_028710485.1 Bacteriovorax sp. | reverse complement strand
GAGACTGAATTCGATTTCATTTGAATTGGCTGTCCGTGGCTAATTTCAATCAGAGGTGAATTATTAATGGTCGCAGTAATTAAAGAAATATCAGGAAATTCTAAATCGTCCGAGGTTGGTAATTTCGTCTCCTCAGATGAGTCCGCGCGGCTTGCTACGGTTGGTGCCACGGGCCTTACCTCTTGATTGAGCTGAGCACCTGCGGTCGTATTGAGCATGGTAATATCGGGATACTCAAGATCATCATTCGCGGGGAAAATACCTGGCCCCAACGCTCCAATTTTCAAAACTTGCGTTTTATTGGCCGGTGTTGCATTTAGAGAAGTAGTCTTATCAGGATTTTCTCTTTTTGAGAGCACGCTTTTTGATTCTGAAATAGGATTGTAGCCTTGTGGTACATCTCCAAATAGATATTTATCCACTAAGTCTTTTTCTTTTAGCGAAAACCAATAGCCATTACCACTAGTGACCTCGTCATTTATGCCGAGAGCACCTTTTTGCAAAAACTCTAGTACCTTTGCCTTTGCAACAGGTCCTAAAATTTGCTTTTGTGTTGTTCTAATTAACCAATTGCGTTCCATCTTTTACCAAAAGAATCCTATTAAACCTTTTAAATCTTCATCATTAAATCTTAAACCACCTGCGATCGTAGCACTACGGGTACTTCTAATAGAATCATTAAAGGAAGCTCTTCCGTAAAAAACGTTCCAAATTTGTGTTTCAATCGCCAATTTAAGATTGGGTCCTGAGTCTTTTTTGTAATCAAAAGCATCCACTGATAATTTAGTTCCAATGGCCTGAAAGCGGTAATCGGCCCCTAGTCCTCCGGTTGATTCTATTAAACCACCACGGAAATCAAAATTGTTAATACGGCGACCAATTTGGGCATTAAAACGCAGAGTATTTTTTACATTTTCTTTATAATTTTGGTTCACAATTACACCATTGGTGTTGGTTGAAATTGTTTTTTCATAATCCGGTCCAAGCTCAGCACTCGCGATTCCCAAATGATAAAATCTTTCCGGACTTGGATAAATACGCAGTGAAGCTTCGGTGTCACCACCAGATTTGGAATTCACACCACTATAAATTGAGAGTTCTGTTCTAAGAGCATCGGCCTTTCCAACAATTTTTTGAACACTGGATAAGGTTTCTTTAACTTGATCGGCGATCTCATCTTCAACCAGCATTTTTCCAAGTGTCCCCTTTCCAAGCTTTAAGTCGGCAACGATTGATGACATATCACTAGTAAGTTTTTTGGTATTGGCCAAAACTTGTTTAATGTCAGACATGGCACTATCACCATTATTTTTATCAACTTGATAAGCAAGGTCTTCAGAGAAGGCCTGCAAGTTATCCATCAATGCATTGATTTTTTCTTCATTTCCAGTCGTCACACGTTTAAGACTAGCTGTCACTTCTTTGGTATTGGCCACTAATTCTGAAACGTCCGTCAGGATTTTCTTAAGAGGAGAAACTTCTCCTTCAGGCGCAATAGAGTCTTTCATTGAACGAACAATTAATTTTACATCCGCAAGTACTTCCGAGGTATCTTTGATTAAATTTTCTAGGCCAGCAGCTTCTTCTGAATCGATGAAGTCATACTTGCGAAGCATTTCACGGGAATCCCCTATGAAAATCTCGATGTATTTATCACCTAAAAATCCTACCGACTTAATTCTTAATTTAGAATTTTTTGTCACTTGAATTTGTTTTAAAATTTCAAAAGTAATAAGGGCGGTATTTCCCTGAAGTTCAATCGTGACAATTCGACCAGCATTAATCCCTGCAACTTTGATTGGAGTTTTTGGAAAAATTCCAGACGCATCCTTAACGATAGTTCGGTACGTGACATATTGCCCAAATCCAGATTGATTGGAAGTTACTTTAAGTGACATGACAACCACGGCGATCATTGTGGCGATGGCAAGAAGCCCTACTTTAAATTCATTCATCTAGATCTTTCACCTGTTGAAATAGTATTTTTTTTAGAGATTAATGAATTCTTGAACTAATGGATTAGTTGAATTCTTAAAATCTAAAACTGGTAAATACTCAATAATTGTACCACGATCCAAAAATGCAACATAGTCGGAAATTTCTAACGTTGCTTTTACGTCGTGTGAAATAATGACCGAAGTCATTTCTCGGTCTTTATGTTTAGTTGCTGTATCAACAATTAAATTGTTAACCATTTTTGTAGTGATGGGATCAAGTCCGGTTGTAGGTTCATCATACAACATAATATCTGGACCAAGAGCGAGTCCGCGTGCCAGTCCAACTCTCTTTCTCATCCCACCCGAAAGTTCAGATGGTAATTTTTTAAAAGAATCTTCACTAATTCCTACTGATAAAAGTAAATCTTTCACTTTGGCTGCAATTTCCTGTTTGCTAAGCTTGGTAAATTCCTGAAGTGGGAAAGCTACATTTTCTTCGGCCGTAAATGAATCAAATAGGGCCGCATATTGAAAGAGCATTCCAAAATTTCTTCGAAATTCTCGGAGCTGGACTTTATCCAAACTCTCAAGATCTTGACCTAAGACATAAACATGACCAGAGGTAGGTTTAACAATACCTAAAATATGTTTAAGCAAAGTAGACTTCCCGGCTCCAGAAAATCCTAAAATGGTTGTGATTTTATTTCGAGCGATATCAAAACTCAGGTCTTTTAAAATAACATGCTCACCAAATTGTTTAGTGACATTTTTAAAAGAAATGGCCGGATTTTCAAAAGTTAACAATCATCTCTCCTAAAGAATCTTTACTAAGAAAGAGGTGAGAAAATAATCAAGAATCAACACTGAAATCATTCCCCATACAACTGCCAAATTAGTTCCACGTCCTACTCCCACTGCACCTTTATCAACTTGAAACCCAAAATAAGTTCCAATCACAGCGATAACAAATCCAAAGACACAGGCCTTGATCGCTCCTTGAGCGATATCCGAAACGTACATAAAATCGCCAAGTTTCGAAAAAAACAGCGCTTCATCAATCATTAATGTTTTTGTTCCAATTAACCACGAACCAAAGTTTCCGATAAAAAGAAAAACGATAGATAGCATAGGAACAGCAATGGTTGCCGCGGCAATTCTAGGAACAGCGAGGTACTGAATGCTATTGATCCCCATAACTTCGAGCGCATCAATTTGTTCTGTCACTTTCATAGATCCAATCTGTGCGGCCATGGCCGATCCAGCTCTTCCAGCAACAATCAATCCTGTTAAAACTGGGGCCAATTCTTTAGATAAACTAATCGCAACGATTGCACCAACGAGAGAGTCGACGTTGATAAGTTTAAATCCAAAATAAGTTTGAGTGGCCAAAACCATACCGGTAAACATTCCCGCAAGCAGAATGATCATTATACTTTTGTTACCGATAAAATAAAGCTGTTCGAAGAATAAATGAATACGAAATGGTTTTTTAACAACCCAATAAAAAAAACGTCCAGTAAATAAAGAAATCGCGCCGAGGCCATTGACCCCTTCAATAACGATCGTCCCTAGATCTTCGATCTGATGTTTTAATAAATTAGTTAATTTTTGAATCACACGTTTAGTCTAACCGATAAACCCTTGGAACGCGAGGAAGGAGTGAACAGAAAAGTTCATAAGGTATAGTTTTTGTTTCTTCTGAGAACTTGAGTAAATCGCCATCCTGTTTTCCCCAAATTGTAAAAATTTCGTGGGCCAGGATGTGATCGCGAGCTTCAATTGGAAAAAGAACCTGGATCATATCCATATTCACTCTTCCCGTAATCACTCCCTCAAATCCTTTGTGATAAAGATGAGCTCCTCCATAACGAGTAGAAAAACCATCTCCATATCCAATCGCGAGGACTGCCACGACTCCGTCGTGGGGGCAAATGGTAGAACCATAACCAATAGGCGTTCCGGCCTTAACTTCAAAGGTTCGGATAATATAAGTTTCTAAAGAAGATACGACTTTGCCTTTAAAATATCCTCGATTGGTATACTCCGACAAAAGCGAAGTCGGCCCATACATCATCAGCCCCGGTCTGATATGAGTGTCGCCATGTTCTTTGAAGCCAATATTTTGTTCGATAGCTCCAGAGTTTGATTGCGATGTCCGCTCTAAAATAATCCCTGAATCAGTGAAGAGTTTTTTAATCTCTAAAAAACGAGTGCGCTGAAAAACATTGCGCTCATTTGTGTCCATCGGATAAGAAGCATTGGCATAATGGCTTATCAAATGATGAACGCTGGTGCGACCGTGATTTTTAAGCATGCTGACGATTCTTGGAGCATCGTTTGGATCTAAACCTAAACGATTCATCCCGGTATTAAATTTCATACAAATAGGGAAATTTTTAAATTCGGGTGTGTGGAGGATATACTCCAACTCACTGACGTTTGAAATCACTGGAATAATTCTGCGTTTTAAATAAATATCGGCATTTTCAAAAAGCTCTAACTGAATATCGGAAAAAACATAAATATCAAATTCTAAATCGTTTAATTCTTCACGAAGTTTTAAGGCCTCGCTAATAGTTGCACATCCAAATTCTTTAATTCCTAACTCTGTCATCGCATAACGGGCAATTGGAATCATTCCATGTCCGTACCCATCGGCCTTGACCATAAAAAGAACTTCAGTTTCAGGGGCCATCTTTTTAATGACGGAATAATTATGATGAAGGTTATGGAGATTGACTACAAGTCGACTTCTAAATTTCATTGATAGGTTCTCTTCCCCAAATAAGTTCTTTTGTTTTTAGTTTGGCCAGCGTTTCTTTATCGGAGGTGATCCCCAAGGCTTTCTCATGCATAGAAAAAGAGGCCTTTTGTGCAGCTTTTAAATAAGCATAGGCCGAAAGAGGCACCATACTCACTCTTGGTGTTACGATTTGAGACAGGACTCCTTCACTATCTTCGAAATATTTCCAGTAAGAAAACTTAGAAGAAAAATCTCTCAATTCATCAAAAAAAGAATCCAAGTCATGGGCAACAACTAAAAAAGCAAGATGATTTACACCGCATTCAAAAGTTCTGAAATCCGAACGCGTTTGAATTTCTAATTTATTAATAAATTCCTTTTCAAACTTTCCCCAAAAAAAGCGATTGTTTGATTTTTTCAAAATAACTTCTACTAAACTGGTTAGATCCACATCAACCAGGCGGTAATCCAATTTTCTTAAGCCTTTTTTATCATCAGATTCAAGGGCTGCATTTCCAAATAAAAATTGATCCAAAAAGCTCATCGCTTCAAAAGAAGAAGTGAATTTTTTCTCAATCGAAGGTTCGTTCTCTAATTTATTCCTGAAGCTTGCGTAGAAACCATTGAGATAAGCTTCCAGCATATTCCAGTCAAAATGATTGTAGAACAATTCATTCTTAGCCTTGATAAACATAATTTTATCGGGACGAGAGTGATTGCCTTTGATCAAAAGAGAAACCAAATCTCCTCCCATGACATCCATGGCAACTTGGGTGGCCATATTTTGAGCAAACAACTCAATTCCTTTGGGACAAGCTTGCCCCAACCACAAAGAAGGAATGGCCCGAAATTTTTGGACATGAGAAATGGGTGAAATTAATTTTTGTCCGTTAAAACTTAATTCCAACATCGCAAATTCAGAAATTTCATCGATACCGTGAAAAACTCTTTCCACTGCTTTGAAAAAATCACTTTCTCCGCGCAGCTCTTCTAATTGCACACAAACACTTTTTACCATTGATTGGTATTGATCCGTTTGCACCATTGCTAATTTTTCATATTTTAATTTTTCAATTGTTTCGGCCATGCTAAATTTATCAACTTTTAGCGTCTGATTCTCAAGCTCCAGACGAAGAAAGTGATTTAAGCGCTTTAAAATAGCGCGAAGAGGACTTTCATAATCTTCAGTTTTTTTCAAAAGTCCAAGATGAAAAAACTCATTGGTCGAAAGCAAAAGTGGTTCAGTGTTTTTACTATAAAAAAAGATAAGTGGAAGTTTTTCTGATTTTACCGCAGGATGTTCGCGAAGAACAAACTCTCCCTCGCTCATTTTTCTAACATCTACAATGCATAGAGAAGGAATGCGCTCTAGTGTCCCACTCCAAAAAGTTTTAAGGTCTTCATAGAAATGCGGAATAATTCCAAGTTTTCTAAAGACTGCTGAAATTTCTTTTACTTCATTTAAATCAGACAACAATAAAGCAACTGATAATTGTCCTTTCAGCACACCGCACCTCATTTCTTTCAAAACTTTTGCTGTTAACACTTTCGATTAACACGTTTGTAAATTATGCACTAAAGTCCCAAGGCCTTCAATCTCTTTTATCTCACTCTCGCTCACCACTAAATCGGCCGATAAATAGCCTATTCGTCTCGATTCAAAGAGCCTTTTTAATTCTTCCAATGAAATTTGGGACATGGGACGGGTCGGATCGTCTTTTATTCGCGCTAAACATAACTCAAAACTGGTATCGAGAAAAACCAATTTGCATTCAGGATCATTATGTATGAGTTTTAATATTTCAGGAGTTAGCGAGCCGCCACCGAGCGCGATTACCAATGAATTTTTATGCCTTAACAATGTTTTAAGCTTTGTTTTTTCCAAATCTCGAAAAAGTGGAAAACCATTTTGAAGAATCCACTCTCCAAGTCGTTCGGGACGAATGCGGAGCTCCACGGCGAGAGCATCATCCAAATCGATACACTCAAACCCTAGATTGTTGGGCTGAAACTTTCTAAGCAATGTAGATTTACCTGCCCCCATGAATCCACAAATTAAAATTTTCACGATTCTCCTAGATCAATACCTTTAAATCTCCGATTTCAATTGTACTTTTAAAACGTTCTGAGTTAAATCAAATCTTCACAATTTTCATTCAAGCATGGATCATTTTATGAGCAAAATTCAAACTCACTTAGACCCCAAAGTTTTTGTCCCAAAATTCGGCATGGATGTTATCGAAGAATATGAACTCGATAAAACCACTACCCCCTGGGTAAACGAATTGCTGGTTGAATTAGAGGAAGAAAATGACGACGAAGCTGAATTTCCGGCCGCCGAAATGACAATTAAGGCCCAAATCACTCGCAAAACAAATACCCTTTTAAAAGACCACTTAGTGGTGCGCGCTCAATTAAAGGCCCATTTTCACTTGCCTTGCGGTCGTTGTTTGTACCCCTTGCCTCAGGAATTAGATCTTGATTTAGCGGCTGCTTTTATCCATGAATCTCAAGAAAAATTACCGGAATACGTTGAAGCAACGACTGTATATGCAGATGGTCAAGAAATGGAATTGTATTTCTATCATAAAGGCATGGCGGATATAAGAGAGTTTATCCATGAACAGATTTATATCGAAGTAACGCCATTTCCGCGTTGCGACGGAGAATGCAAGAATCCCGTTCTTTTCTAATTTTTTACCGTTTCTGCACTGAGGCAATTTGAAAAAAACTTGCCGAAATGCTCTTTTACGCGTAAAGATTGTCCTTCATATTTGAAAAATACTTTAAGTTTAATTAATTGTCGCGGAGTATACAATGGCAGTTCCTAAGAAGAAAAATTCAGTTTCAAGAAAAGGTCTAAGAAGAGCTGGTCAACACCATAAACTTTATAGAAAACACCCAATGACATGTTCAAACTGTGGAGTGCATGTAATGCCTCACGCTGTTTGTGATGCTTGTGGATTCTACAAAGGGAAACAAGTTGTTACAGTAAAAGCTCCTGCTGAAGAAGCTGCTGCATAATAATTTTCAAAAATTAGAATTGCTTAAAAAATATTATAATTAATAAGTTAATAAATATTAAGAAAGGCCCTTAAATTCGTAAGAATTAAGGGCCTCTTTGTTTTTATCCTCAACAGGACATTTATAATGAAAAGCTATGAAGTAAAAATTCTAGGAACTGGGATGTACGCACCCAAGAAAATCTTAACCAATATTGATTTAGAAAGTATTGTTGAAACTAATGCCCAATGGATTTATGAGCGCACAGGAATTCAAGAAAGACATATTTGCTCAACAGAAGGCGGAGAATATCCATCAGATATGGCCATGTATGCCACGCTCGACGCTCTAAAAGTTGCCAACCTTGTTCCCAATGATATCGATTTAATTCTTTTTGCTTCAGTTACTCCCGATGTAAAACTTCCCAACTCAGCCACAATTCTCCAGGTAAAACTTGGGATCACTAATAATTGTGCTTGTCTCGATATCGCAGCTGCTTGCTCTGGTTTCGTTTATGGATTTAATATGGCCTCGGCGATGATTAAAACCGGAATGATCAAAAAGGCATTGATTATTGGATCAGAAATGCTCTCGCGCGAAGTAAACTGGAAAGACCGCAACACATGCATTCTCTTTGGAGATGGCTGTGGTGTTGCTATTATTGGTCGCGCAGAAGAAACTTCAGAATCAAAAGTTTATGCAAGTATTTTAAGTGCCGATGGAACTGGTGGAGAATTTTTCGATCAACCAGTCGGTGGATCTGTCACTCCAATTACAATTGAACATATTGAAGCAGGAACTCACTTCATGCAAATGAAGGGTAAAGAAATGTTTAAAGTGGCAACCAGAACTCTAGCTGAAAATGCTCAGAAAGTTATCGCTGAAGCAGGTCTCACTCTTGAAGATATTGATTGGGTTATTCCTCACCAAGCAAATATTAGGATTATCGAAACAACAGCAAAGCTGATTGGAATCGAAATGGATAAAATGATCATCAATATCCATAAATATGGAAATACTTCAGCTGCGACTGTGCCAATTGCTTTTCACGAAGCCGTTACTGACGGAAGAATTAAACGTGGTGATATTATTCTCTTTGATGCTTTTGGTGCTGGCTTAACAGCTGGAGCAACACTTCTAAAATATTAAGTAAAAATAAAAATTTCAAAAACAAGGAAATGTTTATGGTAAAATCAGTAACATTACTTTTTCCCGGACAAGGATCTCAATACGTCGGAATGGGAAAAGATCTTGATCACACTCTCTTTGACAAAGGGAATGAGATTTTAGGTTTCGACTTAAAAAAATTAATGCATGAAGGCCCGGAAGAAGAGTTGAAGTTAACTCATAATACTCAGCCTGCTATTTTAAAACATTCGATCACAATACTAAATCATCTCTTACCCATACTAGCTAAACATAATGTGAAAATTGACCGCGTCCTTGGCCACTCGGTTGGTGAGTATGCAGCCTTAGTTGCAGCGGGTGTTCTTTCGCCATACGATGCTATCCACGCTGTTCACTTACGGGGAAAGTACATGCAAGAGGCCGTGCCCGTAGGAATGGGAAAAATGTTTGCGATCTTAAAAGTTCCAGCAGGCGTCGTAGTTGCCGCTTGTAAAAATGCATCTAAGCCTGGATCTGAAGTGATGCCGGCAAACTTTAATGATCCTTCTCAAATTGTTATTTCTGGTGAAAGCGAAGCCTGCCTTAGAGCTGTGAATTGGTTATCGGAAAACTTCAAAGAAGCTCATCGTGCGATAGAATTAAATGTTTCAGCTCCTTTTCACTCGTCATTAATGAAGCCAGCGGCCGATAAACTTAAAGAGGCCTTTGCTAAATTCAAATGGCATGAAAATAAAATTCCCTATATTGCCAATATCGACGCCACTGAATACGCAACCGGAACAAATCCTGAAATTATAATTAATAATCTTTATCACCAGGCCTACGGACCTGTACTTTGGACTCAATCAATCGAGAAGCTCCCATCGGATACACTTTGCCTAGAAGTTGGTCCTGGAAAGGTTTTAATGGGCCTAGTTCGAAAAATTAATAAAGATATAAAGGTTATCACGTTAGATAAAGATGATGCCTTTATTGAACTCGATAAATTATTAGGGGAATAAAAAATGATCGCAAATTATACCGACCTAAAAGGAAAAAATATTTTAATCACTGGTGCCTCAAGAGGTCTGGGAAGAAAAATGGCCGAGGCCCTGGCGGCTCAAGGCGCTCATGTTATTTTCAATTACCGAGGGGACGAAGCGGCGGCCATGACCCAAAAAGCAGAACTTCTTAAACTCGGGGCCAGCAATGTTACCGCTCTATTTTTTGATGTGACTAATACAGCTCAAATGAAAGAGGCAGTGGAGAAATTTATTGAGACGAATGGTGCCATAACTGGTTTGGTCAATAATGCAGGAATTTCTAAGGATCAAATCGTTCTGAGGATGAAAGAAGAAGATGTGGTCCAGACAATTAATACCAACCTCGTTGCCGCTATTATGCTGACGCAAATACTTTCGCGCAGCTTTCTGAAGGCCGAAAACGTTTCTGTTGTAAATATCAGCTCTATTGTTGGATTGATGGGGAACGCTTCTCAAATTGCTTATTCGGCCTCTAAGGCTGGGTTAATTGGCTTCACTAAGTCATATGCCAAAGAATTGGCTTCAAGAAATATCCGATGTAATGCGATATGTCCGGGATTCATTACAACCGACATGACACATGCTCTCGATGAAAAAACGAAGGATGCCTACCTAAATTCGATTCCCCTAAAACGCATGGGGGATCCAGAAGAAGTGGCCAACTTGGTGTGCTTTTTATTGAGCAAAGCATCGTCATATATCACTGGCGAAACGATTAAAATTGACGGTGGACTTTATATCTAATAAAACTATTACTTATTTGAATAATTCAGGAGTTTTTAATGAAAGACAAGGTAATTAAACTTATCAGCGACGCAACTAAAATTGATATTTCTAAAATCAATCTTGAAACTAGTTTCGTTGACGACCTTAATCTCGATTCACTAGATATTGTTGAATTGATGATGAAAATGGAAGATGAATTTGGCGTAGAAATTCCAGAGGAAGATGCTGAAGGACTTAAGACGGTAAAAGACATCGTCACGTATTTAGAAAAGAAACAAGCCTAATTTATAAAGATATGAAGGCCCCTAACGGGGCCTTTGTTGTTTTACGGGAGTGTAATCATGGAAACCCAAAAAAATCTAAAAAATCTAACGATCAATAGAGTAGCTATTACTGGCATGGGAATGATCACAGGCTTAGGCCACTCACTCAAAGAGACATGGGAAAATAGTATTGCAGGTAAATCAGGCGTAAGCCTAATTGAGCAGGCAAACACTGAACAAATGTTGACCAAAATCGCAGGAGAAGTAAAAAACTTCTCGATCGCTGAACATATTATGGAAGCCAAAGAAGCTGGCCGCTACGACCGCTTTATTCACTTTGCGATGCACTCAGCATACGAAGCTCTCAATGATGCTGGTTTAATTACCGATCATAAAATGAATAGCACTTACGATGCTCACCGTATGGGAAGTATTATGGGTGTTGGTATTGGCGGATTTCCAGAGATAGAGCGAACAGCTCACATTATGTTTGAGAAAGGTCCAAAAAGAGTTTCTCCTTTTTTTATTCCGGCAGTCATCCCGAATATGGCAACTGGATTAATTTCAATTCGCTTTGGACTTAAAGGTCTAAATTATACTATTTCTTCTGCTTGTGCTTCATCAGCTCACGCTCTGACGGCAGCATGCTACGAAATTATGTTTGGTCGCCAGGACGTTATGATCAGCGGTGGTTCAGAAGCCGTTGTGGGACAGCTGGGAATGTCAGGCTTCATTACGATGAAAGCTCTTTCTCGCCGTAACGATGAACCCGAGAGGGCCTCTCGTCCTTTCGATACTGGACGCGATGGATTTGTTCTAGGTGAAGGTGCAGGAATTTTAATTTTAGAAAATTATGATAAAGCAGTTGCTCGCGGAGCTCGGATTTACGCTGAAATCGTAGGTCATGGCGCTACTTCAGATGCTCACCATATTACAGCTCCACATCCCGAAGGTGATGGTGCTTATAATAGTATGAAAATGGCCGTGGAAAATGCAGGAATCAATTTCAATGAAGTTGGTTATGTAAATGCTCACGGAACTTCAACTCCTCTGGGAGATATTGGAGAGACAAAGGCCATCAAGAGAACTTTTGGTGATCACTCTAAAAATCTTCTCGTCTCTTCGACTAAATCAATGACTGGCCATTTACTGGGGGCCGCTGGTGGAATTGAAACAATATATTGCGCAATGGCCTTGCATACGGGAATTATTCCTCCGACTATCAATCTTGAAAACCAAGATCCTGAGTGTGATTTGAATTACGTGCCAAATATTTCAGTTAAAGCAGATATTAAATATGCCCTTAATAATTCTTTTGGATTTGGCGGCACTAACTCATCACTAGTTTTAAAAAAGGTATAAATTTATGTTCCATAAAGACTCATCAAAACTTTCCTTAATAGATCCAGAAATTTTTGGAATCATTGAACTTGAAAGGGCCCGTCAAGAAGACGGCCTAGAGTTGATTGCTTCTGAAAATTATACTAGCCCGGCAGTAATGCAGGCCCAAGGCTCAATCCTTACTAATAAATATGCTGAAGGCCTTCCCAACAAGCGCTACTACGGTGGATGCGAGTATGTAGATCTTGTAGAAACACTTGCTATCGAGCGAGCAAATAAACTTTTTAATTCTAAGTTTGCCAACGTTCAACCTCACTCCGGCTCTCAGGCCAATATGGGTGCTTATTTTTCCATGCTTGAATACGGAGACAAAGTTTTAGGAATGAACTTAGCAGAAGGTGGTCACCTGACTCACGGCTCACCTGTAAACTTCTCAGGAAAACTTTTTAAATTTTCGTCTTATGGATTAAATCCAGAAACTGAAAGACTCGATTTCAATATGATTCGTGAAACAGCGTTGGCAGTACGTCCAAAGTTAATTGTGGCCGGTGCTTCTGCCTACGCTCGTGAAATTGATTTTAAAACCTTTAGAGAGATTGCTGATGAAGTAGGTGCTCTGCTAATGGTTGATATGGCCCATATCGCAGGCTTAGTAGCAACAGGACTGCATAACTCTCCTATTCCTTATGCTCATGTCACAACATCAACAACTCACAAAACTCTTCGCGGACCTCGCGGAGGAATTATTTTAACTAATGAAGAAGACTTGTTTAAGAAATTAAACTCGAATATTTTTCCAGGTATTCAAGGTGGACCTCTTGAGCACGTGATTGCTGGAAAAGCGGTGGCTTTCAAAGAAGCCCTTGATTCAACATTCACGACTTATCAAAAACAAGTTATCGCCAATTCAAAAGCACTTGCTGCCTCTTTGATAGACAAGGGAATTGGATTAGTAAGTGGTGGAACTGATAACCACCTGGTGCTTTTAAAAACAGACTCAGTCGGACTCTCGGGTAAAGAAGCGGAAAAAGCTCTTGAGCACGCTGGGATTACTTGTAATAAAAACATGATTCCTGGAGATAAACGATCTCCATTTATTACTAGTGGGATCCGCTTAGGTACGCCTGCAATTACCACACGTGGATTGCAAGAAAAGCATATGGTAATGTTGGCAGACTGGATACACCTTGCACTTACGAATAGTACAAATGAAGAAGCACTTAAAAAAATTAAAAATCAAGTTCTAGAACTTTGTAGAACATTCCCGGTATATACCAAAGGGATATAAGTCATGCATTGCCCGAGTTGTAACGCCCAAGAAACGAGAGTTATCGATTCAAGAATGCTTCTTGAAGAAAACTCTGTTCGCCGTCGCCGTAAATGTGATGCTTGTGAAATGCGTTTTACAACTTATGAGAATATTCATATTCAAATGCCGTTAATTGTTAAAAAAGATGGCCGTCGCGAAAACTATAATCGCGAAAAGATCATGAAAGGATTAAAGAAGGCCTGTCAAAAAAGACCAATCTCAATTGATGATATCAATTTAATGATTAACGGAGTAGAGAGATCTCTCCTGGAACTTTCCCAAACAGAAGTTACGGCCTCTGATCTTGGTGAAATCATCATGGATCATTTGAAGAAACTCGACCGTGTTTCTTATGTACGATTTGCTTCATTTTATTGGGACTACCAAGACATCGAAGATTTCGTATACGGTTTGAAGAACAATCTCCACTCGAAAAAATCTATTAGTGATAAAGGTGATAAACGTGAATACCAATAATATAAAGCCCTTAAAAAGATCTGTAGGCAGAGAATATGCCTTTAAATTTATCTATAAACATTTACTCTCTGATTTCGTTCGCGAAAAAAATCAAATCATCAGCGATACAAAATCTTTTGAAGACGCTCTTAATATGTTCGATCAGTCTTATTATGAAGAAGATATTGAGCATCCAGACAATGTTATTGATGTTCACACAAAGATCTTTGCACGCGATCTTATTTTGGGATCTCTTCGCCAGGAAGAAGCAAATTCTGAATTAATCGAGAAGTACTTATCTACCGGCAATCTTCAAAAAGTTGATCGTATGAATTTAGCCGTACTTTTGCTTGGAACGTATGAAATTTTGCACGATAAAAATACCTCGGCAAATATCTTTATCAACGAGTATGTTAATATCGCAAAAAAATACTGTCCTAACGACTCTCAAGGTTTTATTAACAGTATTCTAGATAAGCTTGCAAAAGATCATGCAGTCTAAGATTGATTCAAATCTCAAAAAAGTTATAGACCAATTCACACCTGATATTTTGGGAGTGTTTTGGATCACCAATGAAGAATTAAGCCGCGACCTCTTGGGGGTCGATGAATTTAATTATCTTTTTGACGGATTGATCTCTCAATATCTTTACGGTCAAACAAAAATGGCTTCCGAAACTCATCTCGACAGATCAAATGTTTTTTTCACGATGAATTTTAATCAAAAACTTTTTTTGGCCCATTTTAAATATCATAGTGAAATTGCCGGTGTTTTAGATGATCAAATTGCCTTGATCCAAGAAAATAAAAATGGTGAAAGAAAACGGATTTTGATTTTCAATCAGACCCAGAAAGACTGGGCCCTTGATCTTCAAAAACGTTATCCACAATTTGAGTTTATTAGCTTAGAATTTTAAGGAAGGGCACAAATATAAGTTACCCACGACTCACAGTTCTCTGCTTTTAGCGACTGCTTAAAGACTCCATTCCCCGTACCATCTTTATCCACGCCTTCCCAGTAGATAAGACTTTCACTAAAACCAGCGTCTTTAAGAACGTCCTGAAGTTCGCGAGCGTCCCACATACGCCAATCGTATCTAAAAACTTTTTCATGCTTAACTTGGTCTTTATGAGTTTTAAAATGGATATAATAAAGAACATCAGCTGTCAGCGGATTGTATTTGTCGCAGTCCCAGTAGTAAGTGTGACTTTTGTGTTTTACTGACTCTTCTAATGGTTTTCTAGTTTCTGTTCCACCGAAAAGATCGATAAAAAAGGCTCCATCTTTTTTAAGGTGCTTTCTAACTTGAGTAAAATATTTAACGAGATCGGCCCGTTGTTTAAATAAAAAATAAGAAAAGTTGAATGCAACAATAACGTCCGTTTTGAAATCATAATTGGACATTACGTTGCCAAGAATAAATTCCATTCTGGTTTGCTCTTCTTCTTCGAGTTTAAATAAATGATTTTCTACTCCGTAAGAAATAGGTTCCATATCAAGATCAATTCCGTGAGCTTTGTGCTTTTTACTTTGAGCAACCCATGCACAGGCCATTGATCCAGTTCCACAAAAATCTTCGCGCAAGACTAATGGTTCTTTGCCACGAATTTTTTTGAATTCGCGATTGATAAACGCAATATCTGCCTCAGGGTTTTGAACAGAACCTTCATAAAGGACATACTTTTCATCGCGAGTTAACTTCTTGGCCATGGATTTTTTCCTTAATATTCTTTGTAAGATTTGACCTCAACGAGGCCTGATTTATAAATAGTGTTAATCGTATTTTTTCTATTGAAGCGTTCATCGTTGGTTATATACACCAGACGGGCCAGTTCAATAAATTCTTGATTGAAATTTTTAGTGCGTTCAAATTCGCGAATATCATCTTCGATTTTCCACAAAGTTAAATTGATATCAACCATCTCGTTAATATGGTGGTCGATATTAACAAGATTTAATGAATTGAGAGAGGTTGAAAGAGCGAATTCTTCTTTTTCAACATGTATAAGCTTAGCTGGGTCTTCGATTTTCTGAAGTTTAATTCTTAAAATAGAAATTTTATCTACCAATTCACCCAATGAAATTTCACACTCTATATTCATATGACCTAATTAATTTCCCGATAAATTATTTCCAAAATCTCGAAGGTAATAATACCCTTGGGAGTTCGGACCTCGATTGTATCACCAACCTCCTTCCCTATCAAAGAACTTCCGATAGGAGAGCGCCAACTAATAAATCCTTTATTGGTGTCGATTTCATCAACGCCTACAATAGATACCGATCTCGATACTCCCTCTTCATCGGCAATGAGAACACTCGCTCCAAACTGCACCTTATCGCTGGTGAGCGTCGTGGGATCAACGATGACCGCTAGATCAATTCGATGAGTTAAAAAGCGGACGCGCCTATCAATCTCTCTAAGTCTTTTTTTACCGTATATATAATCAGCATTCTCCGATCGGTCCCCATTGCTTGCGGCCCAGGCGACAGTCTTCGTAACTTCAGGGCGCTCACCCCTGGCAAGCTGGTGAAGTTCCTCTTGAAGTTTTAATAAACCCTTTGGGGTTATATAGTTTTTTTCTTTTATTTTGGCCGATAATTTTGCTGTTGATTTATTCATAAATGGTGGCAAGTTTTTAATTGTCCTCAGTTTACTCTATTCATCTAATTATGCTAATAATTATTAAGATCTATGACCTCGAGGATTAAGTATGACAGCAAGACCAGTGATTCGCATGGGACACCCAACGCTCAGACAAACTGCAGAACCAGTAATTTTATCGGAAATAAACACACCTGAATTCAAAGAACTCTTGGCAAGTATGTATGACACAATGAAAGTTGAAGGTGGAATTGGCATTGCCGCTCCACAAATCAATGTATCAAAACAAGTCACTTTGATTGAACTTCCGGCCAATAATGAACGATATGGAACACTCGACTCTTCACCTCTCTACATAATTATTAATCCAGAAATTACAATTATTGATTCCGAGCTACAAGGATTTTGGGAAGGATGTTTATCAGTGCCCGGTCTAAGAGGTTTTGTGGAGCGTCCTCGAATTGTTCAAATAGATTATACTGATGAATTTGGAGAGCTAAAACAATTCATCGCTGAGAATTTCCTTGCGACTGTTTTCCAACATGAGCTCGATCATCTTTTTGGAAAACTTTATATCGATAGGGTAACTGATACCACCAAAATAAGTTATTTAGATGAGTTCACTGAATTTAATAGTATCAAGAAAGAAGATACGCTTGAAGAATAGTCTGGTGAATAGTCTGGAGAAAAGTCCAAAGAATAAAACGCTAAGTAAAATAGCCATCGTTCATTCTCTCTTCAAAGAAAAATTCTCCATCCCACGCCAACCGGGACTGGTCAGTTTCGAATCAAAAATCGAAATGCTCCCTCCTTACAATCGTCCCGAAGCACTGGCCGGTTTAGAAGACTTCTCTCACCTATGGGTCATTTTTGATTTTCATGGAATTGAAACAACGGATAATTCTTCACTAACTGTGAGGCCACCGCGCTTAGGTGGAAATAAAAAACGGGGAGTCTTCGCCACTCGCTCTCCTAATCGGCCAAATAATATCGGACTCTCTTTGGTAAAACTTCTACGCATAGAAGGCACAAATTTAATTATTTCAGGCGGCGATTTTCTTGATCAGACTCCTGTGTATGATATCAAACCTTATCTCAAAGAAATTGAATCGCATCCAGAAGCCCATTCGGGATGGACCGATGATCTAAGCAATACTAGACTAAAAGTTGTTTTCCATTGTGAATGTGATGAGAATTTAGATGAAAGTTTAAAAGAAAAAATTATTGAAGTCCTCTCTCTTGATCCCCGCCCTCGCTATCACGAGGACGGATATAAACAGTATGGCTCTAGATTGGGTGAGGTCGATGTTCATTGGGAAGTGATCGAAGGAGTGGTTAGAGTTCTAGAAATTATTTAACTGAACATCCAGTATTGCCACCTTGAAGACTGAATCCTTTTCCGCTTTCAGCTTCAGCTTTCTTTTTCTCTTCAAGCTTTTTAAGTATATCTTCCTTGCTATCACAAGGTGCTGGGACCACTGCTTCAGTTGTCTTTGAAACTTTGTCAGTTTTAATTTCAACTTTTTTTGCTTCTACACTTTTAGCTTCTTCCTTGGAACAAGCGCTGAATGAAAAAAGCATAAGTGCAGTCATTAATAAATATCTCATCATTTACTCCTAATCTTCCGAGCTATAATTGAACATTTTCATTCCCATCAAAGATCGGTACCAACTTCTTGGCATCTTCTCTAAAATGGCGACAATAATTTTCATACGAAATGGAAATATATAAAGCGCTTTTTTCTTTTCGAGGGCTCGCTTAATAAGTTTAGCGGCCTTCTCAGAACTCATCAAAAAAGGCATTTTATGATTATTTTGTTGAGTCAAAGGAGTATCAATGAATCCCGGAGCGATCGCAGTCACAGCAATTCCCGATCGCTTCAAATCGATTGAATAAGATTCGCACAACTTCAACACGGCGGCCTTTGAAGCACTATAGGCGCCGGCCCCCGGAAGCCCCATAAAACCTGCAACCGAAGCAGTGGCAACAAGATGACCTTTCTTTTTAGGAAGCATGATCTCAAGAGCGAATTCAAAAGTATTAAGCACACCTTTTACATTGATATCAATAATATCGTTGGCCACAGAAAACTGAGGAGTCTTAGACTTCGCACCGACTGAGCGTCCTGCATTTGCCACAACTATATCGAGTTCGCCATTAGCGAAGTCAAACATGGCCGCGCGCAATTCTTCACGATTAACAACATTCACTTGGTAACATTTTAATTGTTTGTATTTATTTTTGATTTCCACTGGAAATTTTTCTAAATTCCTAGCGCAAATCCCGACCCGATGGCCTTCTTCCAGATAAAGTTTAGCGAGCGACAGGCCGATTCCCGTGGTCCCGCCAGTAATGAAAATATTCACAAGACTCCAACATGTTAAGCTTAATGTTTAAGATATAGTCTAAGACGAATGTTCTTCGGGTACAATCCCCCAAAGTATCTTATATTGTATTGGGCTATATTTTTGTCAAAAAACCGAAGATTTTGCTTGACGATGAACCCTGAAATTCTTATATTTTAGCTTCATTTACATGAGCTACTTCCACGGGGGCGTAGTTAAGTTGGTTATAACGTCTGCCTGTCA
>JAQTTZ010000070.1 GCA_028710485.1 Bacteriovorax sp. | reverse complement strand
TCTTTGTAATCCAGGAAGCGAGAGCTTTTTGAAGGAAGAAATTCGTCTTATTTACCCAGAACTTAGATTCGCTTATAGCACAGAGGGCTTCTTAACTTTTAAAGAAATTAGACCTCTGGGAAAAACGCTGCGACCAGTATTTTGCCGTCACTTTGGAAGTTTCATCATGAGAGGAACTCTTGAAGTTGTAGAGGCCCGTGCTCGTGAGATTGGTTTGCCCGTTCTTTTCTATTCAAAAGACGGTGAGATTTATAGAAACCCAAAAATAAAATTCGGAGAGCTTGCTCTTGAAATTATCAAAGTAACTGCCAATGGCAAAGACCAATACTATCTCGGTGAATTTAAAAGCTCCCTTCTTACTTCTCCATGGCCGGGAGGATTTTCCCCTGCCATTTTGCCAGATGTTGCTCCCTCGCGAGCTTACTTAAAAGTTTTAGATGGTATTGATTATGTCGGAGCAAATTTAGCAGCTGGCGATCATGCTCTCGAGATTGGATCTAGTCCTGGAGGAGCAACTTACGCTCTTTTAGAAAAAGGATTGAGTGTCGAAGGATTAGACCCTGCATTGATGAGTGAGATCTGTCTTAATCATCCAAAATTTTATCACCACCATACTTCCATTCAAGACTTCAAAGTCTTTGAATTAAAAAATCATGTGCAATGGCTTTTTGTAGATATGAATCTTCCTCCGGAAGGCACTTTGCGAGAGATTGAAAAAGTAGTGGAAAAAGTGAAGCCGTCACTTAAAGGCGCTTTTATCACTTTGAAAATGACCAAATTTGAATTGGTATCACGAGTGCCGATGTACTTAACTTTTGTTAAAAATATGGGGCTCTCGGTTGTTATGGCCACCCAACTTCCATCTCACAAACAAGAGTTCCTCATTTATGCCGAAAATAATTCGTAAACTGCATCAAGTCTTTTACTCAAGTATTGCAACTATCTCTGCAATTGTCTCTAACGAAAAGTGAGAAATAGCTTGTGGAAAATAGCTCCCTCTAAGAAAATAATCTCTATTCATTTACACTATTAAGAGAATTGTTGGTCATTAGGACCAAAAGAGATTTTTAGTTTGGGAGACTTCATGAAAAAAACCTTTATTCATTTGGGACTGGGGATTATTGGATTAATTTCAATTCTTTCTTTACAATCTTGCCAGGGCCCGGGAGTACGAAAACCTTCTTCGGGGGGCAATGAGTTTATCAATTCTAAAAATATTGAGTCTCAGTATCAATTTATGAATACACTGAGCCAGGAGTAATTCTTCACTCTAAAATTGTGCTGGTTGATGGAAAATAGTCAATAATCGACTCGGTTAATTTGACCAAGAGAAGTTTTGTCCACGATATGGAAAATGCGGTGATGATATACAACCCAGCTTATAATAAAAAAATGAACGAAATTTTGGATGTCTATCGCAAGCAAACTCGTGAAGTAACAGAGAAACAAAAAATTGCTTTGTGGAAAAAAGTTGTTATCGGAATTTTTGATACGGAATTTTAGAGATAAATTTTAGAGATAAATTTTAATTAACCGAAGACCATCAATTTGATGGCCCTCGTGTTTTAAAAGCCCAATCTTCATGTTCATCCCGCCACTATAGCCAGTTAACTTACCAGTTGAACCAATCACCCGGTGACATGGAATAATAATAGGGATGGGATTTTTTCCATTGGCCCCTCCTACAGCTCGGCATGCATTGGGAGATTTTAAAAATTTTGCCTGCTCGCCATAACTCCAAACTTTACCGTAAGGAATTTTGATCAAGGCCTTCCAGGCTTTTTGCTGGAATGGTGTGCCAGTTGGAGCTAAGGGTAAATCAAACTCAAATCGCTTTCCTAAAAAATATTCATCAAGTTGCATGTGGGTAAGATTGAGAACTTTATGTCTTTCTGATTTGATGGATTTTTTATAAAGATCATTTGAAATATTATCTAAAGCAATCAAAGAATGATCGTTGGCAATTAAATAAAGATCGCCAATAGGGGAAGAGATTTTTTTAGAATAATTCATGATGCCCCCATCGTTTATTTTTCTTAGCTTAAAAGAATTCCCATAGCGAAGACAATATAAAGTATTGCCGCAAAAATATGAACCCATTTCATTGGTATATACTTGGTCATCTTATCACCAAAAAAGACCGCCAGGCCATCCGTCACCATCATCCCAATCGTTGTTCCCACTGTGACTAATATTATCTCATGATATTTTGCAGCTAGTGTAACGGTGGCGATTTGAGTTTTGTCCCCCATTTCTGCCAAAAAAAATGTGACGACAGTCGTGAGAAAAGGTCCCCATTTACGAGTTTCTGACAATCCTTCATCCTTGTCGGGAATTAAAATCCACACGGCAAATATTAAAAAGATAGAAGCGAGTATCCGCTTAAGAATTAAAGGAGAAATGGCATTAGCAACCCACACGCCAGCTGAAGCCGCAACAAGATGATTTAAGACTGTGGCGACAAAAATACCTGCAAAAATGGTCCAGGGTTTTTTGAATCGTGTCGCCAGAACAAAAGCGAGTAGTTGAGTTTTATCTCCCATTTCAGTTAGTGAAACGAGAAGAAATGAATTAAAAATAACTTTTAATGAAAGCATTACTAAGTCCAGACGGATGATTTATATCTTCATATTAAGAATAATGCCCCCAAGTCGTCAATTGTAACTTTTTATATTATTCCATAAAGCTCAATATTTCATTTTTTCGTGACAGGGTATCCTCATAGCCTAATTCGGTGACTTGAAGGGTGTAAGAAGAATCGAAGGCCAAGTAGCTTAGAAGATCCAGACCTGATTGACCGGTAACTCCGATACTACTTAAAAAATAGCGAAGTAATTTTGGCATTTCACTATTAAGTTTTTTAGTCATTGCGCCTAGGTCTCTCGATGGATTTAAAGAGAGAATGGGAACATGTCTCCAAGGAGAATGTTTTCCCATGATAGCGACCATGATGTTCATTTTTTCCAACCGCTCAACATCTGCATCAAGAGAGTCTAGAAAAATAGCATTCATCATGACACCTCCTACTTGAGAAATTTGAGGAGGAGAATTTGTTCGAAGGGCCAATTCCTTTATCATTTCCTGAGTGCGTCTATGACGAATTCCAATTGTTATAAGTTTTGTTGCCCCTAAGTGAAGGGCGGGAGAAAGCGGAGTGACCTGTCTGATGCAACCATCACCATAATAACTATGAGCAATTTTAACAGGTGGAAAAAATAATGGGATGGCCGAAGACCCCATAACGTGATCGACATTTAGTTCAGTACGGATAGAAAAGCGATCGGACTTAGACCATTCGGAAATTTTTTTTTCTCCATCAAAAAAAACAACGCTCGATCCAGAATAATAATTAGTAGTGGAGAGTGCAACTGCTGAAATAAATTTTTCTTCGATTAGAATGTGAAGTTCTTTGAAATCCACTTCGCGCAATAAAAGTTTTCTCAATGGTTCGGTATTTAAAATTCCGTTGAATGGATCTCCCGGAGAATTGTCTCTAAAGATTGTACCTTTCACCCATCTCGATCCGATTCTCCCCATGGTGTAATGGCTGATATCAAAAACATCTTCAGGTTTTATGCGTTTCCAAAGATCGACGAGGTATTGAGTAGAACCTCCCCAGTCGCGAGCATTATTGGCAAGATAAGTAGCGTTAATGGCTCCGGCAGAATTGCCTGTGATTATATCAAAAAGATTTTGATCTTTTTTTATAATTTCATAAAGGGCGCGAAGAGCTCCTGCTTGATAACTGGCACGAGCTCCTCCTCCATTTAAGACAATTGCTAGTTTATTTTCTATCTGTGAAATATTACCCATTGGGTTAACCACAGTGCTTGCTAACAGTATTTAGGAGAGCATCTAGATCGATTGGTTTTTGAATATAGCCGTCTGTTTTTGGAGTTCCTTTTTTATCACCAAAAGCACTAACGACTACGATTGGAATGGTTGAAAGCATAATGTCTTTACTGATGGCATCCACAAATTCCCAACCATTCATTATAGGCATCATCAGGTCTAATAAGATCATGCATGGAGTGGGTATTTTTCCCAGTATTTCCATTCCTTCTTTGCCATTATCAGCAGTAAAAACTTTATAGCCTTCAACTTCCAAAGCCATTTTTAAGGAATCCTGTATTTCCTTATTGTCTTCAATCACCAAAATACATTTGTTATTTAAGTGACCTTCTTTTTTATCCATAATAATTCTCACTTTTCATTTAAGGGTTAATAAAAAATTATACTTCCCCTTCAACTTCTATTGAAACTCGAGGCAGCTCAATTACAAATCTTGTATTAGGACTTGTACTATCAAAGTAAAGATTGCCAAAATTCTCTTCAATAATTCCTTTGGGCACGTTAAAATATTTTTGATCAGGAGCTTCTGTCGATGGGCTACTATCGGTAATGGTAATGCGAACAACACCATTAATTGCCGTTCCCTCTAGCACCACCCAGCTGTCTCTTTGGGAGTGAACAGCGTTGTAGGCAATATTGAGTAAACAGATGAGAACTTGTGCGATTTGTGATTCTCTCGAGTGAATAACTAAATTAGTATCTAGTTTCGTTTCTAGTTTTACACCATGGATGCGGAAGCGTTCTTTGCATAAAGCTAAGACATTATCAAGAATTCGACTGAGGGAAACATTTATAATTCTTTCATTTTCAATGTTTCGTGCAAAAGAAGTCAACTCTTTTGTAGTTTTAGAAAGTCTCAGGACAGACTCCTCGATGCTTTTAATTTTATCTTTCAAATCCTTAAGATCAAGTTCTCCTCTGGCAATACGAGATTGAATAAATGAAATATGACCACCTATGATTGCGAGCTGGCCACTAAGGAAATAGGCAAGACCACTTGTCAATTCCCCAATTGAATAAACTTTTGATGAATGGATGATGTCGAGCTCTTCTGCACGATAATCAGTTATATCTCTGGCCGTAAAATAAATCAAATTGGTTTCAGGGTCGGGAACAACTACCCAGTCAAAAACGCGATACTCGTTGTTTTTTGCTTTATATCGATTGATGAAATGGATTGATTCTTTCTTTTCCAAAAGTTTCTGTATTTCAAATTTGGTTGCATCAAGATCATCTTTATGAACAAAATCTAAAAATTTTTCTGAAATGATTTCATTTAAAGTATATCCCAAAACGCTGACAAATCTTGGGTTGATTCTTTTAAAATAACCTTCTTGATTGGTTATGATCATTAAATCATGTGAAATATTAAAAAGAAGTTGAACTTGTTTTAAGTCATTTAAAATCCGTCTCATTTCTGTAATATCTGTAAAAGTGCAAATCAACAGAATGGGACGTTTAGCATTGTCTAAAATAGGAACTGAATTCAGTGAAATCCATCGCATTTCACCATCTTGCCTAAAAATTCTAAGCACAATATTGCGTTGAACCTCACCCGTTATTAACGAATCCATTCCGATATGGTTTTTTCCAGGAAAATTTTTATTCCATTCTTTTAAATCTATCTCTTGGGAAGCAATGAAATCTCGATCATTAAGTTGATCTTCTGTTAATCCTAAGATTTCTAAAGCAGCTTGATTATGTTGAATGATTTTGCCAGTCTTATCCTGAAGAATCATTCCTTCAACCATACTCTGTAATAGAGCATTTAGGTTTTTGACCGTTTCATTGAATCCTCCAGTCTTTGGATTCAGCACTTAAGCCTCCTTTTTCCAGTCGAGGATTATAGTAAAATTTCATCACGATGCTTGCTCGAAGAAAAATATATAAAAATTATGTGAAGGATAATTTTTAACAATGATTTCTGCATCGTTCGTGAAAGTCAGCCCCTTGACTTCGAATAGGTAATAAGCGAAAAACCCTAAGCCGTATATCTGTGAAATATATTTATTCAAAAATGCTAAGTAGGAAATATGTCAAACCCATACAGCGCAAAACATATCGATGCTTGGCTAGAACAAGCAGCGCAAGGACTCCCTTCTGAAGGACTCGCTAATCTTTTTGAAGATACTTTGAAAACTCTTTCAAAGCGCGCTTCTTTGACTTTGAATAAAAATACTTTGATGGCAATTTTTAAACGAGTTTTTTATCGTTGTGCAGAAAAATATCCCTTACTCTCAGGTCTTAAAGTTGAATCATCAGGAATTCCCAGTGATCAATTCTCAATTCAATTTAGCCAAGTGGATCCAGTAGAACTTAAAGAAGCTTTTGGTTTTTTAATCACAGAATTGATAACTATTTTATCAAATCTCACTGCTGATATTTTGCCTACTTCTCTGGAAGAACTAAAATCTTCTTCTGAATTAGGAATGGCCGCTGTCCGCCTGGAAAATCTCTATGAGATAAGTAAATCCTTTGCTGGTTTTGAGAGTTTGGAAAAAACCTTTCCAGAAATTTTCATGGTTTTGGCAAAAACTTTTTCATTTCAGACCATACTTCTTCTGGAAAAAAAAGGTACTACCTGCAAAACCACTGTTTGGTATGATGCCAACACCAGTGACGAGAGAATGAAGAAGGCCATTGATTATTCCCACAGATCTTTTGAGTACCTGGTTAGTCCTTTAGCCAAAGAAGGGGGAGAGGTTGTAGAAACTTATGAATCTATTTCCAAGTATGCTCTTCCGATTTGTTCAATCGAGGTAAAGAAAACTGACGGGGAAAGTTTTGATAAATTCATTACGCTTCCTCTTACGCTGAGTTCACTTGAAACTTTTGGTGTTTTGCAATTTGAAGCAGTCTCTGCGATGAATGAGTCCGATTTGCGATTTGTAAGTGCACTCTCTAATTTAATTGCAGTGGCACTTGATAGATTTAATAAAGAACAGGACTCTCAACAATTAAGACAATTAGAAATAAACGAAGGAGTTAAAGAGCTAGTTCAAGCACAAGCATTTGTGAAGAATTTAGAACAGGAGCGCGATCTTCGCGATCAGTTCGTTTCTATTTTAACTCATGACCTGCGCACTCCGTTGACAGCTGCTAAAATGGCGGCCCAAGTAATTTTGCGGCAACCTGAAAATATTGAAAAAAATCATATTCTCGCACACAAGATTGTTAAAAGTATCGATCGCATGGATCAAATGATTAAAGATTTACTTGATGCCAATAGAATTCGTGCGGGGGAGCCTTTGACTTTTTCTATGAATGAATGTGATATGCGCCACATCGCCTTATCGGCCTTGAGAGATTTAGGCGTTTCTTACGGCGAGCGCTTCATGCTGGAGACAGATAGAGAAAGCATAAATGGATATTGGAATGAAGAGTCCATGAGGCGAGTCATTGAGAATTTAGTGAACAATGCAGTTAAATATGGCTCCCCTCAACAATTGGTAAAGGTGTCGATCGAACAATTAGATAATCTTGTGCAAATCAAAGTTCATAATACTGGAAATCCAATTTCAGAGGCTGAAAAAGTAAATCTTTTTCAGCCATTTCACCGCACAAGTGCAGCTCAAAATGGAAAGAAAAAAGGGTGGGGACTTGGACTCACGCTGGTCAGAGGTGTGGCCCAAGCTCACGGTGGGTCCGTCACAGTTGAAAGTAATGAAAAGGATGGAACTAGTTTTATTGTCACGATTCCTAGAGATTGTAGGCCGTTTCAGATATTAAATTAGATGCTGTAATGATAAGATCAGATCTATGGCATTAAAATCTACAATTTATAAAGTTAGACTGACACTTTCAAATTTAAATATTCATCACTATAGCGATTATTCTCTTACGATTGCTAAGCATCCCTCAGAAAATGACTTGCGTATGATGATTCGCTTGTTGGCCTTTTCGCTTTCGGCCCAAGAAGGAATCCAATTCACCAAAGGTTTAAGTGCTGACAATGAAGCTGATCTTTGGAAAATAAACCATGATGGATCCATTGAACATTGGATCGAGCTGGGTCTTCCAGATGAAAGGCGTATTCGTCAAATTTGTTCGAAGGCCGAGAAGGTCACGATTTATACTTATCACGGCAACCAAGCACTTCAGTGGTTTGACTCAATCGAAAATAAGGTTCAGCGTTTTGATCATTTAAATATTATTCATTTTACAGTGGTTGATGGGCAATCGCTTGAGGCCTTATCAAAAAAAGGAATGAATTTAAATATATCCATAGAAGATAATGAAATTTGGATTTCGAATGAAGAGGAAAGAATGTGTGTGGAATTTAAGATTGCTAAGGGCAGTTTAAATAGCTAGCAATTCATTTCAATTGCCCGCGCCCTTTCAAGGTTCCTTCGAGTTTCTCTCGGTAAAATTTCATTAAAGTTTCTTTAACTTTTTCACCTTCAATAATCCCAAGCGCGTGAGCAATGGCTTCCAGAGTTGCCATTCCGGCCTCGGTTGATTCTGCACGCATATGCAGGTCCGCTGTATTGGGAGTACTGATCATCACTCGAGGAATATCTTGAAGTTCATGATGGCGGTAATGAACTTTGCTGGCCTGGCGCCAGTTACCATCGGGGACGATGAGTTGAATGGGAAGAGTACTTTCGCTCACCAGCTTTTGATCAAGCTCAATAGCATTATCAGAGGGATAAAATAATAATGTTCGATAGGCCGGAGAGAGAAGATCACTTAAGTCTAGAGCTTCACGGTCTTTACCACGAATGCGCATTTCGCTGTTGGTGAGGGCCCTCATGGCAAGTCGGCCAGTGTTGGTAGTGCGCTTTAATTCTTTGGCGTGAATGATTAAAGATATTTTTGTTTGGAGAGTGAGCGTTGGAATGTTTTCGCAAATGCAGCGATCCTTGTGAAGAAAGCAAACCTGGCAAGGATCCTGAGTTTTTCTTTTTCTAGATATTTCCATCTAGTTTCCGGCAACCGATAGGTTACTAAATCCCTCCAATACTTCTGCACTGGAATTTGTTCCAGGTTTAATTGGCAAGTTGGTGGATGAGACTCCGAGCGAGGACTTCGCTCCTTTCCGTAGCGAGCTCATATCCTTAACTTCATGAGCGATTTCTTTTTGTAGCAGCATTGAATTTTCCTGCAAGAGTGAGGAATTAAGTTTATAGGGGATTGGGGGATAATGTTAGAGTTTTGTTGATTAAATTTTTAATGGAGCTTATTAGTGTGTGCATCTGTTCGTCAGAACTTAATTGTGGTGAATATCAGAGTTTTTTACTCTACCAATAAGTTAAATCATAAACTTATTGCACCAACTACATTTTTTGACGTAATATTTGTCTATGACGATTGAAATTAAGAAAAAAGTTTTTCTAACTATTTCTGGCAATTCAGAGCGCCTGGCCCTGATTACAGATTATGTCACTAATCATTATAACAAACCAACCATTTACACCGCACCTAATGGCAACGTGGGTCTTTTAAAAATAAAAAATGCAGTTATTGATATTGTTATTATAGATTCTAATAACAATACAACTGACGGCCTTAAAATTGTTGAAGTTATTTTACTCGAGAATATTAATCCTCATATGGCGATAATAATAATTGGCCATCCTCCTGAAAAAGAAAGATTTCTCGATGAACTTGTTACTGGAAAACTTTATTTTATTGAAGAAGAATTAATTGAAAGTGAATTTTCTTATTTTTTAGCGAAGGCCTTAAATTTCACTTCTCATACTGAAGCTGCACCATTTTATCTTCGCTATCTCTCTGCTGGTGAAATATTGATAAAAGAAGGCGATAAAGCAGAGTTTGTTTACATCTTAAAAAATGGTCAACTCCGCGCCTACAATATTATTAACGATCAAAAGATTATTCTTGGAAATATTGAAATCGGTGAATTTGTCGGTGAGATGAGCTTTATAAACAACGAGCCACGATCAGCTTATATTGAAGCAATTACTGACGCTCAACTTATTGAAGTTCCCATCGGGATGGTTGATCAAATACTATACAAACGCCCTGCCTGGTCTAAAGCTTTAATGCAAACTCTTTCTAAAAGATTAAAAAATGCCAATAAAATCCTAACTCAAAATTAAAACGCATTTGTGTGTAGAAATAAGAAGCTATTTCTTGAATACGAAGCTTTCAGTCTTTTATATTATCAATTCCAAAATTGAATTCTCTATAATCTCCCATGAGCGTTCAATCTCCTGACTCGTTGAACAGAAAGGAGGCATCAGATAAATGACGTTCCCAAGTGGGCGTACAAAAAGATTTTCATTTATTGCCAACTGATGCATTTTTTGTGAAAAATTATTTCCATATTGATAATCCATATTTAATTCGAGAACACCAATACTTCCACAAACTCTTACTTCTTTTATTGCTAATCTTCTTGAACACTTCTCCAGAAAAGCTTTATGGGCTTCTTCTATCGGTTGAATGATCTTTTTAATATTCATTTTTTGAAAGAGTTTCAAATTAGCCACCGAAGCTGCACAACTTAAAGCATTACCAGTAAAACTATGGCCATGGAAAAACATTTTTTCAGCTGAATCATTTAAAAAAGCATCAAAAATTTGTTCTGTTGTAATGGTTAATCCCATTGGTAAAAAACCACCAGTCAATCCTTTCGATAAACATAAAAAATCAGGAATGACTAGCGTCTGCTCAAAAGCAAACATTGAGCCTGTTCTTCCAAATCCAGTCATGACTTCATCAAAGATAACTAAAATATTATTCTCTTTTGCTCGCTGAGAAATTATTTCTATCGCCTTTACGGGCCACATCACCATTCCACCGGCACCTTGAATCAGTGGCTCTAAGATAACGGCACAAATTTCGTCAGAATGAGTTTGAATTATTTTTTCAAAGTCATTAACCCAATTATCAATTGGATCTGAGAGATAGCAACCCTGTTTTGCGTGTAAAACTTCAAAGCGCATTTTTCCATAAGGATTTGTAAAAACCGAATGAGCGCTTACACTCATGGCCCCACAAGTGTCACCGTGGTAGGCTTTTTCAAAAGTGATAAACTTCTCTCTATTACTTCGACCACTTTGGACCTGATATTGATAGGCCATCTTCATGGCGACTTCTACTGCTGTAGATCCATTATCTGAAAAAAATACTGATGATAGTGACTTAGGTAAAAATGTTCCAAGCAATTCAATCAGTTCTTCTGCTGGTTCATGTGTAAAATTGGCAAATACCACTTGTTCTATTTTTTTAGCTTGCGAAGAAATGGCTTCAGTAATTTCTTGGTTTGCATGGCCATGATTGATTAACCACCAACTTGAGATACCATCAAAGATTTTCCTACCGCACTTTAAGTTTATATAAGCTCCTTCTGCATCTTTTACAGGCAAAGGTGGAAGAGCTGTCTGCATTTGGGTATAAGGACGCCAAATTCTCATAAGACGATGCATTCCCATAACTCATTAAAACATTTTTCTTCGATTCTTCTAAATTTATCTTCTTCATCTGTTGGTAAAAAATTTAAAAATTGATCTAAATGCTTTTCCTCGTCATCAATAATAACTTGAATTGTGATGCCTTCTTGGGATGCTTGTAACAAAGTTTCATAGGCACGATAAATTTTAAGTGCTCTTAGCTCAATTGTTAAAGTGACAGCTTGATATAAATTGGAAGAGGCATGTTTAGAAATTTCAAGATCCAAATTATAAAAATATTTTTTTAAATTTTGTCCAGAAAGCATAGTCTTTTCTGAATAATGAGAGAAATTTATTCCTCCAATCTTGATCGCTAGTTTTTTTAAAATAAGCGCATGTTTGACTTCTTCGTTTACGTGCAGGAGAATTTCCTTTGTAATTTCTTCAGTTGATTGAGAACGAACGATTTTTCTAAAGCCACGATACTCTAAATATGAAAGGCTATTTAACCAACACGCATGCAAGTATTTATCTGCTATAACTTTCTGTAAAAACAATTCTAATTCCATTATATTTTCTCCAACGATATTTGCTCTGAAATTTGTAACAAGCTTTCTTTATTTATTTTTTTAACAAAAGGAATTTCCGCTAATACCATAGTTTTGCCATACCATTCGATTGCGAGTTTATTGTCGTGATTTTTATTACCCATCATAACCACGCCCCATAAATCTAAATTCCTATTTTTTAAAGCTTCGATACTAAGTAGTGTATGATTTATTGTGCCGAGTGTACTTCTTGCGACTAATATTATTTTGCATTTGTCCTTAGGGATTAAATCAATTAAATATTCTTTCGCATTTAAAGGAACCAGTAATCCTCCAGCTCCTTCAATAATAGTCTTATCAACTGGAAATTGATTTATTATTTTATGCAAATGAATTTCTTGATTATCATTCCTGGCCGCTAAATGAGGTGAAAGTGGATCTCGTAAACTATATGTTTCCTTTTGAATTCGATCGTTACCAATGTACTGCTTAACCCAGTCTGAATCACTCATTTCACTCAATCCACATTGGATCGGTTTCCAATATTTATAATTCAGCTTTAGTGCAAGAATTGTTGAAATCAGAGTCTTGCCGACATTCGTATCAGTCCCTGTTATAAAAATATTCATTGAAGAATATCTTTCAACGTAATGGCCAATTTTTGTATTTCAAGTTGAGAGTTAAAAGACTTAATCGTTATTCTAAGTCGCTCCTGTCCTTTAGGAACACTGGGATATCTAATTCCTTTAACATTTAATCCTTTTTCTTTTAATTGTTGCTCGATTTGTATAGGACATTTATTACTATTTAAAAATTCGATGTAGCTAATGTGAGATCCAGATAATTTTAAATGTTTCTTTTTAAACTGTTCTTTAGCATACTGAATATTTGTTGCGATCTGAGTTCGAAGATGTCCACTCTTTATGACTTCATTTATTGCAAAGTGAATTTGCTTAAATATATAGGGAGAAAGGGCCGTTGAATATATAAGAGTTCTGGCCTTATTAATCAATAGTTCACGAATTATTTTTCCAGAAATGACAAAGGCGCCATAACAACCAATGGCCTTTCCACATGTATGAACAATAATCGTTTTTTCTTTGTTATATTGAAAATCTTCCATTAATCCAAGTCCGTTTTTTCCGACGACTCCAGTTGCATGGGCTTCATCAACAACTAAAAAAGCATCATATTTTTCACAGAGCTTTATTAATTCCTTTAAGTCAGGACTGTCTCCGTCCATACTGAAAATAGACTCAGTGATAACACATTTTTGTTTTGAAAAACTTTTCTTTAATATTTCTTCCAAATGACTAAGGTTATTGTGCCTGAAAATTTGTTTTTTACTTTTAACTAGCTTCATTCCATCAATAATGCTTGCATGGTTAAATTCATCCGAAAAGAATTCTGTATCTTCATTGGCCAAAGCTTGGATGATACCTATGTTAGCTAAATATCCTGATCCAAAAAATAATACAGAATCAATATTATAAACTTGCGAAAGAAAATTTTCTGTTTCAATTGCTGCCTCATGAAACCCGGGAATTAATCTGGATGCACCAGCTCCGCTTTTAGCAGTAAACAGTAGAGGTGATATTTTATCAGACCTAATAAACCCAAGATAATCATTAGTACAAAAATCAATTCCTGCAAGAGTTGTTATTTCTCTATAGAGTCCCTGCTCCCTCAGTGAATTTAATTCAGAGATCATGAGATTCATTTTCATTTACCTGTGAAAAACTCAATCCACATTTTTCTAATAATTGTTGATCTTCAGAAAAATCTGGGTTTGGAGAAGTTAACAACTTGTCTCCTAAGAAAATTGAATTGGCCCCTGAAATAAAACATAAAAACTGTGCTTCTGATGACAAGGATGTTCTGCCAGCACTTAAGCGTATCATTGATCTTGGTGCTAAAATTCTAATGGTCGCAATAGTTCGAACAATATCCAAAGGATCTATTGGTGCAACATTCTCTAAAGGGGTTCCTTTTGTGCGAACAAGCATGTTAATTGTAATGCTTTCAGGAATAGTTTCCATATTTACAATTTGCTGAATAAATGACATTCGATCATGGTCACTTTCTCCCATCCCTAAGATGCCACCAGTGCAAATTTTTAGATTTGCCTGTCGTACTCGCAAGAGTGTTTCCAGTCGATCGCTATACGTTCTAGTCTGCACTATTTTATCATAGAACTCAGGAGACGTGTCGATGTTGTGATTATAAAAATCAAGTCCGGCCGATTTTAGTTTGCGCGCTTGTGTCCCTGTAAGCATTCCAAGAGTGCAGCAAACTTCCAAATTTAAATTTGATACCGCTGATACTAATTCACACACTTGATCAAATTCAACGCCATCTCGAATCTCACGCCAAGCTGCTCCCATACAAAAACGATTAGCACCCATTTCTTTTGCTTTTAAAGCTGCTTGAATAACTTCATCTTTAGTTAGCAAGCTACTTTTTGAAACTCCTGTATTGTAATGCGCGGACTGAGGGCAATAGGTACAATTTTCAGGACATCCCCCTGTCTTAATAGATAAAAGTGAAGATGCCTGTATTTTTCCATGGGGAAATTCTTTTTGATGGATTGAACACGCTTCACTTACCAAAGAGATTAGAGGCCGTTTAAATATTTTTTCAATGTCTTCAATGTTTAATTTTTTCATTGAGATACTTTTAATATGAAATGAATTACTTTTACAAACTCAAAAAACAATGTTTATCATTCATTAGTTGAATCGTTCAACAACTGGTGAAAATGTTTATATGAAAATAAAAAAATTTCTCTCTCATAGTATTGTCTATACATCCTATCTTTCTCAAACCGTCATTTTAGAATCGTTTCAACAAAAGTTAGCCGCTCATTCAGTCCATTTTCTACAGGCCTTAATATTGACTTCACTTTTTTTTGAAGATCGAGAAGTTCGTCCATTGGAACTTCACCAAACCTTTGGAATAGAAAAGTCTAACCTAAGCCATTCATTGCGAGGATTAGAGAAGCTGGGCCTATTAAAAAGAACAATGCATCCAACTGATGCCCGAGGCTACTGTTTTACTCTAACTGCAAGCGGTAAGAAGAAGGCCTTGACGCTGATAAAAGAATTTGATGTTTTTCAGGAGACAATTGAGGCCATCATGGGAGTTTCGAAAACAAACGACGTTGTGAAGGGGATGCAGACATTAATTTTTAATTATTCAGCAAAGAACTGAATGTCGTGGTGTGCGGCAATCGCTCCGCGCATGCGGCATTAAGTGAGAATTCATGAGCACCAACTCCTAACTTATTTAAAGTATTAAGATATTTAAAAAACTTTGAATTTTTGGAAAATGGCTTAATTAACTCAGGTATTGAGCCGAATAGAGTTTAACTTAATAACTGGTAACTATAACTGGAGATGGTTTTGAGTAATTTAGAATTATTAGAATTGATTTCTCTAAAAATGTTCTTTTCAGTTATTTGTGGATTTATCGTTGGTTATGAACGTGAAACAAATGGAGCATCAGCAGGTTTTAAAACACAAATTTTAGTTTGTATTGGATCTATGTTGTTTACTGTAATGCCAACTCTCTTAGTGGCTAATACTACAACTGATTCTGTTCGAATCATTGGACAAATTATTACAGGTGTTGGTTTTTTGGGAGCAGGGGCCATTATGCATGGGCAAGGTTTGGATAAAGTTATTGGTTTAACAACAGCTGCGTGGATATGGTTTATAGCTGCCATTGGGATACTTATAGGTTTAGGATATGGACCAGCTGCAACTTTTACGACAATCTCTTTGGTTGTTGTTATTACCGTGGCGAGAAAGATTGAACGTGCTTATTTTAACAAGGAAATGCCTAAAAAGATCGAAGCAATATCTATGAAGGCTGAAACTGAAAATAAAAAGAAGGCTGCATAGTTGAAAATTAAAAATTGGTTTTTTGATTTGGTCAGATTAGGAACAATTTCAATTGATTTTATAAAAGGTTCATATTTTTTAAGTCACCTCGGCCCAAGTGTAACATTTTTTGGTTCTGCAAGATTTGATGAAGATCATCCTAGCTATCTTTTAACCCGACAACTTGCTTCTGAATTGGGGGGACGTGGTTTTACAATATTAACGGGAGGAGGTCCTGGAATTATGGAAGCCGCAAATAGAGGAGCTCGAGATGTTGGTGCTCTCTCTGTTGGGTGTAATATTATTCTTCCGCGTGAGCAGATCTCAAATAGATTTTTGGATATCAATGTTAACTTTCGTTATTTTTTCGTTAGAAAGTTTATGTTAATAAAATATTCACAGGCCTTTATTATTTCTCCTGGTGGTTTTGGAACTTTTGATGAACTCTTTGAGGTCGTGACTTTGATTCAAACCAAAAAAATCAAACAATTTCCTATCATCCTTTTTGGCTCAGATTATTGGAAACCTTTTTTAAACGATTTCATAAATGTATTGCAAAAAGAAGGTGCCATCAGCAGCGAAGATTTATCATTCATATATATTTCTGATGATCTTGATGAGATTTCAGAAAGAGTTTTAAACTTTCATTCAAAAAATGCTGAAGATAAAAAAGTCGCAGCATAATTGCGGTTCAGAGGGAAATTATGTGCGCATTGATCAATGTATTAAGGGGTCTCCTTTTTAATAATTTTGATGTCTTGAAATTTTTAATGAGAAAATTGAGGTGAAAATGGCGGGCTCGAACGAGAGCTCTCCAATAGCCTGGTATTGTTAAATTAAACTTCGCATAAATTTACGGGGGTGACTATTAACCTTCATTAGACAATTTTAGAGACTTTTACTCGCTGAGTCTTCATGAAATGTGAATGAATCTGTTGGAATCCACTGAGGAGAGGTAAAAACTAGATCCTAAATCCGCGGCTAACTTTTTCTAAACTGAGCTAAGTAGTGGCCATCATGGCCTTTTTAAGTATTTTTACTTTTCACCCATTTTGAATTTACTTTGATTTTTTCCGGCCTTGCATTATTGGCCCTGCATGATGAAAAAGCCTTTTGAATAAAATATTATTGGTCTACCAAAACTTTAATAAAATTCATAAACAAAAGGCTTTCTGTAATGAAAAATATCGTGATTGAAGAGACAAATAAAGATCTTTCTGCAAATGGAGGCCTACTTTTTTTCAACAGTCTCTTTGAAAGACTTGATCTTGCACAAAAACTAGATTTTTTTATGCCAGAGCTTCGTAGAACACGTGGAGTTTCGCAGATCGATAAAATTAAATCCTTGTTATTCTCTTTCGCTAGCGGCAGTGACTGCCTGGACGATCTCAATGAAATTCGAAATGAATCTCTCTACGCTGAATTATGTTCTGGTGGAGTTTCAGCAAGAGCTATGGGTGATTTTTTACGAAGTTTTCGTTTTAATTCAATCGATAAATTTCGTGATTTTTTGGTAGAGCAATCTCTTCAAATGAGAATGGCAATGCACCCAGATAGTTTTGATTTTATTTTAAATATGGACTCAACTCCCCATGAGCAAGACGCTAAAAAAATGGAAGGACTTGCGTGGAATTATAAAAACATGTGGTGCCTAGATTCTCAAAATGCTTACGATCAATTTGGGTTTAGCTATGACTTTGATTTAAGAGCTGGAAATACTTTTTCAGCAGAAGGCAGTGAGGTGATGGTTCGAAGAGTTTTTAAAAAAGTTCCAAAACATTTAAAGCGCTATTTTCGTGGGGACTCTGCATACGGAAGGAAAAGTCTTTACGATGAACTCATCAATGCCAACGTGAAATTTACGATTGTTCTTAGAGAGAATTTAGCGAAGAGAGTTCGGCAATTACTTTCAAATAAAAACTCAATGGAGTGGAAAAAAACAGAACTTGAATTTTTTGATTCAACTGAATGTGAAACGGCCAGCGGTTTGTATCCAATAAAAGATCTGGCCGGAGGATTAAAACACTTAAGAGTAGTTTTTATTCGAGCACAAAAAAAAGATATTCAACTAAGCCTTCTCGATGATCTTTGTGAAGATGGATATCTTCACTATTCGATTATAACCAACCTAGAAGAAGTTGAGATGGACAATGAAAAAGTAATTGAGTTTTATCGCGGTAGAGGGAACGCTGAAAACTTTATTCGTGAACAAAAAAATGGATTTGATTTTCACCACTTTCCTTGCCAAAAACTTGATGCTAATCGAGTTTATGGATTGGTTGGGACTCTTGCTTACAATATGACGAGATTTTTATCTTTTTTCATTTCAAACAATGGATGCTTCTCAAAAAAAGTCAGAAATAAACTAATAAAGTTACCATGTCAGGTGGTACATCACGCTCGAAAATTAATAATAAAATTTAACAAAAAAATAAAGGAGGTGGTTGAGAATATTCTCAAAATTATGACACATAAACTTAGTAAGTTTCGTTTACAAACAGATTGAGCGTGATTCTTTAACAATTGAATATTGTAAACCAACTGAGCTATCCCCCGTAAAGGCAGACGTGCGCCTAAAGTTGCGTCTATGAGTTGTGATGGCCTTCCTCGAGTCAAATTTGAGGCCCTAAGGAGCGATAAAAAAGTTATTTTGAGATAATGACAGGACAGATTTGATTAAATTTTAGCCAGAATGCAAGAGACGACAAAGTAAAAAAGAAATTTGGTTGGGTTTTTGATTGTCAGAAATGACTAGAAAATTTTTTGGAAGAAATTAATGCGGGTAAATGCGGATTTGGGATTACAAGGATCAGATTAAATCGATCTCTAAAGAAGAAATTGAGGAAGTTGTTTGCAAGCATATTGAAGAATATTTGCAATGCAGTAAAACGATTAAAGAGCTGTTTAAGGCTGCCCACAAGAATAGGTTAACGGCAATTCCTGAACTTGAAATGGATATAAAGGAACTAAAAGGAAGAGCCAGTGAATTTCAAGGCACTATAGAGAACTTTTCTAAGTCAATCAGGCAAGCAGTGAATGAAGATCCTGGCTCTATAAATGGGATATGCAAGATTTTGATTAATGAAAAAGAGAAGGCAGAAAATGAGCTGAAAGATATTGAACTTACGATGGAAGATTTGGAAATAAAGAAAGGTAAGCTACTAGAGGAGTTTGACAGTAAAACGATTGCTGACTTTTTAATGAAAGCCGTTAAAGGGTTTAGGAAGAGATCAGAGCTTCAAAAAAGAGCATTGATAAGCAGTATAATTCCCAGAATAGTAGTATCTCCTGAAAACAAGATTGAAATATTTATTGTAGGTGAATCTGAAGGAGAGAGTCTTTCGGTCTTGTCCTCTACCTGTCACAGTAGTGGACACACAATTCGGATGAAATCAAAATGGCGGGAGCGACGAGACTCGAACTCGTGGCCTTCTGCGTGACAGGCAGACGTTATAACCAACTTAACTACGCCCCCGTGGAAGTAGCTCATGTAAATGAAGCTAAAATATAAGAATTTCAGAGTTCATCGTCAAGCAAAATCTTCGGTTTTTTGACAAAAAGATGACCCAATTAAGATGCTTTGGGGGATTGTACCCGAAGAACATTCGTCTTAGACTATATCTTAAACATTAAGCTTAACATGTTGGAGTCTTGTGAATATTTTCATTACT
>JAQTTZ010000185.1 GCA_028710485.1 Bacteriovorax sp. | reverse complement strand
GAAGATCTTTTACCATTTCAAAAAAAATGATCTTCCGCTTGTAAAAAATGGGCCCATTACATTGAGATTTTAAAGAACTAAAGGCGGGTTTATATTCCGCTTACGATCGTTTCCCGCAAGACAAAAGTTGTGAGGCAGATTTTTTTGCGAAACCTCACTTGAATGACTTGGTGCAGACTATTATCATCACTCTAGTGAAACCGATGGAGAGAATATGTCATTTTCTAATCCTGTGCCAGTAGCAGTTGCGCTTGTCCCATATAAAAATTCGTTGATCGGAATTCGCAGAGGGATTGAGCCACGAAAAGGACAATTAGCATTTCCTGGCGGTTATATTAATACTGGAGAGACATTTAAGCAGGCGTTAAGTCGTGAACTTTTTGAAGAAACGGGTATAACGGTTCCAACAGAATCATGGGAGTTATTTCATATTGGTGATTCTGTGCAATCTAATCGCATTTTGATTTTTGGTATTTGCAAAAGTATTAATGCAATAGACTTAAATTTTAAGTCTGATGAAACACAAGAAGTGCTTTTGTTAGACAGTGAAACACCATTGGCATTTCCATTACACGAAGATGCAAAAAATAAATTTTATGAAACTAATTAAACACAACAATTGCGAAGATTTTCTGGCTCACAATGAAGAGCTACTTATAAAAAATGAAAGTTTCCACAATTTAATGTTGGGACTCGCATACGGCATTCGTGATAAAAAATTTGAGACAAATGAACCATTGTTTTATTCAATAACAGATGGCTTTGAAGTAATTGCCTGCGCTTTAAGATCAAATAAAGACAAGCCACTTATTGTAACAAAAATGCCAGTTCAGGCTGTTGATTTGCTTGTTCAAGACTTAACCTCTAGTGGAATCGACTTAGATTCTATCGTGGGCGAAGAAGCCTCTGCTACTTATTTTAAAGATCAATGGACCAATCTTAAAAAGTTAAATTTTAAAATCAATATTTATCTTGGGGTTTATGAATGCAAAAAAGTAATTTTTCCTTCAGAGGCATTAGGTGAGCTTATTCAGGCAACTGAAGACCATAAAGAAACTTTACGAGAATATATAAAAGGATTTAGCCTAGATTGTTTCCCTAATAGTCCCGATACATCTCTTGATGATAATGTAGAAAAATTAATGAATCGTCATTTGCAAAACAAGAGTATTTTTTTGTTAAAGTCAAAGAGTGATGAACTTGTTTCAATGGTTGCAAATGTTCGATCAACTTTAAATGGCGGGACAATTTCGCTAGTCTATACTCCACCAAGCCTTCGAGGAAAGGGATATGCAAGTTATGGAGTTGCTCTTTTATCTGAAAAGATAATTTTAGGCGGTAAAAAATTTACTAACTTATTTACAGATTTAACAAACCCAACATCTAATTCGATTTATCAAAAAATTGGATTCGTTAAAATAGGTCAAAATATTCATTTTGATTTTATTGTCCCAAGTTAGATAGGCCAATGATAATCGAAAAAGACTTCCTTGAAGAAGCGGTTGAGTTACTTGTTAAAAAATATAAATGCGAAGCAGTTATCTTGTACGGATCGCGAGCAAGAGGTGATGCCACATCTAAAAGTGATTATGATTTGATGGGGATTCGAAAGAGTGGGAAGAAGTTTCGACTTGCAGAAAAGTGGAATGGTTCTTATTTAGATGTTTTTATTTTTCCAGAAAAAGAGATATTAAAGGTGAATGAGAATTTCCTCTATATGAGAGGGGCTAAAATTATTTTTGAAAAAGGTAATGTAGGATCTCTTTTTATAAAAAAATTATCTAAGGCTTTAAAGAAAAAGTATATTCCTCTTCCTGATGATGAAATTACGGCTAGTCGAGTGTGGCTGCATAAAATGTTTGAGCGTGTTGAGCTCGGTGACATTGAGGGCAATTATCGTCGTTCATGGCTTCATGAGGCACTTCTTGCTGACTATTTTAACATTCGAAAAAAAAGATATTGGGGATCGAAAGAGAGTTTCGTTTGGCTCAAAGAAAATGACAAAAAAATCTATAACCTATTTCAAAAAACATTGGCAAATTCGACTGATTTAAAATTGTTAAAGAAACTTGTGGTGCACGTTAGTGAACTTAAAACAATTTGAGGTTTAATGTGGAAAAAAAACTATTCGCAGTGCAAACAAAAATTGATTTAGAAAGATGCTTTCCTATACTAAAGGAATTAAGACCGAGCCTTACTTTAAGTGAGTATATATTTATTTATGACCAAGCTCATCGGACTGATGGTTATGAAATTGTAGCCATTGAAGAAAATGGGAAAATACTATCTGTTATGGGATATCGAATTCTTTATGACTTTGTTCGTGGAAAACATATTTATATTGATGATTTGGTTTCGACAGAAGAAGCTCGTTCGAAAGGCTTGGGAGCTGAACTTTTATTCTATGCCGAGAGTGTTGCGAAAGAGTTGAATTGTAATGGCCTAAGACTTTGCACTGGCCTTGATAATAATCGAGGCATGAAATTTTATGAACGAAATGGCTGGATACAAAGGGCGATTGCTTATACTAAAAAATTATAAAACATTGGGAGATATTTATAATAGATGAAGAAAGTAATTAGAAGCGGGCAGTCGATTTACTATGTGTGTTTTTCAGATCCAAAACAAAAAAGCCTCACATTGCTGCGAGGCTTTTTATAATGGTGGTACTGACGAGTGTCAACATTTCGGTTATTTTCCCCAATCCGAAGTAGTTGAGATTTTAGAATTACCAACTAAAAAACCTGCCCTCACGGAAAGTTTCCTCAAGCAAAAATATGTTGTTGAAGGCCTCTCTTGGGCTGAAATTGGAGCTCAAGTTTTTTCCTCAAGAGTTACCGTCACAAAAAAGCTAAAGGAGTTTGAGATACCTTTGAAAACGATTACACGTCGTGAAACCGGAAAGACCGTTTACGGCTATCGACAGTACGGAGGAAAGGCTATTGAAGTGAAAAAAGAAGAGGACGTAATCGAACTGATAAAGTCATATCGCTCAAGAGGCTACACCTACATTAAGATTTCAGACATTTTAAATAAATCAAAAATTCAAACTAAAAAAAGAAAAGGCGTCTGGTATTCAAAAGTCGTAAGACAGATTTTTAAAAGGCAACTGTAGTTAAATTTTATTATATGTTATTCTCGGTGGGATCAACCTGGGAGAAAATTATGAGAAGAGTATTTTTAACATTGTTACTTACGATATTATCTATCCAATCTCATGCTTCAGAAAAAGCGGTTGCAAAAATGCACGGTTATTTAGTGAAAGTTCAATTTTCATATAGTGACGGTAACAAAGACTTTAAAACGCATCATGAGCTAATTGTGAATGAAGATAATCAAGACTGGATTCCTCTAACAACGGGCAAAGAGGGAGTGGCTCTTATTGGAAAACTGCATAAGGCTGAGAAAGGAATTTTCACAACAGAGTGTATGGTTGTTGATACAGCATCAATGCCCGTCTCGATACAAAGAATGGGGATTGTGAGCGAGTTGGGTAAAACAGCAGAAATTAAATCTGAATATCTTCAGCAAAAAGTTAAAATTTCTCTTTTGGCGACAGCGACGGAATATACTCAAGGGCCAGCGATCGCAGAATAATATGCGTGCTGATTTTGGGGAATGTTTCGAAATGGTGGTGCTGACGAGCGTGAACATTCCGCTTATTTTTCCCAATCCGAAGTAGTTGAGATTTTAGAATTACCAAGCAAACAACCTATCTTCACAGAAAGTTTCCAGAAGCAAAAATACGTTGTTGAATTAAAAACAAGATTAGGAATTATTTAAAAATTACGCAAATGTCTTATCCAGAATTCATAAATAAAAAATTATCCCTAATTTAAATAAACATCTCCATTTCAATTAATGCTTGGGTTATTGCTTCTTCTTTAACTGACGGGGGGAAATAAAATGACAAATGCGACTGAAAAATTAATTGAAAAAATGATTTATGTGATCAGAGATCAAAAGGTAATGATCGATAGTGATCTGGCAAAACTTTATGGAGTTGAAACAAGAATAATTAATAGAAATGTTAAACGCAACATTCAGAGGTTTCCTGGCGATTTCATGTTTCAATTAGATGAAATCGAGCATGATTCTTTGATATCCCAAATTGGGATATCAAATGTTGGTCGAGGAGGACGCAGAATACCACCCTATGTTTTTACGGAAAATGGTGTAGCTATGCTTTCAAGTGTATTAAATAGTGAAAATGCAATTTTAGTTAATATTTCTATAATTAGAATTTTTACCAAGCTACGAAGTTTTTTAATGATGGAAAATAGCTTAAATGAACGAGTAACTAATCTTGAAAAGGGTACGAATCAGATATTTAAAATTGTTTTTGAAAGACTTGATAGTTATGAAGAGATGATCACACCGAAATTACCAGAAAATCGAAAAAAAATTGGGCTACGTTCTAAATCCTAAACGTCCTTTAAAAACAAAAAAGCCTCCATATTTCAGGAGGCTTTTTATATTGGTGGTGCATCTCTCAGAGCCTACGCATCTAAATTTCAGCAAACTTAGTACCACCTAATAGAATTTCCAATAAATATCCTTCAACCCAGCCTGCTATTTTTTGTTTTCGTTGAACAGATTTCTTCGTTGGCTCCTGCCTGATTAA
>JAQTTZ010000184.1 GCA_028710485.1 Bacteriovorax sp. | reverse complement strand
ATTAGTTTTACTTGTGGAAAAATAGCGACAAATTAGATCCTGGAAAAATCAAAAACTGAGCATTAAGATAAATTCCTGATGCTCAGTTTGATTTGAAAATTTTCACGTATACTTCTCCACAATCCCGTCAAATCCCATCACTTCACTTCACTTCACTTCACTTCACTTCACTTCACTTCACTTCACTTCACTTCACTTCACTTAAGTGATCTTAGTGTTCCAAGCTCCAAAAAGAGAGTAATTTTTATTGTACTTTAACCAAGGAATACAGATGAAAACAATGGGAAACCGGGGCTTTTGAGGGACTAAATTCGTCCTTTTTCTTAACGTTGAACGCTAACTCAAGCGCAACCCTAGTCGAAGGCCGCCCCGGAACAGAACCACAAATTAACACACTTGTGCATTTCGAAAATTGCTTCAAGCAATAACCAAAAGAATAGTTATGTAAATACATCATGGCCTTGTCAAGATGCTAGCATGGGCCCTTACCCGCACACGGCCCTTGCCTACCATTTTTTAAAGTAAACACAAAACACTTAAGTTTTTTCAATTAATACCGATCTATGCACAGATATATTAATTATTTTGAGCCTATTTGGAGATGAATAAAAAAAATTATTTTAACAACGTCTTGTACTTTTTTATTCGCTTCTTGCTCTTCCGTAACAAAAGAGACAGGAGCAGAGGCCACTAGAGCAGTTGCCTCTGCTCATGCAACGACAGTTACTTATTGTGTAGCTGGTAGCAATCAATCCTGGAGAAACTGCTTGGAAGGATCGGCCAGGAGTAATGACCTCTCTCGCATAGGGTCCGTAGTCCTTAGTGGTATTCAGCTGCCAACTACTTTTCAATATGTTTTAGGTGATGACCACTCAGTCTCTTTGATTTCTGACGGTCAGCAGATAGAGATTGCGACGTTGAAAGGTGTACCTAGTATTATACCGGACATTCGCTATGATCAGGAGCTAACTCCTATTCAAGGTCTTGAGATCACTCAAACCAAGAAAATGTGTGCCATTACTTCAAGCTGTTATCATAATGCTTTAAATGTTTGCATGAAGAATTCCAATCAGGCCCTAGATCTAACAACAACAATTAAGATCAATAATTGGAGTGTTTCAAAAACAGAATCTACATCTGAACCTCGTGGCGAGGTACTTGGCTTTTTCTGCTGCAAGTGATTTTTTTCAACGACAAACGGTTAAAAAAATTAACATTATGAAAAAATGTAACGATAAGCTCAGAAGGGTAACTCTTCGGAATACTTTTTATTTTATTAACGTGTTTAAAGAGATTTTATGAACTTATTATTATCGACGTCGGTATTATTCCTCATTTCGGCAAATTCCTTTGCCACAAAACTGACTGACTTGAAAATTGATGCAAAATGGATGGTGAAATATGACCCGAATGAATGGAGTTATATATATTTAAAACCAACACTTAAAATAAGTCCGAATATTTTTGAATATCGAAAGGATAAAATACGAGTTGTCTTACAAAGAGAAACACATTTTGACGAGGCCGTCGATTATCAGAAACTAGTAGAACGAAAATGTGCAGAAGCTAATCAATATTATTCTAAAAAAGCTTCTGGGCACTCTGAAATAGTGAATATTAATTTTAAAAAAGTATGCTATATCGAGTATAAAAATGTCTCTGGTGAAATGACCCATCAATTTGTTTATCCCGAATTAAGTCAGAATAAAAGTTATGACATCTATAGCTATGGATGGAATTCAAATAATCATAAATCAAAAGAAATCGTAATTAATTTTTTGAAAGGGTTTTTACAATGAAATTACTTGTTGTTTTAATATTTATTTTATCAAATCGGGTTAACGCCGAAGATATTATAACTTCAAATTTAGATTGTCCTTTTTCCACTACAACCTATAAAGAAGATCAAGATACTTTTAGTGAACTTAAAAATTATTTTAAGTCATACACTGACACTCCTGATTGCAATAAAGCAAGTGCGGCCGGACTGCAATCCGCATCTGATCTGCAATCAGTTCTAGATGTAATGAGTACAGACGAAGCTAAATGTATTTCCAAAAACATTGATCAAACTAAACTCCGGGATCTGGCCTTTATTAATGCAGAAAAGGGAATGGAAATTAGCTCAGAATCTCCATATAGTGATTGCAATCTAAGTTCAATTAGTAAAATAATTACTCAAGCGACACCTAAAGACAAAATAACAAAATGTATTTCCGATAAATATTCCAGCAAAATTGACGATTGTAAAAGCGTAGCTGTATCTCAATCCCTTCAAGATAAAGTAGGCAAAGGTGTTGATGGTTTACAAAAAAGTCTAACCCAAACTCTTTCTTCCAATAATCCATGTGGCCTAAAAGCAAAGGATACTTTAAAAATGACGATGGACACTTTGTCAAAAGTTAAAGCAATTTCTGCGATTGTTCCAGTTTGGGGAAGTGTTGCAGGGATCGGTGTCGATCTTCTTGGTACTGCCGTTGATAAATATTTTCCTACTGATGCTCAAACAGCTTCCACTTTGATGGATGCCATTTTGGACGAAGAGAACTATGAGAAAAATGCTTGTGTGTATTTTAATCTTCAACAAAAATTGTATTGTACTGACAAGGCCATAATTGTTGCCGATCCTAAATGCAATAAAGAAAATTCTGGTGATGATTTAGTCAAATTATTAGAAAATGTTCAGGAGATAAAAAAAGCTACCAATATAGTTATCTTAACTGGTGAATCGCCATCAACGTCTAATTTAGAGGATACCACTTATTTAGAATCAAAAATAGATGATCTCACTAAATATGCAAAAGCTTCAGAGCCAGATCTTAGAAATAGAATTAAAACACTCCCCAAAGTTCAACAAGCAAAAGAGTTAGAAAAAATTAATTATTTTTTCAAATTATTAGACATATATCAATTTAGTAATCCTGATACTTCCGTTGGTATAAATGTCGGACAAACGGCCTTACAAGAACTGATGCCATTACTTTATTCTTCAGATATTTCCGAGAGAATTAATTTCGAGGAACTTGCTTTTAAATCAACTCCTGGCTTAAAAATGGATGCAATAAAACAAAGAGGTCTTATCAGAGCACTTCAGGAATTACTTGGAGATAATGCTGAAGAGGGGCGAAGAATGGCAAAATATAATAATTACAAAAATACGATGAATGGAATTGCACAAAATAAAATGGCAAGTCAGCTTGGGAAAAACGTTGATGACTTCAAGCAACAACTAAGCCTATCCTTAAAACAAGAAACGAGTGTAGCTAATGATTTAATTAGTGAAGGAATGCTGAGAAATATTGTTCGTCATTGCGCTCTGATGCAGGAAGTTTACGACCCACAACTTGAAGGGAAAATTCCTAAAGAGTGTGCCAAAATAAATTGTGGTAGCAAAAATCGCTTAAATTGGTTCATACCAAAGGATGGCCAAGCAAATATCACACAATTTAAAAAATCGTATTGTGAAAAAAGCTTGAATTATAAAAAAATTGAAGACGAGTACGTAAAAGAATTAAAAGATAGTTCAGGCGCAAAAATATGTGGATCTAAAATTTCTGATTATTTAGAAATAAATAATTAATTTTTGCAAAAAAATAAAAATAAACGACAGGACTGATCACCCCTATATGCTTAAAGATGCTTGCTCATCACAACGCTTCTATAGTTCGTTATGGACCATTGATGAAATTCAATGAATTTATAATCTCGCTTTTCATACATTTTAATTAAATGACTTGCATGTTCAGACGTATCGAGCGCCAATTCTAAAAAACCAAGGGCCTTTGCACGGCTCTCGATTACATCCATCAATTTAGCTCCAATTCCAAGGCCTTGCAATTGAGGTGGTACTGCAAATCTACCAAAGGTCGTTACTCCGGAAAAACTATACCAACTAGGGCCATTGGCCTTCCATCCACTTTTTTCACTTTGATTAGGAATTCTTAGAATTGCACAGGCAATAATTTTTCCATCATATAGTCCAATATGACATTCACCATCTTCTATATTTCTTCGTGTAGCATCTACATCTTCATGAGAAGCTGCATATCTCATTCCTGCTTCAGCAAGAGGCCGATAGGCCGAAAGCAACAAAGAATTAATCTCAACAACGTCATCAGTTGATTGAAAAATTCTAAATTGAACGCCGTCTTTAAATGATTTATGCATGATTATCCTTGCAATCTTTTGGCCTTATACAAGCTGGAACATCACGATGCAACTCACTCTCGCAATATTTAGGACTTGATCCAGCATATATCGCTTCGCTCCGATTTAAAATATTTTCGCAATGTTTAGGACTCTTTTTTTATTCTTGACCAAACAGACTTAGACTTCCGGTCAAAAAAATTAACAAGCATATATTTTTAATTTTTTTCATAATTTTCTCTGACCTCTATAATTTTTTTCCATCAAATCTTTTGAGTTAAATCTTCTAGAATAACACCATCATTAACTAGAATATGAGTGTAGGAATTTTGTGTCGAGAAGTCGATAGCAACTTATATTAAAAAAACTTAATCGAATGTAGCATTGGTTATAGTTATTTATTTTTTCATTAAAAGTTGCTCAATTTTATTCAACCGCTCTTTAACTTCTGCGTTGTCTTTTTTAAGTTTTGCAATCTCTTTGTCTCTTAATGCAATTTCAGATT
>JAQTTZ010000069.1 GCA_028710485.1 Bacteriovorax sp. | reverse complement strand
TTAACCGGCTAATAAATTCCAAAAATATTCTGCCGTAGTAGCTATTGTACTTTTTCTCTTAGTTAAACTTTGCCAGATCAGATTTAATCTTCGATAAACGGTTCAGTATCCCTTTTAATTTTTTCTTCGCTAGAGTTGAGTCTGCTTGATCCATCTTTTTTGATAAGAATCCATGTAGGTCTTTCAAACTATCATCAATGCCTCCTTTCTTATCTGAGATAAAGAGAGGGATCTGGGCTTCGTTTAATCTTTTTATGGCCTGACTGTGATCGATGTGAACTTTTTCTTCAGTAACCTTCGCATAGACGAGAGTCATTACGATTGTTTTATGACCAAGTATTTTCATTAAGCTCGTTAAACTAAGACCAGCATTTAACATCGATGTTGCATAGGTGTGTCGTAGGGCGTGAAGATTTATCCACTTCTTTGCATCTAAGCGAGCACAGATTTCTGTTAGAGCATCTGAATAGAGAGGGTAACATGGTGGCGATCCATTTGCCCCAATAACAAGTCTCGTTGGGACAGATGATCTTTTGATATTTTTCTTGGACATCATTTGAATCGTCTTAACAAGCTCGATAGTACTCGGATCGAGTGGGACTCTTCTCTCAAGCCCAAGCTTTACTGCAGGAACTTTTAATGAACATCTATTTTTAATATCGTATTCTAGGCAATCAAATTCAAGTTGCATCAGTTCTGCTATCCGAAGTCCCGTCCTGCGAATGAGAAGTATAGATTTGTAATAAATATCTTCTGTCTCGCTAAGAATTTTTTGCATTCTGATGTCGATTTCAGATTCAATCGGTCTTGGTAGAGGTTTTGTGTTCTTAGGAAATAGTCTCGATGGAAAGATTTCATCATGCCGGCGCTTAATAAGTTTTTTATCATGCAACCATCTAAGGAAAGAACGAGTGCCCATTGATATTTGTGTTTTTCCTCGAGCAGTAAGCTCTTTATTGGTTAAATATTTTAACAACCTCACCATATCATCGTCTCTCAACGAACGATAAGTGAGTTTATGCTCTTTCATATATGTATGAAGAACTCTAAGACTGTATTGATGAACTTTATGACATTTGGGCCGTACTGCATTGATTTCTTCAAGATAAAGTAGAGCAGTTTCCGGAAGTTCAAGGTTCCATTTGTTTTTTGCATAACTGGAAGTGTAAAGTTCCGTGATCTTTTGTGGGAGTTCGCCGGTTTCAATCCCCCAACGAATGGCACGCTTGGCCGCTTGAACACTTTTCTTTGCTGCTCTAATGGTAGTTCCCTGGGCCGATAAAAATCGATAGAAGTCTAACAACTTCTGCCAATCCATTTCTTCGAGTGGAACTTTACTATATTTGAGCCATTCATCAAATCGCCCCAGACCAATTCTCGTCGTTTGATAATGCGCCTTTTTCCATAGTGGCTTATTGGCAGCTTGAAAACGTTCAAGGAAGTCACAAAAAGGTGGTCTATCACTATATTGATTTCTTTGCCTATATGCCCTTGCCATACATTTCCTCTATCTTCTGATGGGCGGCCTCATGATCTTCAAATACATCTTTCATAACTAGGTTAATGTAATGAATCGTTGTCCTAGGATCATTATGTCCAAAAAGTTTTTGAATTGAACTTAGACTCATTCCAGCTTTGGCCATATTCCTACCGCAAGTATGTCGAAACCGATGAGGATTAGCATGATGAACTCCCGAGATGGCCCTCTTGTAACGAAAGAGTGCCCTCAAACCCTCTAGGCACATAGGCAAACCTCGGTTAGGCCCTTTCAACGTGAGAAAAAGTGATCTCTCTTTTTCAAAACCTCTTCGAACTGGTCGTTCAGTTTCGATATATGTGTCTATTAACTTATTTATGTTGTCAGGGAGTGGAACAAATCTTTGTTTGTTTCCTTTGCCATTTATTCTAATACTTTTGTTCAAAATATTAATATCGTCTAACTTGAGATTCACTATCTCTACAGAGCGTAAACCACAAACAAGCATTAAAGTGACTATTGCCCGATCTCTCTGAGTTTTAAGAGTTGATAAAAATGATCTTACCTCATCAGGCTCAAGTGTTTGGATAAGTTGATGTGGGATTTTAAGCTTGAGTGTACGACCACCTCTTGCGTAAACAGGATAGATTCCAAGTTTTGAATCCATTGTGAGGAATCTCTTTGAACCACCGGATGCTCCAGCTTTATATTTTTCCGAACCTGGAATAACGCATTTGAAGCAGAAGCGATATAAAAGTTCAACCGTATTGAGCCTATGATTTATTGATCGTGGTGCCGCATTTCGACTTTTTTCATGATAAATAAAGTCAATAATCGTTTGAATACTGACATCCTTAAATGGAGGGAAAGTTTTCTTCTTTCCTTGATAAAAACGAAAGAAAATCACCACGTCATAAGCGTAAGAACGAACAGTTCTCTTAGAGAACTCACGAGCAAGTGTGAATTCAAAAAAACTATGAATGTTTTCCGTTAATCTTTTTGGCAGACCATGAATATTGTAAAATGGATTTTTACTTATCACTGTTACATGAATTAATGACATTACTTTTTCCTGGTATTGCTTTTTTTCGGAGCAAGTAGATCTACCAGATCACTCTCTACTTCTTCTAAATAAGTCACCGAATGAAGAAACCTTAACCAATACTCATGATCCCACTCTGCCAGCATATCTGCCAATCGAGCAGCTCCTCTTCGATTCCAGTAATCAAGAGCAACGCGGATTAATAGTTGTTCTTTAATGTCAAACTTAGATGCTTCATCCAATAAACATTTTGCAGGCATTCTTAGAATAGGTTGCTTGTGAGAGAAAAAGAACTTTATCAGATCTTCATCATGATTGAATAAAATGCAAATGCACTTAAGTAGATGCTGTTGTCCAACACCGGATAAAAATCTATAGGGGTCGCCCATGTACGATTCTCCTTTCTGACCACACTTCCTTTCCACAGTGAAGGCAATAGGCCATTTGCGGGAGCTGATTTAGCTTTAGGTGTGATGACTGAGGAGTAGATACATTGGATTTTAATTTGGGTGAAGATTTATCCGTCACGCTTTTTTGTTTCAAGCTCTGTCGATAACGTTGACTTCGATCACGATGATCAAGTTTAGCCTCAATTGTCTTTTCAAATTTTTGTCGTGCTGCTTTTCTTGAACGTTCATATCCAGATGAACGACAACTATTAGAACAATATTTTTGTCCCCTATAACAAGGCTTACAGACTACAAAAATCTTTTGACAAGTGCTGCATCCAATGACGTAACCAAGAACGTTTTTCATGAACTAAGTTATCGTCATAATTAAAATTAAAAATGAAAATATGGAATTCGTCTAAAAACTAAATTGAGTTTTATGCTCAAGATATGAATGATCACTCTAACTTGAAATAATGATTAGCCGGATAGGCAGTACATCATGAGAACATTTACTAAACTAAGAAGTTTCTTGGCAATGGAATCTTCTTTGAAGGAAGAAGTTGGAGATTTGAAAACTAGTACAAACCAGCTTTTCAAAATTGTTTTTGAAAGATTGGATAACCTCGAGGAACAAATTACCCAAAGCTTCCTACAAATCGAAAAAAAATAGGTCTACGGCCGAGCTTAAAAGACTAAGAAGAATTACAAAGCCTGATTCGATAACTATATTCAAAGATCTCATGGGCCCCAAAAGGGCCTTTTTGATTTTCTGAGATCCATCACCTACTTTTCTTTTATTGACTCGAATGTTGATGTAAATTAAAATTCCTTGATGGTTAAATTAATTCTAATAACTTTTTTATTATTCGTCTCAAGTCCAATTCTTGCTCTTGAATGTCCAGAAGGACAATATCTTGTAAGCGCACATCCTCGTACATCCTATTATCGATCTGATGGAACTTTTGTAAATTCAGCCAATGTTGAATCACATTGCAGACCTTATCGTTTTAACAAACCATTAAAGCTATTATTTAAAAATAAAATTCCCGAAAGATGGCCTTACCAATTAGAAATATTCAAAGAATGGAGCAAATTAGAAAAAAAAGAAATAGAAGACGTGATTAGCAATCTTCCAAAATCTCTTCAAGAATTAGGAGAGATTTCCATTTATAGGTCTGTCAAATCTAGTTTTCCAAACAATCCTTCCACTTCAGGTCCTGACGAATCGATCATTGTTCTTTATGACGGTGCTAAAAAATCTGGATATACAAAAATTTTAGTCCATGAGCTGGCCCATATTTTATGGTCTAAATTAAATTCAGAAGATAGAGATGAATATTTTTTAAATGCATCATGGGACAAAAAGATAGGAAAATATACAAATTCTCGTGAAAATTTCTCTGAAGTCGATGGTAAATTTAATCCAGAAGAAGACTTTGCTAATAATATTGAACATATTTTGACAAATAAAAAACATAACGAAAGCATTCCTAAATCCATTGAAGATTGTATTCTTAAAATTTTAAAAGGTAACAAATGAGAATAATAGTCCTGTTCATATTAATTCTGTCCACTATTTTTTCCTGCAGTTTTAATAAAAATAGCATTGAAGCGGTAGAAAAATCATCAATTAAAGATGAATGGGATTTAATATCTAAAATAGAAAAAGAAAAATGGAACAAAGAAAAAATTATTAAGATCTTTGGCATACCTGGAAAAATATACAATGAGGAAAAAGATCCAAGTGAATCACTAATTTACTATGATTTAAAATTAGGATATCAAAATTGGGCCTTTGATATAAAAAAAGATGGAAGTTTGGAAGGATTTCTATTTATTCCAAATTTTTCAAACCGGAAAAACTTTTCACAAGAAATTATAAAATCAAACTGGAAAGAGGATTGTGTCAAAAAAGTAGAAACAGATTTGTCACAACATTTTATTCGCAAAATTTATTATCTTCAATGTGGGAAGTATAAAAGAGTGGATTTAACAAATCACGATGAAGTAACATCACTATCTATTCAAATTAAATAAACTGTTCGTCTACCTTCGAATTGGTGCGTGAAAGGGGACTTGCCCCTACACTTTTTACAGCTTCAACACCTCAAACTGACGTGTCTATCAATTTCACCATCCGCGGATATACATTTGATAATGACAATCGATGAACCCTTTAATTCTGATATTAAAAGTACATCAATCCCGAATTGGCCGTCAGGATTGCTCAATTGGAACTCATTAGAGATTCTCAAGCCTCGAAATGGGGTATGCCGATGATGTTGCCAACAAGATAGAACGAAAAAAGGGCCAGAGATTTTTGAGGTCTCTTAATTCATATCGTGTACACTTTTCCACTCCAAAGTGTTGCCACTCTAAAGAAAATTAGGCACTGAAAATTTTCAATTCATACAAAGGACTCAGTAAATGAGTCGATGAATCTATCAATTGCATAATTTTTTTATTATTTATTTTTCTATTTCTTCGTGACAGAGTTAGCTTGTGTTACTTTTGCAGAAAGAGGGAGTGTGATTGGAAAATTAGAAAAGATAAAACTGCTCCAGTTGAGTGTTGGGGATAAACTTAGACATCTTGAATGCGAAAATAATTTATATAAAAAACATTAGAAGAGTGCTCTAGTTTTTTTATAATATTATTTAAAATATTGGGCATTTATCGCTTGAAATGGAAGTGGCAATAGTTAGACCACCAAATCTAAAGCATCCATAGACATAAAGGAGATACTAGTATGCGAATGGCCAAAGAGGACGTAGCCGTCAAGTTGGAAATCCCAGGTGCAGTGATCCGTCAACAAGTGGATTTCGGCGACGCCACTGGATTAGGAAAAATCAGCGTCGAGTACTTCACTCTTTCGGCCGGCGTCGATACCACCCCGCTGTTTCAGGGGTTAGAAGGCGATTTGTGCCAGTGCCCACACTGGGGTTTCGTCTTAAGCGGTGAACTCACCACTACTGACAAGAATGGAACGCAAGAGTCAGTCAATTCAAATGACCTCTTTTACTGGCCACCTGGACACAATGTAAAAGTCATCTCAGACGCAGAGATCGTCATGTTCAGTCCTCAGCACGAGCACAGCCAAGTCATTAACCACATGATAAAGAAGGTGAAAAGCTGACAAAACAAGCCACTAGGATGAATCTCACTTTGTGATCATCAAGACAAAGAGTTGAATAAATATTACTAGGGCCAGAGAAACAAAACTCTCAGGCTTTTTTTTATTTCTTCTTATGCTCATTTAAAAAGCCTATCTCCCAACAATCTATAACCACCTAAAATTCTGTATCAACTTTCCAGTTAAAACTGAACTCTGAGTGCTTATTTCCTTTATTGACCCAGTTGATCGTGACGGACTATTACTTGAAGTGATTTGAGGAAAGGCTTTTAAAGACTACTGAGGTGGATTTAGATTAAAGGCTTGTGCCAATAGAAACATTTTCTGAATTTGCGTCCATTGTAAAAAAATCGTTGAGTGAAAATCCTGATATGGCCGTGAAGAAGATGATTTTGCAAAAGTTTGTGAGACGGATTGAAATCGGCCCTGATAGTGTGAAGATATTTTGGAATGTGGACAAAGAATTTTATTCAAATGAAGTATCGCAGGCGCAAGCCTGCGGTTCTTTTAAGCTAGGAAATGATTTTAAAAATGTTGGTTCGAATACCTTGACAATTGGTGCCCGGAACAGGACTTGAACCTGCACACCCTTGCGAGTTCTACCACCTCAAGGTAGCGTGTCTGCCATTTCACCACCCGGGCATAATCATGTACCCAAATAATAGGGGCCTATAAATTTGTTGGCAAGCAAAAATTGCAATTTCTATTTTCTGCGACTCGGTAGAAACATTTCTATCTCCTCGAGGTAGAACTTTATACGCTCTTTAGCGTCTTTAATCGCCTGAATGCGATCATTGATCATCTTAATAAGTTTATCATCTGGACTCTGGCTTTCTCCTCGCAGATTGCGAGTCATAAAGGCCTCGAGACTATGAAAGACATCGCCGTCGAGTTCATCTTCCAATTCAAAACGGTCGTCGAGATGATCGGGTAAATCTTCATCCTTAATATGAGCGTACTCATTCATGAGGTCGTGAAGCGGGTCTTGCCCAACTTCCATCGCTGAAAGATTTATTTTAAAATTCTTTGAGGCCGGAAACATCACCAGATTGTGATTTTCTAGCTCGTCATGAGAATTTGTTTTCATAATAATCCCTAGTAAACTCAGTTTAATATTTCTAATTCATACTCATCCGAATCTTAAATCTGCACAATAGATGCCTGAATTAATTACCTACATTTAATACTTTAGACAGTGCCAATGATTATAATTCAGACAGTGCTTCCAAAGGGTGTCTAAAAAATAAGCACTCTACACCTGTAAGAAAAAGGCAAAAATTGCCTAGGCGTCCAGCAGCTAAAACTATCTCATTTATAATAAAGAAGAGGAGCTCTTATGGACTTTGAAAGAATTGCTTGTATGAAATGCAAACATTATCACGTCACCTTTGATCCAGCTGCCCCGAGAGGCTGCAAACTCTATGGCTTTAAATCGGCCGTCATGCCTTATGTGCTGGTTAAACAATCAAGTGGCCACGACTGTTCTTCCTTTGAAGAAAAGGCGAAAAAGGCTGATGAAAATGACAATGGAAAAAAGGATTATAACGACCCTAAATACTGGGGCTGATATCTTTATTCTGTTCGTAGTAATTTGGTCCCGACTTTTCAATCATCGCCCCGCCGAAACATTCATCCCCATCATAAAAAACGATGGACTGACGTGGAGTAATGGCCCTTTGAGGAACATCAAATTCCACATAAATTTTGCCATCAATAATATTTGTGATAGTGCATTCCTGATCTTGTTGTCTGTAGCGGATTTTGGCCTTACAACGAAAAGGCAGATTCTTTTTAAACTCTCCACCCGTAAACGACATATCAGTAGCGATTAACGAATCTGCATACATCGCTGGATGGGTCTCTCCACGCTCAACAATAACCACATTTCTTTTTATATCTTTTCCAACGACAAACCAGGCCTCGCCTTGTCCGCCAAGGCCCAAACCTTTTCTTTGTCCAATCGTGTAGTAAGTCGCTCCGGTATGACGACCAACAACGACTCCATCCAAGGTTTCAAAATTTCCGTCTTCAAACGTGATGTAGTTCGAAAGAAAATTTTTAAAATTTCGCTCGCCGATAAAACATATTCCTGTTGAATCTTTTTTGTATTTAGTCGCGAGATCGAATTTTGAAGCAATTTTTCTAACTTCTGTTTTGGGCAAATGACCAATGGGAAATAGAACTTTTTCCAGAACTTCACTCTTAATTGTATAGAGAAAATAGGACTGGTCTTTGAGCGGGTCTGCTCCTTTTATCAAAACATACTTTCCGTTTGCATCTAATTTTGTTTGGCAATAATGTCCCGTCGCCAGGAAATCGGCCCCCAGCTCCAGTGCCCTTTCAAAAAAAACTTTGAATTTTATTTCGCGATTACAAAGAACATCGGGATTAGGTGTGTAGCCTAATTTATACTCTTCGATAAAATGATCAAAGACCTGGGTCTTGTATTCTTCGATGAAGTCGACTGAATAATAAGGGATATCTAATTTCTCACAAACCCGAACCACATCTGCATATTCTTTAGAAGACTCGCAGACACCGTGCTCGTCGAATTCTTCCCAATTTTTCATGAAGAGTCCGACTACATTATAGCCTTCTTCTTTTAAGAGTGCCGCACAGACAGACGAGTCCACTCCGCCGGACATTCCAACGATCACTGTTGTTTCTGATTTTGGTTTAGTTACTTTGCTAGTTTTCATAGTGGTCTTATAACAGATTCACGGCAATTTGACCACGTCATAGTTCCAAGCAAGCACCGCCCCTGTAATATATCTAAAGGCGTTGATGTAAGTATTCATATTCAAGGTCTCAACAAAGTCATTTGGAGTATGAAACCGAGGGTTAAAATCACTTTCCCAGTTCTGACTCATACAAATGGCCGGAATACCCGCTTCCCAAAAGCTGATATGGGAGCTGGAATTCATGCCATTGGCCTCTGGTTTAAAATCAATCTGTTTGTATAAACTCTTTCCATTGTTGGTAATCAAAGTTGTAAGTTTTAAATCATCTTCAGCGCCCTTTTCTCCAGGAGCACGCAAATAAACTTTCATATTATTTAATTTTTTTTCTTTGTCTTCGCGCTTTGAATCGTTGCCCAACATTACTAGATTGATATAACCCGTAATTTTTTGAGATCCAGGAATGGCCGTTAATTTTTCAACATAATCGTGAGAGCCTGAAAATCCTAATTCTTCGAAATCAAAAAAGACAATTCGAACGGTTTTTGGAAGGTCTAATTTATCCAAAATTTCGATCATCGACAAAAGAGCGGCAACTCCAGTGCCGTTATTATCGGCCCCTGGCATGGCACTTACGGTATCAACCATCATGGTCTTGGGATCATTTAAAAGTGTGTCGTAATTGGCCCCCAGAATAATGACTTCAGATGGCTTAGTCGTTCCGATTTTTTCCCAGATCAAATTATAACCTTTTTTATCTTTGACTGAATCAAGAGTCTTCATCATGGAAAGAGTAAAACCTTTCCAGTGATCATAATTTGGATCGGTGGGAGAAATTTTAGCGACCACTTCTTTTTTAAAATCGTCCGCATAAAATTGTCCGGCGCGGGCAATATTAGGAGTGAATTCTATCTTTTTATAACTGGCACCTTTTGATTTAAAAGATTTTAATTTCTCTTCTAGATAATCAAGCGCTTTTTGATGCCCCGGACTTCCAACAAAGCGTGTAGGTCTGCCACTTGCCACAAAATCTCTCAAGTTTTTCTCAAGGGCATCGCGAGAGATTTTCTCAGTGGCCGAAGTTATATTATAATTTGTTTTAATTTTCTTTTCATAATCTTTTATCTCAAAAGAGTGAGCTGTTGTTACAGTCAATGAGCTGAGTATTAGAAATGAATTAAAAATGTAATTTTTCGTCTTGTTTTTTTGAGTGATCGTCGTCTTCATCTAAATCCTTCTTATTACGTGGAAGAGTATTAAATTCTTCTCCATCAAAAATTCCGCCAACTTCAACGATGGCGCTGCCAATAACTTTTCCTTTATCTTGAGCTCTATTATAAAATACAAAAAATTGTCCGCTGACTAGAATTCCTGGTCTCTCGCTTTCAAAATCCACCAAACAAGTATCGTTATTTTTAAAATAAAGCCTGCACGAAATTTTAGGTCCACCAGAAGACATTTTCACATAGACCGACAACGGCAATGTCATGTCTAAATTGGCAGCAGGAGAAAAACGACAAACATGAGCGTGCGAGTATTTTAAACGATCGGGATAATCTATAAAAATATTTCCTTTAAAGGGAATAATGGAAATAACTTCTTTCAGCGGATCTATTGGAAATTCCGTTTTTGAAGGGAGATTTTTTTGTCCGATGTAAAAGCGATGGATTCCAATATGCTCACAAATTGAGTTGTCTTCCCGATAATCAAAAATTGTTCCCGATCGACGAAGATCTTTTGGCGAGCGGGCCTCAACCAAAGTAATCATGCGTGGATCTCGCATAATATGATGGACATTATTTTTTGGTCTCTGCAAATACTCGACCTTGATTAGCTCTCCAATTTTTTCAACTTCTTTTTTTCTGATTTCAGAAAGAGGAAGCATCAAATGCTCTAGATGCTTTTGCCCCAGCCTTGAAAGCGCATAGGATTGATCGTGTTCCAAATCATTGGCCACCAGCAATTCAAAGGAGCCCGTCTTTTGATTCTTCAGCACTTTTGCGTAGTGCCCGGTAGCGATCAAATTCGTATTAAACTTAGCTGCTTTCTCCAGAAGAACTTCCATCAGCACGAGGTTGAGAAAAACCAACGGCTCAAAAGTTTGCCCACTTAAAATTCTTCCGACTACTGGATCGAGAACAGTGTCTGCAAAAAGATCTGAGGCATTAACAGCATAAAAAGGAATATCTAAGTAAGTACAAATAGACTTCACTTTATTTAAGTCAGCAACCATCACATCAGCAAAAGGTCCTGGATCTTCACCGGCCTCAAATAATTGCAATCCAATTCCAATGCATCGATAGCCTTGCTTCTTTAAAAGGTAGGCCGCAACGGTTGATTCAAGACCCCCGGTCATGGCAATTAAAACTGTTTGTTTGGAGGCTTTTTCAATCATAGATTTATTATATCGCTGAAATTAATTTTTGAAGATATTTTTAAGGGGTGGAAAATAGGGATACTTGATTAATAATCTCAATCTTTATTTCTCAAGATTTGGCCCCTCGTTGACGATAGAGTCTTGATGACAAAACTGAACTTCGAAGAAAGCTTCGAAATCTATTTATTCACAGAGACTGGGCCTGAAAATAATTTTTCGAAGCTCAATGAATTCTTATCTTTTTTAAAGTATAGCAGGGTAAACCTGCCCTATAAATTCTCTTATGTGAGTCGCGGTGATGGTCTCATCCCAGAGCTCACATTAAATGATAATATTTTGATGGACTTCAGCCCCAATTCGCTCACGGCCAGTAGAGAATTTCAATTCCAGGAATTTTTAAAAGAGCAACCAAATCGCGACCTGGAAAAACTCTATCAAAAAATTGCCTCTCCTCATGAACTTCCTCTTCATTGTGATGCGCAGATGAAGAAAGTCAGCTCTCTGATAAAGGCCTTAATATCTGAAGGCCAATTCATATTCCTGGAAGAACCAGAAAAAGATTTGGATGACGAATGCATTGCCCTTTTCGTAAGCTGTTTAAAAGATCATATCGCCAGACATAAACAAAATGTTTTCATTTTTTCTCATCACTTAAATCTGTGGATGCCTCACGTTCATCAGCATGTAAAACGGGAAAAGGATTATAGCTTTACGGCCGCTAAAATCAGCAAAAATTGGGCATGGAATAAGGAAAAAGATCGCTTTTATGCTCCTCTTAAAAATGAAGATTCTGTTCAACAAGAATTAATATTTCGATTGCCTAAAAAGATTGCCGCAAAAAAATCAGCGGCCTAGAGAGCATAATAATTGACAGAATAGGTCTTCCATCTGAATAATGGTCATATATAATTATGACAAAAATCAAATCGCCTTTAAATTTTATCGATGTATTCTCCGGTGCCGGAGGACTTTCTTGTGGTCTTGAACTGGCAGGAATGAAATGTCTTCTAGGTATCGACATGGATAAAAATGCCATTGAGACCTTTAAGGCCAATCACCACTACGCCAATACCCATTGTGGTTCAGTGGTCGATCTCACCGAAAAAAAATTAAAAGAATTAATCAATAACCAACCTGTACATGCCGTTGTAGGTGGACCTCCATGCCAAGGTTTTTCGACTGTTGGTATCGGAGATCCAAACGATCTTAGAAATTCTTTATTTAAAGAATTTATCCGTTTAGTAAAAATCACTAATCCCTATTATGTTATTATCGAAAATGTTACAGGCCTGATCGCCAAGAAAAACGAGAAGACACTCAAAGCTATTTTTAAGCTCTTTGCAAAGATGGGCTACACTCTTGATGTTCAAGTCATGTCGGCCGAATTTTACGGTGTTCCTGAGCGCAGACGAAGGACTATTATCATTGGCTCGCGTCTAAATAATCAAATTGTTTTTCCAAAACCCATTACAGAAAATATTGTAACGGTGGGTGTTGCTCTTAAAAATCTTAAAGCACCCAACGGAAAAATTTATAATCATGACCTCCAATCGGCCGAGATTAAGTCAAAACTTGACCACGATAGAATCAATCTCATCCCTGAGGGATGTGGCATTCGCTACGAAGCGGATGAAAAGGCCTATCTGCCAAAAAAATTGCAATTAGGTGTGGACTGGAAAAATATTCGCGAGAATCGTTTAAGACAAACGAAGTACCAAAGACTTGATCGCAAAAAACCAAGTCCAACTATCATGACCCATAAACATAATTATTTTCACCCGACTGAAAACCGCTACCTCACTCAACGTGAAGCTGCTGCTCTTCAAAGTTTTCCGAATGATTTTCAATTTTTGGGACCACTCTCCGCTCAGTGGAGACAAATTGGTAATGCTGTTCCACCAAAACTAGGATTGGCATTAGGTAAGGCCATTTTGGCAATGTATGCTCTGCAATCACCAAGTAGCTCAAAGATAAAAATTAATAAGTCTGACGATATTATGACGACAATCAGAAAGCGCGCTTTTGTTTATACTAAAGAAAGAAAACTTTAATATCTAATGAACCGATTGAGCGTGGTGAAGTTTGTAAAAATAATTTCCCTGAGTCAAAAGCTCATTCAAAGGTCCTTCTTCCACTAATTGTCCTTGATTAAAAACAAAAACACGGTCGCATTGTTTTAGTGTTTCCAATCGATGGGCAATAATCAAGCAGGTTCTATTTGTCATCATTTTCATGACGGCTTCGTGAATTATTTCTTCGTAAAAAGGATCGATATTGGCCGTGGCCTCATCAAGAATGAGAATAGATGGGTTTTTAAGAAGAACCCTCGTTAAGCTCACCAATTGCCTTTGCCCTACACTTAGATTAGTCCCGCTTTCCAGCACACTCATATCGAGGTTAAAGCCTTCTTTTGATAGCGCCTTTACCAGCCCAGTAGTCTTGGCAGCATCAATTAATTCCTGGTCACTTAATTTGTCATCACAAGAGAGATTTTCTCTTAGAGATCCTTTAAAAATAATAGCGTCTTGAGCGACAAACCCAATTTGATCTCGAAGGGCATGGCGGTCAAAATTTCTAATAGGAATATCATCTATTTTGATTTCGCCCATTTGGAATTCATAGAGCCTGGACAAAAGAGAAACAGTTGAACTTTTTCCACAACCAGTTTTGCCAACTAAACCAATTTTTTCGCCTGCTTTTATATGAAAGTTTAGATCCTTTAGAATCCAATCTCCTTCACCATATTGCATGAAAACTTGTTCAAATTTAATATCGCCCTCAAGATTTGAGAGCTTCATAGCGCCATGGCTCAAAAGTACTTTTTCTTCATCGTCTTCATTTAAAAAACTCATTACTCGTTCGGTGCTGGTAAAGGCCTGTTGAACCACATGAATCTCACGGGAGAGAAGCATCATGGGATTAAAGAAGCGTTCGTAGTAGCGAATAAAAGAAATAAAAAGCCCAACGCTAAATACACCGTTAATAACCCCAACTCCTCCGTACCAAACTAAACCAATTAATGGAATAGTCGCGAAAAAAGAGACAAGCGGCATGCTCCAGGCAAATAAAAAATTTCCTCTCAATTGAGCGTAGAGATAATCATCAACCGTTTGATCGTATTTATCCATTGTCCATTTTTCTAAACCAAAACTTCGGATAACGTCCATACCATTTAGGTATTCAGAGAGTTTTGCATTGATGGCCGAAGAGAATTTAGAAACTCTACGGTTGGAGTTTTTTAAAAAATCTTTGGTTTTAATCATCAGAAAAATTGAAGGTAAAATGGCCACAGTCATGATCATGCCCAAGCGAAAATTAGACCAAATCATCGCAAGCACCGCTAGGATAGTCATCATGCTGGCCGAAACTAAATTTCCCAAACTAGAAGTAAAAAATTCTTCGATCCCTTCTACATCGTGAGTAATGCGAGTAACGATCCTACCTTGAGGCTGGCGGTCATAATATTGTAAGGGAAGCTCCTGAAGTTTTCTAAAAAGATGTTCTCTTACAATAAAAATAACTTTAGAGGCCGAATCCGCTAAAATTTTTCTTCCGTGCCAAATAAAATAAATACTCCCAATTTCCAAAGCAACAATGCCAAGAGCATAATTGATTGATTTATTCATATTTTTAGCAATCAATCCTTTTTCTAACAAATCCCCCATTAGTTTGGCCGAATAAATAGCAAGAAATGAGCTGACGAAAATCAGGGCCAAGGCACCTATAATTTGCAAGTGAAAAGGTTTTGCATATTTGAGCAGGGTTTCAAATGACTTAAAGTCCCCTAGGCCCTTTTCATGAAGTCGTGCCTCATCTTGGTCATCGGCCAGCAAATAAGCATTTTTTGTTTTTTCACTATAAAGTCCAACTGGAGTTAGATTTTTTTTAAAACTGCGATTGAGAACTTTTTTTATTTTAATTTTTTTCATTGTAAACCATCCATCATCGGTTTCAATTCAAAAGTTTGATTGCAATACTTAAGAGTTGATTTTCGATGGGCAACCCAAACGAGGGTGACATCTTTTAAATGCTGATCGAGGTTTTTTAAAATTCTTTCCTCAGTAATGGTGTCAACTGCACTTAAACAATCGTCTAAAAATAAAAGTTTTGGTTTCCGGGCCAGGGCGCGTGCTAAAGTAAGCCTTTGTTTTTGTCCACCCGAGAGATTAATTCCCCACTCTCCTAATTGAGTGTCTAATTTATGAGGGAAAGATTCAATGTCTTCCTTAAGGCCTGCGAGGTCTATGAACTTCCAAATTTCTTCATCAGTGAGATCACTATTCATTGCCACATTCACTCGGATTGAATCGGCAAATAAAAAAGGCTTTTGTCCAACATGACCAATATATTTTCTGAGGTGATTGTGTGAATAAGCAGAAAAAGGTTTTCCAAAAAGAGTGATACTACCGCCACTAACTTCGCGTTCAAGCCCTGTCAAGATAGAAAGCAAAGTACTTTTCCCCGCACCAATTGGGCCAGTGATTCCTAAACGCTCACCTTTTTTTAATTTAAAATTTAAATTAGCAAAAAGTGGAGTTGATTCATCGAAGGTATAACTTAGATTATGAACTTCCAGCACCGGTTGATTAACTGATTCATCTATTTCTTCACCGGCAATTAAAAGATTTTGATCTTTTTCATGAAGATAAATTTCGGACAATCTCTCTAGTGCTGTAAAACCTTTTTTCCACTCAGAAACGATAAAGCCCAAGGACATGAGCGGATCATGTAAAAGAAAAATCAATCCTTGCATTGAGATAAATTCACCAACGGTCATTTTTCCGTTAAAAGTAAAACTAATTCCCATTACAAAAAGGACTACGTAAGAAACAATTGAGGCCACACCCATTACAGGTATATAAAGCAGAGAAAGATTAATACCTTTGAGTTTTTGGGCGCGATGCTTTTCGGCAATCATCATCAAACGGCGCTCCCAAAAAGGGCCGGTTTGAGTTAAGCGCTGAAGCTTAATAGTCGAGACAGCTTGAGAGGAGAGATCGTTAAAATTCGACAGCGTATCCTGAATCATTCGATATTGTTCAACTTCCCGCTTTGATAATTTTCTAACAAAGATGGGAACAAACAAAAGAACTACGAAAGAAAGCAAGGCCATTGGAATATGAATAGCGGCCATGGTTAAGAAAGTAAAAATTCCCAAAAAAAGAACATCGGTAATTGCCACTAATGTAAAACCAAAAACAAAGCGTGCACTGTTAGTGTCTGATGCCGAAGCGTTCATTAACACACCTTTGGTGAACTTGCGATCCAAGTCACTTTTTTTAAAAAAGCGAACGTGTTGCCAAACTTCACGTCTGAGCATTGCACAAGCATAATGAGTTTGACGCCCTAAAGTGATTCTCCACATAAAACGAAAAACATTGATCAAAATTCGAGAGATTGCTAAGAGTAAAAAAAGTTTAACAAAAGTTTGGTGATCATTAGCACCAGTAAGAATTTTTGGAACTGGCCTTTTTGTCATGAAATCGACAATCCAGCCAATATTTTTGGGTGCCAGGACCTGCATTAAATTAGTCAATAAAACAGAGAAGGCACCCCATGAATAAATGACCCAACGATCAGCGAGGTAATTCTTCCAGATAAATTTGGCATGGGCTTGAAACTTCATGTTTCTCTTTATAATACTTTTTTATAATACTTTTTATAGTTTCTTTTTATTTTTAACTAATTTCTTTTAGTATCCATTCTTCAAATTCACGAAGATAATCTTCAATCATTGGCAATTCTATACAAACGCGCCCAATAGCGGCCCGAAGGCCGTCTTTAGTATAGGGAATATTCTCTAAAGAGGCCATGAGTAGTTCGATCATTTCTGGGTGAAGTGAATCCGAAAAAATCTGCGCTTTTTCTATAATAGCCTTATGAACATCCAAGTGAACATCCATTGTCCCCCAAGTGAAACGCTCGGATAATTGATGGCTAAACTTCGGTGCCTCGCCAAAACACCAATTCCAATTACTCATTCTTAAAAAATGTTCCTGTAATTTAGGCAATGACTGCAAATAGTGATGATCTAAAACTTCAATCTGGCATTCATTTTGGTAGTGATTAAAAAATTCCTGGATAATTCTCTCGCATAATAACTCGTGAGTAATTTCTGGATTAAGTTCTTGCAAGTTTGCAACACGGGCACGAACTGAAGTAATCCCCTTTGATTCAAGTTTCTTTTTATTGGGATTTAAATAGTGAGAAAGCTTTGTCATATCGGCATTGATCAGAAGAGTGCCATGATGAAACGAGCGATCTTTGGTTTCTTTAAAAGCACTGCCAGAGATTTTCTTTTCTCCTTCAGATGCCTCGACTAATAGATCGTTGCGACCAGAGGCGAAGGAATTGAGTCCAAAACTATTGATCGCATTAGTGATAATTTTATTATTAACCGCTTTATCAAAACTTGATTTACTCGATAAAAATGTAAAATTGGTATTACCCAAATCATGGAAAACGGCCCCCCCGCCACTTTGTCTTCTAGCGAGAACAATTTTATCTTCTTCCATTTTGGCAGTATTACATTCAGTCCACGGATTTTGAAATCGGCCGATAACCACCGTATTATCATTTCTCCAAAGAAAAAGAATTTTTGTTTCCTCTAGTTCTAAAGGTGAGAGCATATCGCGAAAAATCCAGTCTTCAGTGGCAATATTAAACCAAGGATCAAAAGTATCTGAGATGAGAACACGCAATTTTGTTTTAGTCGTCACTTTTTTCCTCTTCTTCGCTTCCACTTATTTGCTCATCCAATATTTCTTCAGCGCTAGGATTTTTTTCCCATGAAAAACGCCCGTTTAATTGGGTAATATACTCTTCTTCCGAAATATAACCTGCCTGACGCATTTTAAGTAAAATGGAATCTATCATTCGCCTGGCAAAGGGGGTCAGTGATTTATTTTTAAACGATTTAGAGTATTTTACAGGACTAGGTAACAGCATCGCAAGGAATGCGGCCTCCCTGGAATTTAAGCTACCTGGTGGCTTATTAAAATAGTATCGAGAGGCCTTATCGATTCCGTACAAATCTTTTCCGTATTCAATAATATTTAAATAGGCCTCGAGAATTTTTTGTTTGTTGGAATGCTTTTCAATCATTAAGGCCATCACTAATTCACGGGCCTTTCTTCCAAATGTTTTATCTCTGCTGAGATAAAGATTTTTTACTAATTGTTGGGTAATGGTCGAGGCACCACGCATTTTCTTTTTTAAAACAAAAGAATCATTGATAGCATCTCTTAATTGCTCTAAGTCGTAGCCGGGGTGAAAATAGAATTTTCCATCCTCACTTGATATTATTGCTTGTTGAACTCTCTTTGATATTTTTTCTAAAGGAACCCATGTAGGAGGCCTGGAATCGACTTCGGTGTATACGGCATGATTATCGATCACAAGAATGGTGAAGTAATGTTCTTGAAATTTGGAAATTGAATAGTAGGTGGAAAATAAGGGTAAAGAAATTTTAATAAGAATCAAAATAGCAATCAACCAGAATGCCATAAAAAATCTTATTTTAAATTTGCTGAACTTATCAGCGAACGTAACCGTCTTAGGTGTATTATTGCTGGCCGTTTCCATAAACTCCAAACCCTTTTGACTATAAATCTATAACTAGTTGTACACACATAACCCAACTAGTTCCAAATGGCCTTAAAGAAACTTCAAGAGGCCATTAAAAGGATAAATTTTACAGATTATCGTTTTTCGGATCTTTCAAAGAAGCAGTTTGTGTTAAAAATAGGCATCAATTTTTGTTCCCAGTCCTAAGGAGATCCTTATGAAAAAGTTATTAATTCTGGCCTTCGCCTCAATAGTCTCATCAAACTCATATTCCCTTGATATTGGAACTAACGCCCTTGCTTATACTTTGGCCCAGACTATCTACACTGGAGCATTAACAGTTGCGACTTCTGAAGCAGCTTCAATATCAGTTTCTAAAAGAAATCAAAAAGCAGAAGCAACAAGAATACAAAAGGAAGTTCAAGATTATTTCCAGACGGGAATAACAAGTATTTATCTAGAAAGTAAAATTGAATTGGCAAAAGAACTCGATGTAGATCTTTCAGTTAATGAATCCCTAGACCTTTTATTGGAAGCATCAAATATTATATTAGCAGAATAAAAGGACAGCAGTGAAGCTCTTTCTTTATAAACAAAAGGCCAGCATATGCTGGCCTTTCCTATTGAATATTGATGATTAATTAAAGCGTGATACCAAAAACTTCAGGAAGAAATTTTTGTTCTAAGTTTTGAGCGCTTGTTCCAATCTTGTTGGCGATCTTAGCAAGAACATCAGACTTTGCTTTTGAATCTTGTGCTGCTACTGCGATTTCTTCAAGGCTCACACCAGTAAGAGTTTTTAAATCTCCCATTAGAGCAACTTGGTCTTCCGAAGTTAACTCACCATTGCCGTGAGAGAGCATTTTTTCAATTTTAGATCCGAGCGTAACCATTGACATCGATGTTTCGATACTTACACTGTAGGCAAACGAAACTCTTGCTGCTTTTTCGTAAAATCTCATTTTCTCTTCTTCTTTAGCTAATAAGCTTACATCCGTCGAACCGGCCTCATCTTCATACAGGTAGCCCGAATTTCTTCCTTCATAGTAGCCAGTAGTAGAATGGTAATCAACAACTTCATAATCATTTCCATATGTGTCTCCATTGTATCGACCTGATAAAACATCACTTCTTTCAATTGATCTAAATTCTGAAGCAACAGCTTTGTTATTCGAGTAATAGTCATAGTAAGCGATAGTGCGGACATAGTTTAAGCTTACGGCCTTGTATTCGCTGAATTTAGCATCCCAGATAACAAACCATTGCTCTTGGCCTGCTTGCTTAGATCTAAGCGTTTCATTGGTGTAAAGTTGAACTGCTGATGAATAAGTTCCATCATTAGTATTAAGAGCGGCCACGAATTCAGAAGCAAGGATATTGGGAGAAGTATAAGACCCGTAAGTAGATGCTGGAGCGGAAGTACTACCACCAGAAG
>JAQTTZ010000068.1 GCA_028710485.1 Bacteriovorax sp. | reverse complement strand
GGTGGTAACGTTGCCTGAGAATGAAGTGGTAACCGTTGCTGAGAATTAACAACACTTACAATAAAGTAATCCCCTGCGATTAATATTCCGGTTGCAGGTAGTGCCGTGGTCGCATCCCACTTCCCCTGATAGGAAAGTCCGTTAACCGCCCTTGGTTTCCATTTTCCGGAAACGGCATCGTAAGAGAGAACTTCTTTATCATTAGGAATGATCGAGCAATTAAATCCTTTTCCTCCTAAGGTTGAATCACAAAGAGAAAAATTAACTGTAAAACTTGAAGCGGCACTCGCATTTGATAAAATGAAATCAAAAACTTTTCCGGCCGCAAAGGTTACGTTCGATATTGTATTGGCAACAATAGAAGTGCTGGTTTGGGATTCAATTTGAAGATTGGTAGTATTCCCACTTTCTTTAATGTTAAAATTCTGTACAGAAGTTAGATTTGTACCAGTAATAATTATTTGGTGGTTAACAACTTGAATGTTTGAGACGGTGATATTTATGGCACCAACTGCTTTGTTAGGATGCTTTAGGTTAACAACGACTTTATTTTTTGCGATACAACTTGAAAAAAACATTAAAAAAGCGAAAAACATAATTCGCTTACAGATATGAAGTCGGAATGTCCCATTACTGCAACACACGCCCGCATAGTTTCGTTCAACTTTAATACTTTTTTGTTGATCTAATTTCCAACCATTTGACTTCGCCACTTTAGCTGCACCTCTGTTTAGCTTTTATTACGCTTTATCTCATCGTCTCTAAATGTTTTAGCTTGATGACTATAGTATACATGCCGCTGAAAAATTAAATACCTTTTTTTTAATAACAAGATGACTATAGTCCGTAGACCTTAAGTCCTCGTAATTTAATTATTATTGAATGGGAAATAATAAAAATGACTTCTTTAATTTTGGCAAGGCCTTAAAAGAGTACCGCCTCAATGCAGGAATGAGCCAAGAAGAGTTGGCATTAAATAGTGAACTAGATCGGACTTATATTTCAATGCTAGAGAGAAACCTAAAAACGCCGACGCTCACGACTCTGGTTAAAATCTCTCGTTCATTATCGATTTCGCCCAGTATTTTACTGGCCCGTGCTCTTCAGATAGAAAAGGCCAGCGCTTTAAATGCCCCGACAAAAAAAGAAAAATACAAACCACCTTTTTTTGGAACCGCAGTTTCCTGCGGACTTCCGGTGGGGCAAGATCATTATATTGAAAAAGAAATGTCGCTGGATGAATACAACATTAAAAATCCTGAAAAAACTTTTTTCCTCAAGGCCGCTGGGGACTCAATGTCACCAACCATTTGGTCGGGGGACTTACTTATCATTGAATTAAATTCCAGACCTCGAAATAATGATTTGGTGTTGGTTCAAATTGATAATGAATTTACAGTCAAAAGATTTTTTAAAACGGCCAAAGGGATTAAGCTCATTCCGGATAATCCTCTTTTTAAAGAGATCACTCTCCAGGAAAATAATAACCTGATTATTTGCGGAATCATTAAAGGAATTAGCAGATTTTTCACTTAAGTCTCTTTTACTGGTTAAGTTTTTCCCCAAGTGAAAAGTAAGTTATTTAAATAAATTGGTTAATCTATCAGTATTAATTCGTTTGCCATATTTAGGAAAATCTTCTCGAATTGCTCTTACTTCTATAAAGGACTTGGTTTCAATACTATTTAGATAATAAATCAACCCACAGAGAATCTATATTTTTTTCTGCTAATTCTCTTGAGAATTGTTAAAAAATACGTTAAAATCTCTTTAATATGTATATATATCGAGAATTACAAGACTATTTAGCTAGAAATATTTTAACAGCTCAACCAAAAGGTTATATATTGAGTGGGATAGTTGGATGTGGCAAGACGACAATGATCCAGGCCCTGTTAGAGGAACTCCAAGAAAAATTTGAAGTTTTTCAATTTTCGGGAGACGATATTAAATTTCGGAATTCAGTTTCAATGGATTCCAATTATCTTCTACAGCAAATTCTATCTAAGACTCAAAAAAGGCCTTTTGTTTTTATTGATGAAGTTCAAAAATCGGAAAGTATTTTTGACGCATTAAAAATTGCTTTTGACTCTCATAAAATTTCTTTTATTGTCAGCGGGTCTAATCCAGCTTACCTGGCTTCTGTTGCAAAAAAAAGACTGCAGAGAAGAGCTGAGCATCTATATATGCTCCCCTTAAGCTTACCTGAAATTTTATTTTCTGAAAAAATCATTCCCAAAGACCACCTGTTCTTCTTTCAAAATATTTTATTGTCTAGTAATAAATTAGACGATATCCCAAAAACTGAGCTTTCACTTTCTGAACCAATTTCAACTATCGCAAATACATATGCGACATTTGGTGGTTTGCCTTTGTCATACATCGCCCAAGAACAAACTCAGAAGCTTACTGAAATTAAACTCACTGTTGAACGAGGATTTGATTTGTTTACAGTTGAAAATAATGATGCTTCTGAAGTTGTAAAAATTGAATTGGCCCAATTGCATTCTAAAGAATTTGCCTATAACAATATATTCGCTCGTACCAGAACTAATCGACGAGATACTATTAACAAAGTCATTAATGAGCTTATCAATCATGATTACATTGTACGGAAACGACCTCTACTTTTAAAAGAACATAAATCTTCTTATCTTAGTGTTTTCTCTTATATAGACCCAGGAATCGTGACGTATTTAACAGCTGAGTTTGGAGAAAATGAAAATAGAGGATTTAGAATTGAGGGATATATTCATGCACGTTTGGATCATTTTATTAAGAATGCTTCGCTAAAATATGAACTAGGCTACTATAAACCACACACAATTGATAAGAATGATAAAGTTAAATATTCTCCGGGAGAAATTGATTTTATATTAAAAAAAGGAAATAAAATTCTACCAATTGAAGTTAAAGCTACTGACAATATCGGCCAGATTAACACAACACATCTTACGACCTTTTTAAAAGAAAATAAGTCAGCGCCTTTTGGAATTGTTCTTTATGGAGGAGTTCCTTATCAAGACAAAAAAAACAATCTTTTATATTGGCCATATTGGTTAGTTTAAGAAAATTTCAATTGAACGATCACCAGCTAAAGCTGGTGGAATCGTATCCAGGCTAAAGCCTGTTTAATAATGGAGCTAAAGCTCCTTTGGCCTAAAGACCATTACTCAACTACGAAATTTCCGTTCTCTTGTGGTGTGCGAGATATTCTTTGATCATTTCATCCATCACTGATCCTGACGTTGCAACAAAATAACCACTCCATTTTTCTTCGCGGTCGATTTTAATCTGATCATTTTTACTTTTCTTTTTCCAGTTTTTCTTTCGATCTTTTTTAGATGGTTTTTGGTGATGCAAATCCAATAAATTATTTTAAAAAATTCTTTGATCGACAAAAGTGGTGCCAACACTGCTGGTATTAAAGATTTTAATGAAAAGAAAAGAATCACTAACCCAATGATGGGATTCCAGAGCTTTAATTCGGCAAAAAAAGTATTGGCCAGCATCGAGATGATGGCCGCGTGGTAGGACCGATATTAATAGATAAATTTCCCTCAGGGTTTAAACCAATGACACTACCAGCTTCTTCAGTTCTAGGTTTGAAGCTATAAATATTAGAAATAAATATACTTTTCAATTTCATTATTATGCCGCCTTCAAAAACATATCTAAATATCCACGAATTTCATTCTCCCAAAATTCTCGAAGTTTTTGATCATGGGAAGTAATAACAGTCATTAATTTCACCACAACTTCTTCAACTATGGCCGAAGGACTCATTTCTAAAAATTCAGAAACAGCAATAAGTTCAATCATCATATTAGGTTTGAATTGAATATTAATTTTTTTTCTATCCTTGTCATTTGTAAATGACTCTAAGATTTCTGGATCAAGAAGAGACTCAAGTAGAGTTGATTTTTTTTCGTCTCGATCTACAACATTAAAATAGATTGTAACTAAAGCTCTCATAAAAACAGTTGGAGAAATACCTGGGTAATCTGCTAAATAAGCTTCAGCACAACTAATGATATTTTTTGAAAAGTGACACTGAGTTTGAAATTTGTCTCTTCTCTCTTTATAAATTCCTTCAAGCCAATGCATATACTTTCTTTCATATTCGTTATCACGAAGATAAGCTCCACAATCACTACAAACGCTAGTTTTGGCTTCAAAAATCATATCAAAGATTTCTTTTTTAACTTTCTTTGTACTTATATTTTTATGTGAACATTCCATTATTAACTCCTTTTACTTAATCTTTTTTAGAATAACCGATTTTTTAAAAGATTGAATTTCAACTCCCCTGGGTTCTTCAATCTCGAAGAAAAAACCCTTGAGATAAATATCAGTCCTTCTTCCCATTATTAAAAAACTATCTCTTAATTTAAATACCCATTTAAATCCAGTCTCACCATATTTGCCTCCGTCGCTTTCTCTTACGGACATTTCTGGATATATTGCATTTGATTCATCAATACTGTTTAAATATTTAACCAATAATTCACGAGACAAGTTTTCTGGTCTTTTTTCCCAATACTCAAGTTCATTAAGGCCAGCATATTTAAGTTTCTTTAAAAACAACTCATCGTTGGATTCTATCAAAACTTTCAAATCAGCTTTATTCATTTTTTACCATTATACAGCATATGCTGTAACATTATTATTACATTACACCGCAATTGCTGTAAAAACAAGCACCATTGTAGCGGCCGCAGTAACATTGCTTATCTTCCTGCACTTATTAAGGTTATATTAGTGCCATTTCTCAGTAGACCGTTTTACTCGTAATTAATTTTTTGGATTTTTCTGTTCGGGGGCAGCTCTAAGATTTTTCAAAAAAGCTATTGCAAGCAGTGGCACACCATTAAAAATTAACATCGACAATAGTGGTGCAAACACTGCTGGTGTTAAAGATTTTAATGAAAAGAAAAAACAAATATTGAAATAAGGCAGTGTAAATATCTCAAAAAAAATGGCAGTCGAATTATATGCTGAATCCTCAAATCATCGGGTTCAGTCTTCGTCAATAATTCAGTGGAAGCGTTCTATCAACTTGCCAAATAAAGATCCGAGTTATGCGATAGCTTTGTCTTCAAGAAGTTACTGCAACACAACCGATCGGACTTATATTTCAATGCTAGAGAGAAATATAAAAACGCCGACGCTCACGACTCTGGTTATTTGGAACCGCTGTCTCCTGCGGACTTCCAGTGGGGCAAGATCATTATATTGAAAAAGAAATGTCGCTGGATGAATACATCATTAAAAATCCTGAAAAAAACTTTTTTCCTCAAGGCCGCTGGGGACTCATGTCACCAACCATTTGGTCGGGGGACTTACTTATCATTGAATTAAATTCCAGACCTCGAAATAATGATTTGGTGTTGGTTCAAATTGATAATGAATTTACAGTCAAAAGATTTTTTAAAACGGCCAAAGGGATTAAGCTCATTCCGGATAATCCTCTTTTTAAAGAGATCACTCTCCAGGAAAATAATAACCTGATTATTTGCGGAATCATTAAAGGGATTAGTAGATTTTTCTCTTAAGTCTCTTTTGCCATTGTCTTACTTCTATCGGGCTAAATGTGTCACAAAGCACGTAATACATACTATAAAGTGTTTGGTCTGCACATAAAGAACACTTAACTTAATATCACGGCTTAAATCTGACATAATTAAAGCAATATGAACTAACAAGAGGCATCGCAGCTGAAGCAGCAAACATAGGCCTTTTAAGCATTAATCAATTTGACAAAAACGGACTCAGAATCCATAATTGCCAAATATGTGGATACAAAGAGATATATCAAGTTTTGTTCAACAAAATACAGACCCCATTCAAATTATTCGAGGGCCACGTCAATGCGGAAAATCAAGTCTACTTTTACATCTTGATCCAGAGTTCAAAGAGCTTTCATTGGATGATCCAGCACTCAGAGAGTTGGCCCAAAATGATCCTGAGTTATTTTTACGCCAATTTAATTCACAAAAACTTTTTATTGATGAGGCCCAATATGCACCTGCACTTTTTCCATCACTGAAGAGAATGGCAGATCTATATAAAAGAGACCCGAAAAATAAGCCTCAGACAATTTTGAGGCTCACTGGTTCAAACCAAATTTTAATGGATAGAAACGTCAAAGAAAGTTTGGCCGGAAGAGCAAGTTTTTTTGATATGAATACACTTAGCGTTGCTGAAATTTTATCCGCTAAAAAATCTAGCATTCAAGATATTCTCTATATGGGAGGATGGCCTGAGCTACATGCAAGCGATAATCGCGATCCAAAGAAATTTCTTGATGATTATATAAATACATACGTTGAAAAAGATATCGTTCTGGCCGCAGGCATACAAAAGAGTCGTGAATTTTTAAAATTTGTAAGGCTTCTAGCTGGCCGAGTGGGAGGACTTTTAGATTTTTCAAGTTTAGGTAAAGATGCTGGTGTTGATGCTAAAACTATTAAAGATTGGATTTCCATTTTAGAACGTATGCATATTATCGCGCTTGTTGTGCCATACTCATCAAATTTATCATCTCGGCTGACTAAATCGCCAAAAATTTATTTTATCGATACCGGCCTTGCCTGTCGACTTCAGGGATGGACTTCTGCAGGACCAATCATAACTTCTCCACAACAAGGCCCACTATTTGAAAATTTGGTCTTCTCTGAAATTTTTAAACTCAATATAAATTATCAACTCGGCTGGCAAGTCTTTCATTGGCGTTCAAGAGATGGTGAAGAAATTGATTTTCTCATTCAGAAAGACCCGAAAACTTTTCTTTTTATCGAGGCTAAAGTTAGCGATGTGCATGTAAATTCACCGATGGATTATCCAGAGGTCAAAAAAATATTCCAAAAGAAAATTCCGCCACTTATTGTTTGTCACCAAGAAGGAGATCATATTTTGCGCAATCGTGTACCGATCGCACAGCTAAAAGAATTCTTGCTCAAAGAAAAATAATTGCTTTTAAGGCACGATAAAACCCAGCATGATAGTATGTTATTAAAATAAAAAACATTGTTAAAAATCTCATTTCATTCAACTATTCTACCGATAATTCATTTAGGCCGTAGTTAATGAATCAGTGAGCAATATGAAGTGGGTTATTTTTTATACATTTACTCTTAATCTAATTTTGTTCATTAATGTTTCATATGCCCAAAATCAAAACAAAGATGAGCAAGAAAAAGATCAATTTAAAAAAGATGCTCAAGACATTTATCGCTCCGTTGATATTTCTAGAATTGTTCCCTATGAAGCATTTTTTAAAGGCTATGTTGGATATCAAAAATACAGAAGAAGACTTAATGGTTCTCCTATCATTACATTCTTGAATTATTCTATTCCCTCAAATCAACAAAGATTAGTCACTGTTGATTTTAAAAAGAGAACAACACCTTTTGTTTCACATGCGGCCCACGGGCGAAACTCTTCATCGGATGAAGGTGCCGCTTGCTCAAAAGTTGATACGGTTAAGGCCAATAATAGATCGATTCCTGCATGCCAACCTTTTATGGGGGTTCCTGCTGTGAGTTTTTCTGATCGAACCAATAGCCTACAATCATCATTAGGTTTTATTTTAGTTGGTGAACATAATTTCGGTAAAGTCGTGGGAAAATCTCTTATTTTAAAAGGATTAGAAGATAGTAACCAAGGAATTCAATCTCGAGAAATATTATTCCACAGTGGAAATTATGTTGAGATCGGAGGAAATTCCTGGGGATGTATTGCAATTCCTCCAGATCTTTTTAGTAAGGGCTATGAGCTCTTAAAAAATAACACTCTTCTTTTTTCTTTCGAAGGTTCAAAATTTTCTGGTGCTGGGACCGTTGCAATTCCTCAATCCATCCCAGAACCAACAACTGTCTCGGAAGAAGAACTAAAAGAAGCTGTTGTTTCAAGCAAAGACCAAAATTATTCTTCAACACCAGATGTCTCAAATGTTAAAAGAGAGACACCACCATTTGAAGAGTTAGATATTGCAAAAGCACCACCATCTAAGGCCGGACTTTCGATGGGGCTAACGGCCGTCGGTGGGGCCGTGGTCACTCTAAAAAGTTCAAACAAATCTAAAAAAAATTCAACTCCACCCGAGACACTGAAAGGATCAAGCAAATACGAAGAGTGCCAAAAACTTTCCGATGCTCCATGGGAAGATACGGTCACCGATATCAATGCAGGAGAAAATCCTTCTAATCACTTTAAAGGGTCGTGGAATGAATTACATCAAACATTAAAAAATGAATCAGTTGACAACGGTCCTGCTATTGATAGGGCCGAAGAAAGACTGGCCATTATTAATGATTGCGTGGCCTCTGCTCATATTTCTGAACGTACAAATTTCGATAAACAGAATATTAATCAACCAGACAAAAAGTCTTCTGAGGATGGCAGTATCACCTGTGTGTACGAAGGTCCTGAATCTCAAGATTACCAAGCATGTCTCGAAACGATAGCAGCTCATGATTCCTTATTGCAGCAAGAGGCAGCAGCTCATGCTAAGCAGGAAGTCGACTTTAAAGCTTCTTCAGAAAAAAAAGTGAAGCAAGTGACAGGTGAAAATGCTCAGAGCTTAGCACTTGATCAATTTACCGGGCTTCAGATAGATCATTCAAACATTGCGCACGAGAGAGCTGACATTTCTATCCGAAAAATAGATCAACTCGCGGCCATAGCTTCAAGGATTCCCACCACGGACTCATTATATGATGAATGTAAAAGCAAGTTTGCAAAGCATGGAACAGTTTCAATTGATGAATATAATCAATTTGCAAAAATTTATTCAGCAAGTCCAAAAACATTCAATGCTGAAAGAGACTATTGTTTATCAGCAGTTTCAACTAGCGTGAAGCCTATTCAAAATCAAAATGCCCGCGAAGAAGTGAAGAATGTTCTCAAGAAATTTGGCCGCGAAATGGAAGTATACTCATCAAAATCCTCTGCTCTATTAAATAGATCATCGCTCACTCCTGATCTAAATAGTTCATCATTTGGAATAGCTCTCACAGATCTCAAACTTAATTCAGAAGCACAAGAATTGTCAGGAGGAGTATTCCAAGGAAATCCTCAAGATGGCCTAATGCTGACAAATAGTGGAAGTTCAAAAGACAAAGGCGGGGCCGCTGGTACTTCATTCTTAATAAATCCCAACGTTGCCAGGATCCAAGAACTTGGTCTTTCCGGTGTAGCAAGTTCCGCTGCCAATGGGACACAACAAGGCGGATCTAGTTTCAAGGGCACATATGGCAATGTCGGAAGTTATAAAGGCGCAGGAGGAACAAGTGGAGCTTTCCTTGGAAATGGGATCTATAATGAAGAATTTAATCGCAAGATTGAAAGCGCTCTTCGCTATCCACAAAACTTGGCAGAGTTAAAATTATCCCCTCCAGAGATGAAAGAATACCTGGAAAGAAAAAAATATAATGAATTAATGGCCAGATCGCCAAACGAAGTAGCTGGGCGAACTCCAGCATCAAGTACAGTCGTTATTAAAGATGAAACTCCAAAGGCAATCAGTGCTAAAGAACAGAATATTTTTGAAATTATATCTATTCGCTATGCTAAAAAATTCTTTAATGGATTATAATTTCTAATCAAAATTGATAACTCAGTATTCCCATCGTCCTGTCTTCAGAACCTTCTTCTTCTAGATTATCGTTGACCGAACCACTTCTAAAATTAAACTCTTGGGACAACTCAAGTTTTAAATTATTTGTGACTCTATAACTAACGTATAATCTATTTGATTGAATCTGGTCACTAAAATGAGTATCAAACGTCACGTCACTTTGTACTCGATCACGGTTATTAATTGAATTTGCAGAAGAGAACTGACCTTTGTAACCAACTTCAAAACGTCCTTTTCCAATAGAGATTGCTGCCAAAGTTGTGGTCCCGTAACCCCAGTAGTAACCACGTCTTTTAATAACCGTAGACTCTCCTTCCAATGTTCCTCCGCGAGAATCTTTATAATCAGAAAGGGCATAAGATTTAACCATTGCGAAGTCACCATAGAACCCCACGTCTGCTCTAATATTAAAACCTTTATAGTAGATATCAGCGTGAGCAGTCGCCCCTAGAATATTAACAGTGCCATAAAAATCTTCTTTTCCACCTTTTTTATTTGTTCCGCGATCATTCCATGTGCTCATTGACCCCACACCTAGAAGAATATCATATCCACGAAGGTCACCGCTAACATCATGCTTAATATTTTTCTGGTGATAGGCCGCGCTCATAACTTGTGCAACAACTTTTAGATCAATCAACCCATCATTCCCATTGGCCTCAATTAATGCCTTGGCCATTGCTGTATCGTAGACTAATTTTGATTCAGTCCCAGGTTTTCCATAATTATCAATATTAACTACAGTTGCATCCATTCCTATTAACAAATTATTTTTAGGATTTGGGCTGTAAGCTTTTTGTCCTCTATCTAATCCAATATAAGTTGAGATTTCTGACCAACGAGATTTTTTACAATCGGGCTGACTCGCAAACTTGTTTCCCTTTTTTATAGCATCAATCGCATGATTAGTTCCAAGTCCAGGGTTGATGGTATAAGCAAGTGCTTTAGCGACTGCTGTATTTTTTTGCAAAAGAGCACAGGCTATTTGATATGAGGCCTCTCCAATTACATAACCCCCCACAGAAGTAAGGATTTCATCATTGATTGAAAGCACTTCGTGATACTCCAAAAACTCCCAGGTCGTAGATGAAGCAAATGCGATTAGGAATGATTCAAGTGAATTAAAACCGTTCGTGCGTGCCATTTGAAAATATAAAACGCCAGCATAAGTATGACCATAGTTGGCCACTTTGTCGTTGTCATCAAAGAGAATCGCCTGACCATTTAATTTCTTTTTAAGACCATCTTTAAGCGTATAATCAAAATCAACCGAATTGTAAGGTAAGTTTTGGTAATAGACGGCCATCGCAGCAGAGAAAAGAACACCAAGTTCAATACCAGTACGAAGATAATTCTTTTTTCGATCACTCTCGCCTTCAAAAATGGAATAGGCCTGATTGATCGAGATAGGAACCTCTGTCGCGGTATCCTTAAAGAGGCCATGTTTTTGATCGTATTTAATCTTTTTAGATTCCTGAACCCCATTAACTAAAAGACCTGCCTTAAAAGCAGTTTGGTTGCTTACGTAAAAGAAAAAATTCCCGATGGCCTTAGCGAAAGCTTCTTCCTTAGAAATTTTGGTTTTCTCTCCATCTTTTATAGTCCATCCAAGAGATGTAAAATCAGTTTCATGAATTCTTTTCCAATTATTAACTCCAACCTCAAGCGATCCATCTTTATTTTTTAAAATTTTCAAGTGATAATCGTACTCAGAACGCAAACTCTCAAGAGATGAATCGACAAAGCGAGAAGTGTCAAACTCACGGCATGTTACATCGACATAGTTTCCTGAAACTTTATTGGCCAGAGTAAATACTCTGTTACAAATTTCTTTTTTCCACGCCTGATTATTGCTATTCCCGAAGTCTCCCACCGAGATAAGTACTCGCCTGCCAAGATCAGAATCATGGACATCAGTTGCGTAAGTAGAAGTGCCAATCAGCAAAAGCAATAAAGTAATAAATATTTTTATAAAAACTCCTACCACTGAAAACAAATACATTTAAGGAAGACAATGCATATTGGGGGCCAGGAAAAATTTTAAAAAAATTAAATAAAACTCAAGTAAAACTTAAATAAATTAAATACGACCTTGTGATCTTCATTTTAATGATTTTGAGATATTGAAATATCAAAACAATTTCAGTAGATATTTTCCAACGATGTTCCGTCTAGGAAATAGTCAGTAAGCTGCCTAAAAATGATTCGATTCAAAGATTAGTACGACTGATAAGCAATAATTTTTTATTTGGCCCCTAGTTCACTTTTTAAGTTGTCCAATAAATTTTCATTCACCTGCTTACCAGAACGGTACATCAAAATTGGCGCTAAAGTACCATCAAGTGCTTTATTGGCAACATTGTCAGGACTAATAGTATAGCGTCCAAGTGCCTTTTTTGTCGGCCAATTAATATCGTGGAAAACGACATAGACAATTTCAGAACATACAATTTGAGAGTCCGTTTCTACATCAAAATTAAAATCGTATTCTTTCCCAATCTGAGCAAGGGAGCGCAAAATAAACTCTCTTCTCTGATCATCAGATAAATTTTTATCTCGAAGAACCAAAAAATCGTCAATATTAAGAAAGTGATCAAAAGTGTTAATCTGAACTCCTGGACGAAGGGCCTCGACAATATGATGTCCAGACTGAATGGCCTCATGATATTTTTGCACCATTGGATCATCCCAGATGCCAAGTTCTTTTAACTCCTCTTCCGTACCAAGCCAAATGGCCACATGCCCATAATATCCAGGAATAAATTGATCTGTAAGACGAAAAGGTGTCTTCTCAAGAAATATATCAAGCGGTTTTAATCTTGAAGTAATTCCCTCTTTTTCCTCAGAAGAAAGCTTGGTCAAATACCCCTTTCGAAATGCTACCAGTCCAAGGGTATTTCCAAATGTTTTGCTCGCAATAAAAGTAAAAGATTCATTTAAAAAAGTAAATCTATCAAGAATACGATTTAAATAAGCTGTTACAGCATTTTGATTTTTTAAATCGATATGTTTTTTTTCTAAGAAATTATAAAATGGGCTTTTAGTTATAAATTCATCAAGATATTTTTCATCATCAGTTAGAGATACTTTTTGATCTTTTTCAAATTTAAAATCGGCCTGAAGAATTTCTTGAATTTTGAACATCAGAAATCGTTGTTTTACATCGAAAAAATTATCAGTAATTTTTTCTAAAGAATTGTGGAGATCGGGTATATCTTTATTGATTAACTTTCTTGTTTTTCGATGGCCGACATAAGGATAAATTCCCATTAAGTAATTGTCGTATAATACAAGTGCTGCAGAAAAAGAAATCTTCATTTTAAGAAGAAGTTCTTTTCCTTCTGAATCTTTTGGATCAATTTTTTCGGTGACACCATCTAAATCCGTTCCAGAATCAGGCCTAAGTTTTATAGACTTAATTGTGGAAAAATTTGCTTGGTATTTTTTAACAAATATTAATAGCTGATCACGCATGATCATGTATTCTTTGGTACTTGCATATAAATCTAATAGATCTTTATGTGAAAAGTTCAACTTGTTAAATTTCTCGATATTGTCTTCATAGAATCCCAAGGCCTTTAATCGCCATTTTAAGGCATCCTCGATGAGCTTTCTGAGATTATTAATTTCATCAGTATGTTCATCAATACTTATTTTTTCGGTTGCGAGAGGAGAATTCTCTTCATTGGCCGGGACTCTAGGCCCTCCCCCTGTATGACTACAAGAAGTAAGAAAAATCAAAAATATAAAAATGTTTATTTTTTTCATAGACTTTATCTTAACAATCTTAAAGATCCGATTTAAGAGGGAAAAAATGCACCCTTGCTCGTTCGCTCAAATATCATAGTATTATGCTCAAGTGGTGACCTCTCCATTTTAGACCTTTAAAAGGTCGGTCTAAATAAATTACACAATTCAAGATAAAGTTTTTTAGGTGTGTTAATAAAGGCAAATATTTAACAAACCCTAAAAGGAGATTTTATGAAATATCTATTGGCTTCACTTTCTATGGTTCTGATATCAACATCATTTTCTCACGCTGAAATACCAAGCAATAGATCTTTTAAAAAAGGGGCCATTGAAAAATTTTTACAAGAGGCCAATAATCCTGCGTCCAAACTAGGAGCAAGAATTGCCCAAATAAATAAAGAAACTGAAGATGGAAGAAATCAAGATGGGACTATTAATTTGCCAATAAAAAGAAGCGACTTACAAGTCGTCTTATTAGACAGTGAGGAAATTACAAATCCTTGGCATTATAGTAATAAAAATGAAAAAGGAGATATTTGTAGTGCAAACACTGGTGCATCCAATTTTTTAATCCTGCTATCAAGTACAACCGGTGTTCATATGGCCTCTGAATTTTCAACTTACACCTTTAAAGTGAATGTAGATGAGATAATTAGTGCCAAAAGAAAAGATGGCAAAGAAATAGAATATTGTGATGATGTCGCTTACGATGAAAATCAGCAATACATTGATCTTCCAAGTAAAATGGAAATCGGTGAAATTTCAGAAGTTAATTTACAAGATACGCTAGACTCAGATAAGCAGTAAGCAAAACCACAGGCCAGGCTTAAAAATCTGGCCTATTAATTCCTATAATATAAAAATTTTACCCTGCTTGCTAAGGAAGACCACCTTCTCCATACTCTCCCCACAATCCAGCTTTACAATTTACTGGATTGTTAAAAAATTAGAAACAATTGCTCACCATAAGCCCCTTGACATTAATTTTTACGTTCCCAATATATACTAATGAGACAAATTACTCTAATTAACGCCTGTTTCTTTTTATATGTCCTGCTCGCGGGGAGGCCACTAGCTGAGCACGACGAAACTCGCGGATTTCTTGCAATAAATAGCACTAAACTCGATCAAGTATTTTCTTGCGTCAAAAACAAATCTTGTTCAAAAACATCTTATCAATCAACTGCAAAATTTAAACATGTCGATATAATATTAGTTGCACTCGGCAGTACCAATATTTCATTCTTGTCTTACACCGTTTCTTTTTTACGGTCGTTGCAACTGCAAACTTTTCGATTGCCAATCTATCGCTACCTAAAAACTGGTTTAAGTCCTCCACATCTTACTTAATTTTTTTCAAACATCATTTAAATTAGAAAATTATCAAGGATTAAATCAGATGAATTTAAAATCAATTGTTATTGCCGGAATGCTATTGGGAAATTCACTTCAGGCAAAAGAGTTTAAGCAACTTCCTTTCTTAGAAAAAGATGACTTTACTCATGCACAAGAAATTACCAAACAGGGAAAAAGCGTATTGAGTATTGAACTCACTCCGACAGGCATTGAAAAAGTAATGACGATAAACCAAAATGGATTGGGAGAAAAAATTCGTTTTAAAATTGGAGAGAGCGTTTATCGTTTTAAGTTAAAAGAAAAGATTGTTGGCGATCAATTGGTTATTGGACCATTTAGTCGTTCTGAAGCTTTGAAGATTGAGCGCGAAATTAATCAATAGAAATAGTTAATTTTATTTTTACTAATGGCCCCTGATAAATCAGGGGCCTTCAATTTAAAATGCCTACTGTGCCTAGGATGCTAAGCAAACCATCTCAAAATGGCGGCGGCCATTAGAGTCGTTGTAAAAAGAATAACCATGATTTTCCATGATAAAACGCGACTGCTTTCACGCCATTTCTTTGCAGAACGAATAAAGAAAAGCGCCAGAATAAAACCCATTGCCGTGCAGATCATTTTAACAAACAGGGCAGCAAGTGCCATTCCGTGAAGGTCGGGAAATTGTCCGTGATAATAAAAACTCACAGCTCCAAAAGAGGCGCCACTTACGCCTTGAATTCCCCAACCTATCAAAGTTATCCAGGCCAGTTTATATTGAAGCTGAAGAGAGTGATTATAGGGATTTATTAACGAAAGGAGTGCACAGCTAGCGACTGCGACTGCTCCAAAGTTATGGATGACTTGAACGATGGCATAAAACGTATTTTGCTGATTCAATCCATTACTCTACAACGACATGAATGCATTTCTCGACTCCGATCGGAGTGTGTCCTTTGTCCACGATTTTTATGCAAAGCTCTCGCTTCCCAGAACTTAATTTTTTAAATGTGTACTGCCCTTTAAGTTTTTTAATAACATCGACTTCTTTTCCATCTGCATACATATGAACATGATCTCCGCTTGGCCCAGGTATTACATCATAGTCCATTTTTAGAGTATCTCTAACTATAGAGCCATCCTTTGGGGAGAGAATTTTGACTGAGCCAATTTCAGCAAAGGCGGATGAAGACATGGCCAATATCAGTAGAATGATTCCTTTAGGTGTGTTTTTTATTTTCACTTGAACTCCTCATTTTTATTTAGCAGTTTGTTTTTTACTGCTGATAGACTCTATGAATCCCTTGAAGAAAAAAAATAAATAATAAAGAGGGTCGCTATACGAAATAGTTATCGAATATAAATGTTGAGCATCACGGTATGATAAATGACTCAAATTATTGTCAGTCTCCTAAACGATATTATGTATAATTTATCTATTTCTCATCACTTAAAATGACGACAAGCAGTTATAACTGGATCCTCTTATTATATGACTATATTTACTTCAATTTATTGGGAGTGCGGCAATGAAATTCAAAAGCGTCTTAATGATCTTACCTATCCTGCTATTATTTCTCTCAAGTGAAATCAGCGCTATTGACAATAATATTGTCGCCACAGTTCTTCTGATGAAGGGAAAGGTGAAGGCCAAACTTGCTGATGGAAAAGAAATTGATATTATACTGGACCAGACAATTCCTGAGGGGGCAGAGCTGATTACTTCAGCGAGAAGTTTTGTGAAGCTGGTCTTCATCGATAAATCGACAATTAACTTAGGGCCATCAAGCTCAATGCTTATTCAAGCATTTCCTAAAAAGGAAGCTGGGATTATTAAATTAATCCGGGGGCAAATCAGAGCAGAAGTCACAAAAAATTATATGGAGATGGACGACAAGAGTAAAAGTAAACTCTATATCCAAACCAAGTCATCTGCCATGGGAATTCGCGGAACGGATTTTCAGGTTAATTATAATCCTACCAATCAAAATAGCTCGCTCATCGTTTTTGAAGGTAAGGTTGTAATGGCCCATATTGATCGCGCTAATCAAGATGAAGTTTTCATTCAGAAGAAACTCGAAATGCTCGTATCAAATAATACCGCGGTTCTTGTTAAGCAGGGACAAATTTCTGCAGTTAACTTAAATATTTCGGACCGAGCACTTGTTCCTACAAAATTAGCACCGAAGCAATTAGACGCTCTTAAAGAAAATACAACAGGACTTGAAGAATATACAACCAAGAAGAAACAATTTCGCGACATCGTCCCTCCTGGAGTCGATGGCGCTGCATTTATCAAGTCATCTCCTGATTTAATAAATGCTGAAGTTTCCAAAGCGAAAGGTTTTTTTAATGAAAAAACACATGAATATAGACCCGCGGCCGGGGCAATTATAGATTTAAAAACTGTTAATATTATCGCTCCACCGCCTGAGGCCTTATTTGATCACGCTACAAAAACTTTTGTGTTTTCAGAAAATTATGGAAAAATTGACGAGAGGTCCGGGCAATTTAAAGCGCCCAAAGGCTATGAGCTTTCTAACGAAGGACAGTTTCAACCTGTAGAAAATGATCGGACAAAAAGACAGCAAGTTGACGTAAAAGCTCCGAGTGCGACCACTGCCAATGCATCGACAACAGCTTCTGCTCCAAATACCGTTTCTGCTCCGGCCACAGTTTCTGCGCCAGCAACAGTTTCTGCGCCAGCAACAGTTTCTGCACCAGCGACAGTTTCTGCACCAGCGACAGTTTCTGTGCCAACTTCCACTTCTGCTCCAGCGACAGTTTCTGCACCCTCGCCCATCGCACTCCCCCCACCAATCATTGCTCCACCAGTCACCGTTGCTCCTCCACCAATCATTGCTCCCCCACCAATCATTGCTCCTCCACCAATTACAGTTGTTCCGAACGGGACATATATAATGCCGACAGCACCAACTCATTTACCAGGACCTCAATTGCCACCGAATACCGCTTTACCAAAGAAGATTTAAACAAGGTATTTTGATGCAGAATAATTGATTTTAATTTATAATGAATATTGCAATAAGAGCATCCAATAGGGATGCTCTTTTTTTTCAATGGATTGAAATGAGCAAGCGGATTTTTAAAAAGTTGTTTATTGCAGCACTGTTAATTTCATCATTTGAAATATTTGCGGACGTTCCTACAGAGTTCACAAAGCTTTTCCAAGCAGAACAGTATCAAGAAGCGATTGATTCGCTCAAAGCGCTTGACGATAAGACGCTGTCCCAAGGTAAAAAAGCTTACCTTACCGGCCTTAGTTATTCACGACAAAGAAAATATGACCTAGCTATTCTTCACTTTAAAAAGGCCAGTAAAGAAGATGATTCCAGCCTTGATCTTCATTACGAATATGGACAGGCCTTATACGCCAATAATAATTTAAAACAGGCGCGGGACGAATTTTACAAATCAGCTGGCAAAAACTTTAATTACACAGCTTCCATTTACTATGCGGCTTATATTTCAGAATTACTCGACGACGTTATTATGGCTAAGTTCAATTACAAAAAATTAATTAAAGATGGAAGAACGGATAAAAAAATTTTACAAATTTCGCTGTTTCAATATACCAAAATTCTTTTGAAGATGATGAGAAGAGAAGAAGAATCTCTTAAGACCGTTGAGCGAAATTTAGTTCGCCTGGATATTAATCTAACAAATTATATTCCAAGATATATTTTTCCTCTCTTAAAAAAAGCGCTGGATGTAGATCCGACATCCCAACTCGGTGTTGAGATTGCGCAATTCACGAGTAATCTCACGGAAGAATTTAAACTCGATCCGAACACAATGGAGAATGGAAGAAGAATTTCACCGGATCGGCTATACGTTAACATCGCACAACGCTTGAAATATGATGACAATATAGCTCTTACAAAAAAAGCTTCCGCTATTTATGAAACAGAAGCCTTTGCTAAATATGATTTTGTTGTTAAGAAAAAAGTTATTATTGCTCCAGAACTGAGGCTTACCTATACCAAACATAGGGCCCAAGAAACTCCAGAGGTATATCAGAATGATTCTTTTTCGCTTGGTTCTGCAATCAGGAATAAATTTGAACATACATATAAAGGGCGACCAGCAACCTTCCTTCTGAACCTGGAATATGCTTCAATCTACAAAGATTGGAAAATTGTTCATCAGCAGAATTTTTTTTCTAAAACTTATGCTGTTGGCATTGGCGAGCAGTTTTCCCTTACAAATTATGGTGAAACTTATTTCAAGATAAAACATACTGGTTATACCGATCAAACAGAAATTGCCAATTCTAAAACTTTCAACATCAGTGCTGACCAATACATCTCTTTACAAGAAGGACAACATTTGTTGATTGCCACGCTTGATTTGGGTCAGCTTAATTATGACGAGAACGAAACATTAAGCAACAACACTTACCTGGCCCGTATTGTCTATCTCGCCTTTGAACTGGTTCCCACTTATACCTTGCAAATGATTTTTTCCGCCTCCATTACTGACACCAAAAAGCAGAAAGAACAAAGAGGTTATGAACTCAATCTCAATCCTGCCATTGATATCTCCAAAGCTTTGACAAATAAAATAAGATTGGCAGTAAATTACAATTTCATACATAACTCTTCAAAACAAGCTCAGTACGAATACCGTAAGCAAGTTGTCGGTGCAGAATTAAGCTATACCTTTTAAAAGATTTTTAGCGATCGTCATTAACCAGCGGAGCACTATTTCAGATTGATTCTAATTTGGTATCCATTAATTTGTTCATATTTACTTAATAGAGTGACTGTTACTTTTGCCCAACCAGCTCCACTTACCGAAGGGTGATAAATCACTTCGATGGTAGATTTCTTATTTTTAGGAAGGATGAGAATTTTGTAAGCATCCATTTTTCCTTTCAGATTTACCCTGCTAACAAATTTCAGGTCATACTCGTACTGACTATCAAGATTCATCTTCTTTTTTGTTTCTAATTCTAAATAACCCCTTTCATCTCTAAATTCAGGAGGTAGGGCAATGGTTCTCGACTTCTTTTTTTCTTGCGGAGCAAAGATTGAGAGCGGTATCGAGTCAATTTGGTAATTTAAGTTTGCGACAAATTCTTCAGATGTGGACTGAGAAACATCAACTTTCGCGGTTCCACCAGAATGCAACTTTCCTTCTTGAATAATATATTTAGCGACATCGGAGGCATGTGATAGCTGACAACAAATGAGAAAAATAAGGGTAACAAGTGTTTTCATGAGTACTCCCAAAAAAAATTCTTCAATATTTTAATTATTATGTCATAGGTAAATATGAATACTGATTTTGTCCAAAACTTACAGGGTGTTATTTTTAGGCAGTTTTGGAGGTCAGTTACACGCCGGACGAAGTGTACAAAAAATAGCCACTCAAATATGCCATAGGAAATTTTTACAAAAAAGGTAAGTAACTTTTTTATTACTGTCATAATAGACAAAAGAGTTAACAAATTATTGGAAT
>JAQTTZ010000007.1:2169-84430 GCA_028710485.1 Bacteriovorax sp. | reverse complement strand
AATTTGAGGAGCATCGATAATTCCAATATATCCAGGTAAACTTTTTCTTTCGATGTCTAAAGCAATATTGATATCGGTAAATTTAGCATAAAGTTTGGCAGTGATGCTTTGAGAAATTACATTATCTCCGGACATAAGAAGTGGAGTATCTGAAGGTTCTTTCGAATGTAAGTCTTCTCTATTTTTTTGCACAGCTACAGATGGATCGTCGCCGATTTCTTTTAGCCAATTTTCAATTGTGGCCTTTCTTTCCTGAAGTTTGCCAATACGAGGATGGTGATTATTAAACTGCATTTTTAATGCTTCTAAGTCGGTATTAATTTTTGCAATTTCAGATCTCAACACATCCGGATTTTTTGAGGCAAGAGCATTGGCTGAAATAGAATCGTCAGTGATTTGTTTGGTAACGTTTACTGACTCTAATTTTTGCTGGATCGTCTTCTTTGCAGTTTCAATTGTTTCAATTCTCGTATTGATAAAATTTTCTCTTACAGCTTCTAGCACTTTTTTGGTCACTGCAAATGTCACGAGAGGATCACTATAAGAGAAAGTAACCTTGTATGATTGTCCACCTGTTGAATAAAGTTCAAATCTATTTCTCATTTGCTCGCGCGCTTTAGAAAGATCTTGAGGGTTCATATTTTTATCATAGATATTAAATTGGCCTCCAATCTCATCAATAAACTGATCATTTAACGTTTCTTTAACCATTGAATCAGTTGTCTGAGTCATTTCAGTAATTGAGCTCATTCCTGGAATAACGTCATTAATTAGTGCGTTCTTAAAATACTTAGAATAAATATTAAGTTCGAATTCTGATCTGTATGTTTTAGGAAGAAGAAAACTTAATTGCACTAAGCTCAGGACGGACACCGCCATGATAATGACCAATGGTTTTTTATAAAAAACAAGAAGGCCTAAAAAATCTTTTATATAAATCTTTTCTTTCATATAATTCACTTGTTAAAGACAATACCCAAAACTTCTTTTTTATCTTGTTCCATTTCGATCTGGAGCTTATTGGTCGATCTTCCAAAAGATTTTTCTGTACTCACGATGATATTTGAATGAGTGCTAACACGCAGTTGGGCATCGTTTGGACATCTGCTGGTCATAGTGTCTACAATAACTAGATCGTATTGGGCAGCAAACGTATTTATAAGCTGATTGGCATACAAACCATCGTAGGCAGTCTTAAGCCAATTCATATCGATATTTTTAAGTCTAAAAATTGAAAAATCAAATTGATGACATTTTAGGATTCCATCTTGAGTTTTTTCCTGTTCATAATCTTTTAAGTATTGATTAAGAAGAGCATCTCCATCTGGATTTAAATCGATGAGCAGAATCTTAAAATGATAAATTTCAGTCAATCCGCGTGCTAACAACATCGCAACAGTTGTCTTCCCTTCAGAACGGTGTTCACTAAGAACACTAAGAGAGCGAAGTCCCTTCGTTGTGTGTTTAAAATGAATACGTTGAAGAATTAAGCTGATTGGATCTACATCCCAAACCGAGGTCGCTCGTAATCTATTTGTCATTCTGCACCTTAAAAAAAAATACACTTATATTAGCTGAGAAATATCAGAGCGGGTAAGTTCATTCATAAAGACAGTATAAAATTTCTGATGTTTATTTTGTGGTCCATAATATTTTTTCATTAACTATATTATGACGAATAATGACATCTATCTCATCCCTACCAGCTCGTCTAGCTCTCTCCCTTCATATTAAGTTTTTCTTAATATAGATAGAAGTTCTATTTAAAAAAGTTATGGACTGAAAATGTCGATTTTATTTTTACTAAAAACATTGGCCAAATCTCGCTCTAGTTGTAATAAAAAACACAGAGAAAAAATCTCCTTTTTTTTAAAATTTAACTCATTAAAAAACGTTAGGATGTATAAAATGTTATCTCGTATTCAATATGCTTTTCTAAAAAAATTTTATCACATTGACACCATGGCACCTATGCCCGGAAGTCGAATAAGTCTTAATAAAATATTTATTGATGAATTTTCTAAAAAAGTTTCGGGTAAAGTGGTGGTAGATTTTGGCTGTGGACACGGTAAAGATACTGAAACAATTGCCAACTGGGGTGCAAAATTAGCAATTGGCCTAGAGATTCGCAAAGAACTTGTTGAGGCAAACTCCGAAAAAATTAAACTGCCTAACTGCTCGTTTATGACAACTCTTTCACCAGAGCTGCAATCAACTGCCGATCTGATCATTTCAATTGATGCTTTTGAACATTTCGATAATCCGGATAAAATATTAAAAATTATGTATGATTGCCTTCGACCGGGTGGAGAAGCTTATATAAGCTTTGGTCCGACGTGGTACCACCCACTTGGTGGACATGCTTTTTCTGTTTTCCCATGGTCCCATCTCATTTTCACAGAAAAAGCACTGATTCGGTGGCGCAATCAATTTTATCATGATGGAGCTACTAAATTTGGGGAAGTTTCTGGTGGGCTTAATAAACTTTCCATTGCAAAACTTGAGAAATGTTTTAGAGAAAGCAGCTTTCAGATTGAAGACTTTAGCTGCAAACCTATCAGGGGAAAGACCTGGGCCCAAAAGATTTTCGGAAGAGAATTTTTAACAAGTATGGTTTTAGTTCGCTTAAAGAAATGACATAAGCTAACACACATCTCACAAGGCCAACCAACTATACCTAATTTTTTTTAAGAATTATTACAGACGCTCCACCAAAAAGACCATAACTGGGAAGAATTTTAGAACAAAAATAATCCCACTTCTCTAATCCACTTGATTTTGGATTATCGTGTTTTCTTAAGATTTTATCAAAGCGTGAAAGAACAAGACTTCTCTCAATGGTCATATTGGGAAAAATTTCTTTTATCGTATTTAGATCAAATTTGTTAAGCTTGCGCTCATCTTCAGTGATATGAGCTTCAAGTGAAGATTTATTAGGAAATAAAAAACGAACAAGTTTAGTATTTCTTATTATATCAAAAAAAGGAACTTCTACGGGCTCTCTAAAAATAGCGATGCCATCCTTCTTTAAAACCCTTTGAACCTCACTAATGGCCTTTGGGATATCCACATGATGAAGAATATCGATACCAACAACCACTTCAAAACTTTCGTCAGCAAAAGGAATTTTTTCCGCCACGCCAACTAAAAAATTGCCTTGCTCTGAGTTATTATTTTTTTCAAAAAGAATTTTACATGAATTAATATTTTTTTCACAAATATCAAACCCTGCTACTTTATATCCAGCTCTGGCAAACCGCAGAGAATTATCTCCAGGGCCACACCCAAAATCTAATAAATGATATTCTTTTTGAGTCTCTTTTTGTTTGCGCAAAAAATCAACGGGGATTTCATAAGTGCGCCAGTAACTATTCCATGGTCTTCGCTCTTTTTCCAAAAGAGGCCCATCCACTGGTGAGAAATCAATCGGCCGATTGATATTAAATTTTTCAGCAAATTGCTCATAATACTCTTTTTCGCGAGTCTGTCTTTCAGTTAAATTCTTCATTCATATATCCTAAAAATGTTTTTATCTTTGCAAATACTTCAAAGGATGCACACCATAGCAAAAATAATTATAAATGATACTTAACTTATCTTTAAGATTCTGTGCAAATAATTTTTTCAATATTATTTATCAATGCCTTTAACAATTTTTTATATTATCTCTTTTCTTTTTTGTTTTATAGAAACAGTCTTTCAGCAAATCAAGGAGAGATCGTCTTGAAAAAATTTAAAAAACCAACCACACAAATAAAAAATAAAATTTTATTTCTAAGCGTTTTAACTTTTATTTTCTTTTGTGAAGTACAAGCAGCAACAACATTGACACCGTTAACTTCAACCACAGGGTATCGCCCGATGGGAATTGGAGGCGGCGGGGCAATGAGCGGTGTTTCAATAAGTCCTTATGCAGATCTATGGTTTGTTGGAACAGATATGGGAACATTATTCAAAAGCACAGATCTAGGGAAAAGCTGGAATCCAGTCAATCATTATCAAGCTACATTTGATTCCGATTTGTCCAAGTCCGTGAGTATTGGCTTTGCTGCCGACGGCACGACTGTGTTTCATTCTTCTGCAGGTGTAAATCCCAAAAGAAGTACAGATGCGGGAAATACTTTTTCAAGTGTTGCGATGGAATTAGTTTCTGGAGAATTAATTAAGTACTGGCTCTCTGATAGTTCTAATTCAAACGTCATGTTTGCAGGAACAACTAAAGGTATTTTAAAGTCATCTGATAATGGTGTGTCCTGGTTCAGAATTTCAGGAATTACTGAAGAAGCTACTGGCACATTTATTGATCAGAGATCACCGACTAAACGTATTTATCATGCGACAACAGAACAAGTTTTATACTCTGATAATGATGGAGTCTCTTTTTCTACTTATTATCATCCGGCAACCGCCATCCGCCAGTTCGCGGGAGGATCCGATGAGAATGGAGTGACACTCGCCCTAGGGGATTCCGATGGCCCTAATGCTTGCAGCTGGGTTTATCCATACTTGAATGATTGGGGTCGAAACTTAATTGACCAGACAATTGCCAATTGTGGATTCGTTTGGGTGAATAAAGATAACGCAGGTTTTGTAAAAAATAATCAGACAGTTGGTGACCATTTAAAAATGGCAGAGAATGATTCATCAACTATTTACACTACAGGGGGAAGAAGATGGATCCGTCAGTATGGTACAAAAGTTTACGTCAGTCATGACAGAGGAGGAAGCTGGTCCTTGAAACTCAACCAGATTAATTACGACGTCACTCCATATGCACCGTGGCCCTCATCAAAGCTTGAATACTCTGCTGTCGCTCTCGATATCGGGTGGTTCGATAGTGGGTATGAAAGTTTTGCCATCAATCAAAAGAATTCTAATATGGTTGCTGGCGCAGGATACTTTTTCTTACACTCAAGTATGAATGGAGGAGATAATTGGTTAGCGCCATTTACTAAATTTAATGGAGCAGGTACTCCAACTCAAGGTCAAACTTGGAAGTCTACCGGACTTGAAGTGACCAGTGTCTATAAAACAAAATTTCATCCGAGTAATTCATCTCTGCTATATGCCGCCATGGCCGATATTTCAGGATCAGTGTCTGAAGATCATGGGGCAAGCTTTAGGATTACCCAAACTGGTTTCAATAGTATTTACGATTATGCCTTCGATCCCAATGATGACTTAGTTGTTTTTGCAGCTTCAGGAGACACGCATGATTTTCCTAACTACTTTAATGTTATTACAAGTAAGGGGGGGCTTTTTAAATCTAGTAACAGAGGTAAATCCTGGACACGCATCACTCCGGTAGATGCCACTTATAACCGTCAGTTCCTTTCTATTGCTTACGATGCTCGCAACAATATTATTTACGGAGGTACTCAGGAAATTGGAATTGTTTCTTCAGCAGATGGCGGCGCAAGTTGGAAATCTGACAATATGGGGCTTCCGGCAGGGAATAAAATTATTCCTCAAATAGAAATTGATCCAAACACTGGAAACGCGTATGCACTTTTAACTGGTGATGCTCCGAACTTTACCAATCAGGCCTATACTGGAGTTTATTTTTTGGACGTGCAAAACAAAGCAACATCTTGGGTGCTACTAAGAGGTGTAGTAAACTATCCTACTGACGCGGATGCAGGAAGCAAGGTGTGGTACTACCCAACATCTTTCGCCATTAATTTCAATTCAACTGAGGGTGCCAATACCATCTACCTAGCAGACTATGAAAATCATAGCAACTGGTTAATGACCGGAGTTTGGAAGACAACTGATAAGGGTGCTACATGGAATAGAGTAAAACAAGTCACTCATGCGACTGAAGTAAAAATTGATCCAAAGGATAGTAATAAAATTTACGTAGTTGGCTATCACCAACTCGATGGAAATTGGGGTGACGGTGGAGAACTTCATAGTAAAGATGGTGGTGTGACTTGGTTTAAAAATGACAAGACTCCATTGCAAATCAATGCTCGCGGTGTGACTCTGGATCCACTGGATGCAAGTAAAATAATCTATTCATATTTTGGAGGAGGAATGTTGTACGGACCGAACCCTTAACAGATAAATGGCGGAGTTACTGCTTTTAATTGGGAATCTCTAATACTGTTAAACAACTTTTGCCAATAACTTTAAAGCGTCCTTCAAAATGGAACCTCCCAGAAGGGCCCAAGGAAGAGGATATTTTGGAAATTAAATCTATTTTAAAAGTGCCGTTTGAAATATCAATTTCTCTAACCGCTGCAGTTTCAAACCCAAAAAAACATTTGGCAGTTGGATAAAGTGCTTTATAGAGTGACTCTTTGGCCGAAAAAATAAGTGTTAAAAGTTCATTATCATTTAAAGAATGATGTGTTTTTAAATCTTCTGAACTTCTGATATAACGGGCAAGCTCTAACTTCGTTCTTCCCATAACTTCAAAATCAATACCAATACCTAACAAAGATTCACTTTTAGAAACAGCTGCCCCCACCCAATATTGATTATGAGAAATACTTCCAATCACCTCCTGTGGCCAGTCGGGAGATCTATTTAAGCTAATTGGTATTGAAAGTAATTCAGTACCAAAATGCATCTCGAAGGCCTTAGAAGCGCATACACGCCCCAATAAAAATTCGTTCCTTCTATCAGGATGAAAAGTTTCAATGTTTTGATAATCAAGACGAGAAAATAAAGATTTTGAAGAAGAACTTAGTTCTTCATCTTTTTTAAGACAAAAAAAAGATGAATGATTAAAAAGTGAAGACCATGTTTCGATTAAATTTATCCTGTTTATTTTAGCTTCTTTTCCCAGTTTATGGCAGATTTGACGATATATGAAATATTATCATACTTAGGGGTCCATCCTAAAACATTTTTAATCTTCTGGGCCTTTGAAATAAGCATATCCGGATCCCCCTCTCTTCTCGGTGCCATTTCGACAGCTAATTTTTTACCAGTTATTGATTCAACTGTATTCAAAACTTCTTTTACTGAAAAACCATGACCATAACCACAATTTAGTATTTGAGATTTTTTATTTGAGTCCAAATAATTAAGAGCATCGGCATGAGCTTGGGCCAAATCATCAACATGGATATAATCGCGAACGCAAGTACCGTCTGGAGTTGCGTAATCATCTCCAAAAATAGACATTCCTTGGCGTTTGCCAGTGACAACTTCTGCAGCAGTTTTTAATAAATGAGTCGCCTTTGGTGTAGACTGGCCAATTTTTCCAGTTGAACTTGCTCCTGCTACATTAAAATAGCGTAAAGCTACATAATAGAAATCATGAACGCTGGAAACATCTTCAAGCATCCATTCGGTCATTAATTTAGATCGCCCATAGGGATTTATTGGCATGGGCAAAGTTTCTTCCGAAGCTACTCCGCCTACAGGCATCCCGTAAACAGCTGCAGTTGAAGAAAAAATAAATTTCTTAGTATTAAACTTTAAACATGTTTTTATAAGCTTCAGGGAGAGCTCAGTATTATTGTGATAATAAAGTGCAGGATTTGTTACACTCTCTGGAACGACTATGCTTCCAGCAAAATGGAAAACAGCATCTATATGATAGTCGCAAAAAATAGTATCTAAAAGTTTTTGGTCGTTAAGTTCCCCGATTATTAATTTTCCAAAAAGAACATTTTCCGGTCTTCCAGTGGAGAGATTATCAAGCACAATAATATCTTTATATATTGCGCCCAATAGACTAATGACATGTGACCCGATATAGCCGGCCCCGCCTGTTACCAAAATAGTCATCTTAAAACACCTCTGTTTATTCTTTCATTAAAATTATCAACGAATTTAGTTTCTAAAAAATGTCATCATTTTAAGAGCGGTATAATAAGAAATGATGAAATTGAATAATATTGACTGCTGGTTATCAATATAGAAGACATCATACTCAAGTTTCTCTTTTGCGGTGGCATCATAGGGAAGACATATTTGAGCAAGCCCTGTAATACCAGGCTTCACTTCTCTTCTGCGGGTGTACTGGACAATTTCTCGCTCAAACGTTTCAACGAACTCAGGTCTTTCAGGACGAGGCCCGATAAAAGACATGTCTCCATGAATGACATTCATTAATTGAGGAAGCTCGTCGAAATGACTTGCTCGCAAAAACTTTCCCAGCTTAGTTACTCTTGGATCTCCAATAGAAGAGAGCCTTGGGCCCGATTCTGCTTCGGCATTTTCAATCATGGTACGAAACTTAATTATGGAAAAATGATTTCCATATCTTCCGACTCTAGTCTGTGTGTAAAACACACTACCGCCCATGGTTAGTTTTATCGCAGCTGCCATTAACAACATAATGGGAAGAAAAAACAGTAGAAGGAAGAATGCAAAAAATGTTTCAATAACACTCATTACCTTCTCACTTAAAGTAAGACGATTGAATAGAAAGCTATCTGTATAAAAGAAATTGGCCATATCAAATTGATCAATATTTAACGAAGACTTGTTGCTGACTGCTAAATTGCTCATACAGTAACCTCCCAACCTTTTACGCCTTCATTTCTTTCATAAGAAAAATAAATGCTTAATTTTTCTATCCATTTCAAGACATACGTTTTTGATTGGGGTTTAATTTTTTTTTCCATTTCTTTCCTCCTTTGATAAAAATTATTTTCAATGGATGCATTCGCCATGCCAGATCCAAGATATGACAATCACGAACCAACACAGAGTGATAGATTATTTTCTAAGTAACTTTGTCGGGGAATTTTGAGATAATATCACTTGTAATTTTTTTTTAAATTTCAATGAATTTTATGATTTCTTATTCATCTATTAGTTTCATAACTTAAATCAATGCAACCACTACTGCATGTCGAAGGCTTAACGTAACTTTATATAATGAAAAATATAAAAGATAATTATTGCTTTGAAGATCAGTCTCTATTAAGTTCTGCTTTAAAAAACCAAGAATGGTTTATCTTATGATTCAAACGCAGAACTTTAAAAACTATAATATTTATCAGATTCATTATTAAGGTAAACATGAAAAAAAGTATCAAACAGTTTTTAGAAAAATCGAGACTATTAAAAACAATTAAAGATCAGAACCAGTTAATGATTTTAAATTATCATCGATTGAGTGATCCAAATAAAAAAAACATCTTTGACGATGGTGTATTTGGTCCTGAAGGAAAAAGATTTGAATTAGAAATGGAATGGCTAAAAAAAGAAACTTATATTATTTCAGAAGAAGAACTCGTCGATATTCTCTACAAAAAAAAGAAGGTAGATCGCGTTTGTTCAATGGTCACTTTTGATGATGGATATATTGATAATTATGAGATAGCCTATCCTATTTTAAAAAAACTTTCTATTCCCGCGATCTATTTTATTCCAACAAAGCATATTATGGAGAGAACTCTTGGCTGGTGGGACATTACAGCTTACTTAGTAAAAAATACCAAATTATCAAGTGCCCATTTCAGAGAAAGTGATCTAGATCTCTCTAACAAAAAGAAAGTTATTTCAGAACTTATTTTTGAATTAAAACAAATGGAACCAAGTAGAATCGATGGATATTTAAATGAACTTTCACTCTCTTTAGATGTCCCCATTCCTTCCATCGATATTCAAGGAAAAGAACTGATGAGTTGGGAACAAATAAAAGAAGTCGGCCAAAATGGCATTACCATTGGCTCTCATACCCATGAGCACGTCATTTTATCCAAGCAATCTTTGGGCGATTTGCGTTTTCAAATTAAAAAATCCAAAGATATTCTAGAAGAAAAATTAAGAACAACCATTCGATCGATTGCTTATCCTGTCGGGGGTCATGATCATTTTGATGTTGAAACAAAACAGGTGTCACAGGATTTAGGATTTAAACTAGGTTTTAGCTTTTTAACAGGGGTAAATCACTTTGAGCGCATAGACCCTTTTGATGTTAAAAGAGGAACCTCTCAAGCTACTTGGTCGAATTTAGATCTGGCCCTCGCCTTTCCTACAAGAATCTTTCAAGCAGTGAGAAACCAGTGAACGATGAAAAGCAAACGGCCATTAGTCATTGGCCAATTTCTATTCTCAATGGAATTTCTGCTCTCATCGGTCTTGTGCTCCCCATGTTTATGAGCCGCATCGTATCCGGTAATGAAATTGGAAAATATAAAATCATGTTTTTATATCTTGCCATGATTCCGGCATTATCTTTTTCTGGAGGAATTGAAAATGGCCTTTATTACTGGACGGGGCTTCTTCACAAGGCCAAAGAAAAAGTTCGGGGCGCTTGGAGTATGGCCATCATTCAATCAGTTATCTTTTTTATTGTCGTAATTATTTTTTCACCGATTATAAGACCATGGCTCAATTGGAGTTGGGATCAATATATTTCTGTTTCAATTGCCGGACTTACTGTCGTTTTGGCTTCAATGTATGAATCAATATTAATTGCGAGAAAAAAGATTTGGTCAGGGGCCATTTTTTCAGCAATTTTCAATACCATTAATACGATTACTATCCTGGTGACAATTATAATTTTTAAGTCAGCGGTGATGATAGTTTGGGCCTATGCAATTACCATGATGCTTAAAATTGCAGCATCCTACTATCTTGGAGTAAAAGAAGGATGGGTTCCTGTTGGTCTTGACTTAAAAGAAGCTAGAAGCGTTCTAAAATACTATTTTCCTGTTTCCACCTCTGGAATTTTTGATTTTCTTATGAATAATTCGGACCGTTTTTTGCTTTCCATTTTAATCTCTCCTGTTCAATACGCTGGATATATGTTTGGGTGCCTCTCCATTCCCCCCTTGCAAATTTTAGAATCTTCAGTTAACCGAGTGATGATTCCTCAACTGGCAACCGCCATTGAACGCAATGATAAACTCCAGGCCGCTCATTTGTATCGTTTTGGGTTAGAGCAAATCATGCTTATTTTTATTCCTTCATTTGTTGGGCTTTTTGTTTTTGCTGAACCTATTATCACCTTATTATTTACAGAAAAATATATAACTTCCGTTCCCTATTTAAGGTTTTATAGTATGTGGATTTTATTAAGTGGAATCCCTTACGATGTCGCGGCGAGGGCAAGTGGCAACGGGAAATGGATTCTAAAAAATACAATCAAGATGGGCTCTTTTTCGCTTATACTCTGCTCTCTTCTAGCTTGGAAATTCGGCCCTTATGGCGCCCTTATTGCAATGATCATTACACTTTTGGTTCAAAAATTTTTAGGATTTAACTTAATGCTTAAAACCTATGAATGGTCTCTCAAAGAAATGATTCCTGTAAAATCATTATTTCTTTACTCTGGGTTAGCGGGATCACTAGGTATCGCCAGTATACTTTTAAAAAACTATTTTAACAGCAGGCTTATATGGTTTGCTTACTGTGGTATTCCCTTTGCCCTGGTTTATTTAGGAACTATATTTTTTCTACAAAAAAATCTTTTGGGAGACCTTCCTTTCTTTCAAAAAATGATCAATTATTTTATGAACAAAAAAAGGCTACTCGCCAATGCGATATTAAATAATACGTAATCTTAAAAAAATTAAAATTAAGAAAAGTTGCACTGGGATGACAGTCGGGATATTCAGAAAACAATATAATTGCTAAAACATTTTGGAGATTATTTATGAAAACAGAGAACAAAAGAAATCGAATCAAAGATATGTATTTACCTCCGATTATTCCGATGGACGTGTGTTTAGGAGATGGCGTTGTTGATTTAGTTAGCGTAATCATTCCAACATTTAATCGAGATTATATTCTTGATAAATCTCTGGATAGTGTTTTAATGCAAGATTATCCTCATTTTGAAGTCATTGTTGTTGACGATGGTTCAAATGACAAGACTGATGAACTGATGGAAAAATATCTTAAGCAATATCCTGGTAAAATTAAATTCGTAAAAAAAACAAATGGTGGATTAGTTTCAGCTAGAAATGAAGGAATGAGGCACGCGAAAGGAGAATTTATTGCCTTTCAAGATTCTGATGATATTTGGTTGCAAGGAAAGCTTTCAAATCAAGTTGCCATCCTAAAAAAACATCCAGAAGTCGTTATTGCGTGGACTCTGATCAATATTGTTGACGAGAAAGGAAGGATGACACATGAAAATGATATAAATACTGCTTATAATGTTTACAATATTATCGACCTTGATAAATGTTTTCCGAGAATAGGCACCTTAGACTATCGCAATGAAAAGGTCTCTTATCGTAAGGGTGAAATCTTCAAGACACTTTTTTTAGGAAATATGGTCCATCCACCAGTCGCATTTATAAGAAGAACAGCTATTCAAAAGACAGGAGGTCTAGATCAAACTTATCATTATGCTGGTGAAGATTATGAATTTTTCTGGCGTCTTTCTTTATTAGGAGAAGGTGCCATGGTTGAAAAAGCAGGAATGCTTTATCGCATGGGCGCCGATGACCAAATGACATCAAATGAGCTACTTTTATTTGTGGCACTAGGAAATGAGAAAGCGATTACCAATCGATTAAAAAATTATCCCGGAGTATTTGAGGCACTTGGAAAAGAAGTTGTTCATGAACATCTTGCCCAGGCCCACGCTTGGGTGGTTAGAAGTGAGTTTTCCTCGGCCTATGGTAAAAAATCAAATGGTTTCCGGGCATTTTTTGATCTTTTTAAATTATCATACAAAGAGGCTTTTAAGCTCATTCCTTTTGTAATTGCATACCATTTTCCTGTCAAAATGAGAACTCCCTTAATATCATTTACGAAGAGATTACGTTCCGTGTAAGAGCTTGTATTTTTTTCATAAAAAGAAAAGAGAACCATTTGAACGGGCTAACTATCCATAAAGATTCTGAAGCAACTTTATACTCATCCGCAGGAAATCTTCGCTTGAAGTAAGAAATATTAGCAGTGGGATCATTGGGGCCTTCGTCAGATATACCACCATAATCAAATAGTTTTGCACCAGAGTTTTTTCCCCATAAAATTAAATTCCATACTAATAAATAGTTAAACGGGATAGATCTTAGCTCAGGATCGTTTAGAGAGCCCGCCATATGATATTCGCATAGCCCATCCCCAATAATACCAACGACAAAAGCTAGTGGGAAATCAGGATTATCTTTTTTTGCATATCCAATAATGCGGCATTTTTCAGGATACTTAATGGCCATATTCATAATGTCATCAAAATTTGAATTAATTTTAAAATCAGCACTTCTTTTAAAGGAATGCTCGATTGCCATTTGAAGAGCGGGAATATATTTAAAGTCACGAAGCTCTGTGATCATAAAGTTTTCATGAGATTTATGCCGAATTTTTGCACGCGTTTTTGGTGGGACGGTAGCTAAAAGTTCTTCATCAGTTCCAATTAGTTTAAGTGCTCTGGTATGAGTATATTCATTATTTTGAGTAGATTTGAAATTAAATTTTTCTGATAGTTTTTGTGCCTCTAAAGACCATAAAGGAGAAAAATCAAAAAGCTGCAATCGAAGTGACATCAGTGAAGTATGCTGACTTATAAATTGTTGAATAATTTTTAAGACAATTTCACAATCTTCCTGGCTTAAATTGGCCTGACACCATCTTTTAATTTGCCCTGAAGTAAGTGATAAATATTTTTTTTGTTCAATATGTATAACTAGCTGAGTGAGGGGGACACTATCAGGCCTTTTAATTTGAATTAAGTAACAACCAGCATTTTGGTTTTCGATGTAGTGACATCGATTCTGGCCATAGAGTTCCCACAATTCATCAGGATGGTCTTGATTATGTTCATGCAATAAGGTGTTGAGTTCTCTTTCAAAATCAAAAGATTGCACATCTACAAATGAGGTAATTCTATATGTGTGCCCAAGGTAGGTGTCAGTGAGATTTAATTTTGGCATATGAAAAGTGCTCCTTTAAATTTAAAAATGGTGATTCAAAATATTTAAACAATAACCATGCTCCAATGAAACTTGCGATTCCTCCCAGGATTCCAACTTGAAGCAAACTTATTAAATTAGCACCAGCAATTGAACCAAACTTGAAAGCGATATACTGAAATATCAGCTGATGAATCATGTATAGTCCATAACTATAAGTTCCTGCAAAAACCAATAAGCGATTTGTTAATAAGGTATTAATCAATGACTCTTTGGCGTGTGTTACTGACAAGAGAATAAGTCCTCCACTAAATAGTGACCAGATATCGATAGCAATGACATTCCTTCTAATATCGAAAGAAACTGGAATAAATGGAAGAGCTAGCCGTGCGAGCAATCCTCCAAAAAATAAATAATAACCCCATTTTCTTAAAGACTCTTTGGTGAAAGTTTGGCGATAAAGAGAAGTTGCGATAAAGGCCCCGACCATCAGGCCATCGAGGTGACTAAATGTAAAAGCTGGAATAACGTTTCCGGTAACTCCACTTAAGACGAAGGCCAGACGGATAAGAGGTTGCAAAATAAAAATGATTGCGGTTAGCCAATGAAAAGTGCGAGACGAAAACAAGAGAACAATAAAAGGCCAAAACCAATAAAACTGCTCTTCAATTCCAAGCGACCAAAGGTGTGCAGGATCAGACCATTTTTGCTTAAAGAAAATTTCAAAGTTGGACATATAGGTCCAGTACCAAACTTGACGACTTTCTAAATGTTGAAAGCGTGAGTATTCCCCAAAAAAATAAGGAAGAACGATAAAATAGATAATAAGAAAGAAATAATAGAGAGGAAAAATACGCAAAGATCTTCTCATAAAAAAATTTTTTAAATAATTTGGTTCTGCCTTAGTTTTTAGAAGAATAGATGTTATCAGATAGCCTGATAAAGTGAAAAAGAGATCGACTCCCATCCAACCATCATCAATAAAGACAAAAATAAGTTTACTGATCGGATTATGAAAATCAGCTCCACTTACTGCGAGCACACCGACAAGATGATAAATCATGACAATAACAATAGCGATCCCTCTAATTCCATCTAGAGAATAATCTCGTCCTCTATGCTGGTTCAAGTTGACTCCCGTTTTAATTTATTCTTCATTTTAGTTGGTTAGTTGGGTTGGCATGAATTATTTTTTTGCAAGGAAGACTTATCGCTGACCGCAGCTTGCTTATACTGTCGGCCACAAACCTTTTACACCTTCATTTCTGTCACAAATGAAATGATTGTTCAATTTTTCAATCAGCCAATTAGGGGTAATGGTTTCGTTTAAAAAAATTATTTTGCCATCTGGATCATTATGGAATGAGACAAACTCATCTTCATCTTTAAGTTTTTCTATAAGTGCTGATGCTTCTTCTGTATGTACAGAGGGGTGTGTCTTCTTTTTTCTGCGTTTAAATCGTTTATCCACTTTGTCCTCCTTCAATCAAAATATCACTGCTAGATTAAATGCATAGGCCATGCCAGATTTAACATATGAAAATTACAAATCAACACATAATGGCAGATCATTTAATAGTAATTTTGTCGGGGAATTTTGGGATATAATCATTGGGCTAAAGTAAGATTCTTAGATCAGTAACAGTTTTAATTTCGTCTCGTATTTTTGCAGCGTCTTCAAAACGAAGATCACGAGATGCTTCTTTCATTAATTTTTTTAATTCTTCAATTCGTTTATCCAGCGCTTCTGCACTTAAATGGGTCACTTCAACTTTTTTCTTTTCGCCTTTTCCTTTTTTAGCTCCGCGAAGAGTCTCGATGACTCCTCCACTTACACTTTTAATAATAGTCGTAGGTATGATGCCTAGCTCTGCATTATGCTCTTCTTGAATTTTTCTTCTCCTATTGGTTTCACCAATAGCGCGCTCCATACTCTTGGTCATTTTATAAGCGTAGAGAATAACTCGTCCTTCAGAGTTTCTGGCGGCCCTTCCCATTGTTTGAATTAATGAACGTTCTGAACGAAGAAACCCTTCTTTGTCGGCATCAAGAATTCCGACCAATGAGACTTCTGGGATGTCGAGTCCTTCTCGTAAAAGATTGATCCCGACTAAAACATCAAATTCACCAAGGCGCAGATCGCGGATAATTTCCATGCGCTCAAGTGTGTCGATGTCAGAGTGCAAGTAGCGCACTTTAATTCCACTTGAAGCAAAATACTTGGTAAGCTCTTCGGCCAATTTTTTAGTAAGTGTTGTCACTAAAACTCTCTGACCTTTTTTAATAACAACACGTGCTTCTTTTAAAATATCATCGACTTGAGTGGAAGCTTCACGAACTTCAATTACCGGATCCAGAAGTCCAGTAGGCCGAATGATTAGTTCAACATATTCGCCATTGGTTTTTTCCAATTCAAAATTTCCAGGAGTGGCCGAAACATACATCGTTAAGTCTTGGCGCTCTTCAAATTCATCAAATTTTAAAGGGCGGTTATCAAGAGCTGATGGGAGGCGGAATCCGTAGTTCACCAAATTTTCTTTTCTTGCCCGATCCCCGCGGTACATTCCACCAGTTTGTGAAACAGTAATATGAGACTCGTCGATAATCATTAAAAAATCGCGATCAAAATAATCAATTAGAGTCGGAGGAGGATCCCCTGCATTTGCCCCCGTTAAATGGCGAGAATAATTTTCAATGCCAGAGCAAAATCCCAACTCTTCCATCATCTCAATGTCATAAAGAGTTCGCTGTTCAATACGCTGCCGCTCTAATAATTTATCCTGTTTAATGAACTCTTGGATGCGCTCACGAAGCTCCTGTTTAATGGCCCCAATAGCATCTTTCATTTTCTCCGCGCTCACCACATAATGAGATTTTGGATAAATGGTTTCTTTTCTTAAACTCTGTAAAACTTTTCCGCGCAAAGGATCGACGATTGAAATTGAATCGACTTCATCTCCAAAAAATTCAATTCGAACGACATTGCTCTCTTCATGAGAAGGAAAAACTTCGACCATATCTCCTCGCACTCGAAAGCAACCTCGAGAAAAATCGATATCATTTCGTTCATACTGGATGGCCACTAGAATTTTTAAAAAGTCATCTCGATCTAGAATCTCTCCCACTTCAATAGTTGCTTTCATTCCACCGTATTCTTCTTTTGAACCAATACCGTAAATACAGGAAACCGAGGCCACCACAATAACATCATCGCGCTCAATAAGATTGCGAGTGGCGCTGTGACGAAGTTTTTCTATTTCGTCATTAACCGCAGAATCTTTTTCAATATAAGTGTCTGAGCCCGCGACATAAGCTTCTGGTTGATAGTAATCGTAATAAGAAACAAAATATTCAACGGCATTATTGGGAAAAAATTCTTTAAACTCAGCATAGAGCTGGGCCGCTAGGGTTTTGTTATGGGCCATGACTAAAGTTTTTTTACCTAGCGCCTGAATGACATTGGCCATGACAAAGGTTTTTCCAGAACCAGTCACTCCCAGAAGAGTTTGTTTTGTTTTTTTATCGGTGGTGAAACCTTCAATCAGCTGAGCAATGGCACGAGGCTGATCTCCAGCTGGGGAGAAGGGATTTACAAGATTAAAAACGGCCGGACCTGAGATCATATCTGAAACCTTATCTGCGATCTTATCTGCGATCTTATCTGATTTTTTTTCAGCAGTCGGTGAACCGGCCTTTGGGCCAGTCTTTTTTTGAGTCTTAATGGGAGATTTTTCTTTCTTCATAAAGTATTTGGACCTAGGATTATCCTATGAAAAATATACTACCTTCGCCTCTTCAATACAAAAAAAATAAACTTACCTTTGATGGATTATCGCTGGAAAAGATTGCCAATAAGCGCGCCACCCCATTTTATTTGTATAGCAAAAAAAGCTTAGATTTTTATTATAAGACCTTCTTTCAATCTGCCGTGAAACAAGGAATTCCATCCCCTTTAATTTGTTATGCCGTAAAAGCAAACGCCAATATCGAAGTACTAAAACGCTTAAAAAAATTGGGAAGTGGAGCTGATGTTGTATCTGTGGGTGAACTAAAAAAAGCAATTAAGGCCGGCATTGACCCACAAAAAATAGTCTTTTCAGGTGTGGCAAAAACGGAAAGTGAAATATTATTTGCTATAAAATGTGGAAAAAAAGGAATTTATTCTTTCAACGTTGAGTCCATTGAAGAGTTGGAACTGATCAACCAAATCGCTAAAAAAGAAAAACGAATCGCAAGAGTTGCATTTAGATTAAACCCTCAGGTTAATGCTAAGACTCACAAACATATTTCGACCGGAAATAAAACTCATAAATTTGGTTTACTAAAAACTGATATTTTGGAAGCTCTCGCCGTTCCAAGTTTTTGGACCAATACAATTTTAGTGGGACTTTCTATTCATATTGGAAGTCAGTTGACAGATTTAAAAGCAACAGTGGCCGCGATCAAAGAACTTACAAAGCTGGCCCATGAAATAGAAATTCCTTTAGAATTTTTAGACGTGGGTGGTGGTTTAGGAATTGACTACACCGTAGAAGAACGCAACAAACTCGCCAGCATTGAAAAGTATATGGAAACTATTTCAGGAGCATTGGAGAAATTTTATTATTCCAAAACGGATCACACTCCTCGCATTGTTTTTGAACCAGGAAGAATTTTGGTTGGAAAAATGGGCGTTTTAGTTTCTCGCGTTGTCCGAACAAAAACTTCTGACAATTGCCACTTCACCATTATCGATGCTGGAATGAACGATCTTATTCGCCCAGCTCTTTATGAAGCTCATCACGAAGTATTGCCTGAAACAAAATCAAAAAAAATGATCACCACTGATATCGTTGGTCCAATTTGTGAAACGGCCGATTGCTTTGGAATGAAGAAAAAATTACCAACGCTTAAGACTGGCGATCTCGTCATTATCGACAATGCTGGTGCCTACGGACATACGATGGCCTCAAATTATAATGAAAGGGCCATTGCTCCAGAAATTTTAATCTAGCCGCATTTTTTATTTGGCCATTATTATTTATAGCTCCATGTAGCTGTTCCATCTGGATTGTCTTTTACAACTACACCAAGTTCATTCAAGCGATTTCTGATTTCATCAGAGCGCTTATAGTTTTTAGTGGCACGGGCCTCTTTGCGCTCCTCGAGAAGAAGTAAAACTTCAGCATCATTATCTGAACTTGTTCCCGATAAATGTTTGCGGGCCAGATTTAATTCTTTTAAAACAGATATAGCATCATCGTGAACCAAACCAGTGGCGTCTCTCATAAAATAAAAACATTTTTTAACTTCTTCAATATAGGCCTTTGAAATATCCCCTAAAACCCTGCGGTTAAAATCTTTTATCACACCAAAAAAAGTGCCCATGGCCGCAGGAACATTAAAGTCATTGGCCATTTCTTCCTGGATTAGTTTAAAACTATTTTTAACACTTTCAACTTCTACCTGATCATCGCAATCGATAGGATGGGCGTTAGTAACTAAAACAGCACATTCATGTATTCTCTCAATTTCTCCAATCGCTTTTGAAATCGCATCTTCGGTCCAATCAAGTTTAGATCGGTAGTGAACAGATAAAAGTATATGGCGAAGGATGGCCCCTGAAAAAGATTCGGTGAACTTTCTAATGGTCACTACATTTCCAAGTGACTTAGACATTTTTTCAGAACCAAAATTTAAAAATTCATTGTGGGCCCAGTTATGACAAAATGGACATCCATTGGCAGCTTCAGACTGTGCAATTTCATTTTCATGATGAGGGAACATTAAATCGACTCCACCGTGATGAAGATCAATTGTTTTGCCCAAATGTTTTTTTGCCATGGCCGAACATTCAATATGCCATCCGGGACGACCTTTTCCCCAAGGAGAATCCCAACTCCAGCCTTCAGAGGGTTTTGCAGGTTTCCACAAAACGAAATCCGAAGGATGTTTTTTCTGCCCATCAACTTCAACTCGAATTCCATGTTGAAGAGAATCTAGTACAACTTTTGAAAGTTTCCCGTATTCAGTAAATTTCGGAACATTATAATAAACTTCCCCAGAAACGATGTAGGCGTAGCCATTTTTGATGAGGTCTTCAATCATGGTGATAATCTCAGGCATGGTTTCTGAAACTGTTGGTGTGACAGTGGCAGGAAGCATTCCCAGGCATTCCATATCCTTTGCACATTCGCGGATGAATTCATCTGCGTGTTCTTTGGGATGAATTCCCCTAAGCTTTGCGGCCTCTAAGATCTTGTCATCAACATCAGTATAGTTTCTGACAAACTTTACATTATACCCAAGAGTTTTAAGTGTACGGTGAAATAAATCCGCAACGACAAGTGCGCGAGCATTTCCGACATGCAGGAAATTATAGGTTGTTGGTCCACAGCTGTAGAATTTTATCAAATTGGGATCAATTGGTTTAAAGATTTCTTTTTGACGAGTAAGATTGTTAAAGACTTTGATTTCCATAGGTAATTTCCAATGAGCTCTAGAGTTAGACTGATTGACTTAGTCTAACATAAGAGCTTATTGGAAATAAGCATTAATTTTTTCATTAATTGAATTTTTATCGAGATTAATTGTAAGCGAGAATTCCTGTGCCAAAAGTTCACGACACTGATCCAACATTTTCTTTTCACCAAAACTTAATGCTTTCTTATCTCTTAATAAGAATAGTTGACGAAGAACTTCCGCAATTTCTATTACTGAACCCGTCTTAATTTTGGCCGAATATTCTCTGTATCTTCTGTTCCAAGTTGAATTATCTACCTTCACATCATGATCAGTTAAAAGCTTATAGACCAGTTCAACTTCTTCGTTGCCGACGAGGCCTCGAATTCCAGTTTCACTATCAGTGGGAACCATAACAGTCATGCCGTTGGCCAATATTCGTATAATATAAAATGTTTTCTTTTCAGAACCCACTTCTCTTTCTTCAATGTCACAAATCTGACCGACACCGTGTCCGGGACAGACTGCATACGCACCGATTGAAAACATTTAGACCTCCGATTTACAAAGTACATCCGACTATAACGCTTTGAGACGTCTTCCACAATGAACCCTGTAATATCTACATATGTTACTTAATTTTAAAGGATTCTAGGGTAAGAGTTCCCCGAAATTCCCTGTGAGTTCTTTTTTAGCTAAAGATATTGGCATCCAAAAAAAATCAAATACCAGCGAGTTATCAAGACCATTAGACACGACGGTATGAGACCATGAATCGGGTAAATCCCCACCTTTGAGCTCATAGTAATTGCGATGATTGATCTCGGCCATATCTTTTCGTAGATATTGAGTTTCACCCAATTTTTTAAGGATATCTTGGGCCTTGAAAACTAAACCGGACTCTTCTTTGATTTCTCGGAGTAAGGCCTCTTCAAAATTTTCATTTGATTCGACTGTGCCGCCCACAACTTGAATGCCGGCCTCTGGAAAATCGCGGTGGGTAAAGACCAGGACTTCGGCCCGACTATCTTTTGTTCTAAAAATATAAGCAATAACTTTTTTTTTCAACATCTCCCCCATAAGCTTGTCAGTGACGTAGATATATCTACTTTCTTAGTCATCTTGCTAATATATAATCTGCTCATATAGATGTAATAGATTAAAAAAATAATTTCCTTTTTTTATAATTCATCTCATTTCCTCTTACTTACAATTGTAGAGGCCTTGGAATGATGCCACCATTTGTTGAATTAAATAATCTTTAAAAGGAGGAAGTAACGATGCAAACACTATCTCAAATTTCAAAGACCCTGAGTCTTACGATGGCACTTTTTTTTTCTGGATCTACATTTGCTAGCGATAATTTAAATTATCCAGTTCCAACTAATAAAAATGTCATCCTAACGTTTGGGCTTTCTTCCCAGGCTTCCCTCTCAAAACGTATGAATATCCTCGTGTGGAACCTTCATAAGGGAGCAAATGATGATTTCGTAAAAGATTATGATTCCCTGGCCAACCAAAAGGACCTCGTTCTTTCTCAAGAAATGTATCTTAATCCTTTGATGCGCATGGTTTTTAGCTCTTTCCCTGATTATTTTTATGCTTCTGCGACCTCATTCTTCTATGGAAGAGACCACGATCGCACAGGTGTGGCCACATCTAGTCCCGTTCTGCCTTTCAGTATAGATTATGTAAGAACTGAAACTCTTGAACCAGTGATCAACTCTCCAAAGATTACTTTAATTACCAGCTACCCAATCCGTTTTTCGACTAAAAAATTAACGGTTGTAAATATCCACGGAATTAATTTTGTAGATGGATATTCATACAAAAAAGAAATGAATCGAATTTATGAAGCTCTTAAAAAGATTCCAAGCCCGCTTATTTTTGCCGGTGATTTCAATTCTTGGAGTGATGAGCGCTTTGCTATTCTAAAAGAAATGGGCAAAAAACTGAGATTAAATGAGGCCAAATTTTCTCCTGATTACCGCATGAGATTCAATAAACATCCACTCGATCATTTCTATTACACCAATGATATAAAAATTATCTCGGCAAAGGTTGAAGATTTCTATCAAGGATCTGATCACAAACCACTTGAAGTAATCGTCGAGTATTCGCCCCAGTTAAAATTGGAAAAGAAGCAGTAGGAAATTTTTTGAATTAAATATGAAAAAAAAGGCCCTCCGAAGAGGGCCCTAATTATTTAGAAACGGTTTTGAACTTCATTTTTATCAAAGAAGTAATTGATCTCGCGATCAGCTGCCGCTTGAGAATCAGACCCATGAACAGCGTTAGCTTCGATTGATTTTGCGTAAAGTTTTCTGATAGTTCCTTCTTCAGCGTTTGTGGGATTTGTAGCTCCCATAAGTTTACGGTTTTTTTCTACAGCGTTTTCGCCTTCAAGAACCATAAGAACCACAGGGCCTTCAGTCATGAAACCAACAAGTGAACCAAAGAATGGTCTGTCTTTGTGTTCAATATAAAATCCTTCAGCTTTTTCTTTTGATAAGTGAGTAAGTTTTAAAGCTGCAATTCTAAGACCTTCTTTTTCGAAAAGTGAAATGATCTTTCCGATGTTGTTGTCCGCTACGGCGTTTGGCTTAATGATTGAAAATGTTCTTTCCATTTGTGTAATCTCCCTTGAGTGAGTTTCTTAGTATTTGCTTATTTCTTCTTTAGTACAGATTCTAGAGTTTGTCCAAGTTCTGCAGGTGATCTAGCTAAAGTAACACCACATTCTGCTAAAATTTTGAACTTAGCTTCTGCCGTATCGTCTCCACCAGAGATAATTGCACCAGCGTGACCCATTCTCTTCCCTTTTGGAGCAGAAGCACCAGCAATGAAGCTGACCACAGGTTTTTTCATATTCTTTTTGATCCATCTAGCAGCATCTACTTCAGCAGATCCACCGATTTCTCCGATCATGATAACTGCCTCTGTTCCAGGATCGTTGTTAAACATTTCTAGGATATCAATAAAGCTTGATCCGTTTACTGGATCTCCACCGATACCAACACAAGTTGATTGACCAATTCCTCGTTGAGTTAATTGGAAAACCGCTTCGTAAGTAAGTGTTCCAGAGCGAGAGATTACTCCCACTTTTCCTGGAAGGTGAATTTGTCCTGGCATAATTCCGATTTTACATTGTCCTGGAGTGATAACACCCGGGCAGTTCGGGCCTATTAAGCGAGTTTTAGAGCGAACTAAGGCCCCCTTAACTTTAACCATATCTAAAATGGGAATACCTTCAGTGATACAGATTGCTAATGGCATACCGGCCTCTACACACTCAAGGATTGAGTCTGCAGCAAATGCTGGTGGAACAAAAATCATTGCAGCGTTTGCTCCAGTGGCCTCCATTGCTTCTCTGACAGTATTGAACACTGGAAAACCTTCGTGAATAGTTCCGCCCTTTCCAGGAGTCACACCACCGACGACTTTTGTTCCGTAAGCTTGTGATCCAAGTGTATGGAAGGTTCCTTGTTTACCAGTGATACCGATCGTAATTAATTTTGTATTGTTATCGATTAAAATAGACATATGATTATGCTCCCTTCACAGCAGCTACGATTTTCTTAGCAGCGTCGCCAAGATCGTTTGCAGCAGTAATTTTTAGTCCTGATTCATTAAGAAGTTTCTTACCTAAATCAACGTTTGTTCCTTCAAGACGAACAACCAGAGGAACTGTTACACCTAGAGATTTTGCAGCTGCAATGATTCCCTCAGCGATGATGTCACATTTCATGATCCCACCGAAGATGTTGACTAGAATTCCTTTTACGTTTTTGTCTGATAAAATGATCGAGAAAGCTTTTTCTACTGCTTCTTTTGTTGCTCCCCCGCCCACGTCTAAAAAGTTTGCAGGAGATCCGCCTTCAAGTTGGATGATGTCCATTGTGCCCATCGCTAGTCCCGCTCCATTGACAAGACACCCGATGTTGCCATCGAGAGAAATGTACGACAGACCGAATTTTCCGGCCTCTGTTTCTTTTTCTGATTCTTCAGTAAGGTCGCGGTAAGCCGCCACTTCCGGGTGTCTAAAAAGGGCGTTGTCATCGAAGTTAAGTTTAGCATCTAGAGCTAAAACTTTTCCGTCTTTAGTTGTGACCAGCGGATTGATTTCAGCAATTGAGCAATCGTTGGCCATATATAAATTATAAAGCCCTTCGCAAAATGAAGAGATTTCTTTATGTTGCTCTTTTGGTAATCCAAGAGCGTAAGCAATGACTCTTCCGATATATGGCCGGTAGCCAGTCGCTGGATCAACGGCCACTTTTATAATTTTTTCTGGAGTCGTTTCAGCAACGTGCTCAATATCCATACCACCTTCAGTCGACACCATGAATGTCACCATCGAAGTGTCTCTGTTAAGCACCAGACCAACGTAGTATTCGTGATCGATAAGACAACCTTCTTCGATAAGAAGAGTGTGAACTAATTTACCTTCAGGACCAGTTTGGTGAGTCACTAAAGTCATACCTAAAATTTCTGAAGCAATTTTTTTTACTTCATCTAAAGACTTCGCAAGTTTTACCCCGCCGCCTTTACCTCTACCACCGGCATGTATTTGAGCTTTTACCACCCAAATATTTCCACCAAGCTTCTTAGCTGCTTCTACTGCTTCATCCGCAGTCTTTGCGACATGACCATTTAAAACTTTAATGCCAAATTTACGCATCAATTCTTTGGCCTGATACTCATGGACGTTCATAGACTCTCCTAATATGGAATGATCGTTTTCGTGCTGAAATTTTTGAGACGTTGTCATAATAATGGCATGGGCTAAATCCTTAAAGGAGCGACGCCCAATATATGGCCATTATTTTGCTCTAGAGCTAGACTGAGAATAAATCAACCCAAAAAAAGGTCTAATAATATGCAAAGTAAACAATATTTCTCTCTTGAACCTGCGCGTTTCAAGCTCGATGGCGGCGCAATGTTTGGAATTATTCCAAAACCATTATGGAGTAAAGTTCATCCGGCCGACGAAATGAACCGTATTGAATTGGCCCTTCGTTTGATTGTTATCAAATCAGGCGAAAGAAATATTTTGATTGATACCGGTATCGGCGATTATCATGGCGAAAAATTTGATCAGCGCTTCGCGGTGGTCGGAGGCATTTCTCCCTTGGAAAAAGCATTGGCCGAAATTAATTTAGGCCCCTCTGAGATTACCGATTTAGTTATCTCACACTTGCATTTTGATCATGTGGGTGGAATTGGAAAAATGGTTGATGGAAAAATGGAACCAGTGCTAAAAAAAGCGATGGTACACTTGCACCACAAACATTACGAGTACTCTCATCATCCAAGTGAAAGGGACTCCGGTTCTTTTCATTTCGAGTATTTTAAACCCGTTTTGGACTGGTACGAAACACATAATCAACTTCACTTCGTGGATGGAATGGAAGGCGAGATTCTACCAGGTCTGGAATTCAAATGTTCGATGGGACACACTCCTTATCTGATGCATGCCTATGATGACAAATTTATCTATATGGCCGATCTTATCCCGACATCCAATCACGTCAGTATTCCCTGGGTAATGGGTTACGATATTTCTCCCGGGATAACGACAATAGATAAAAAGCATTTTCTACAATTTATCAATGAAAAAAATCTTATAATGATTTTTGAACACGACCCAATATTCTTTGGATCTTCAGTGAAAAAAAATGAAAAAGGTGAATATATTTGTGATCATAAATTTGTCTCTGAAGCAAAGAGCGCCTATCCCATTTTTTTAACCTAGAATATTTTACTATATAGATTGTTATAATTAAGAAAAGGGTATTGGTTCTCCCTACTTTCTTAATGTACTAAATCCTTTAGTTTTTTAACTAAAGGATTTAAAATGCGAAAAAAATTACTCTTACTCGTTATTGTGATGGCCACTTCGCATCCAATCTTCGCCGAGAAAACGAAGAGTCTTCGATGGAAAATTCAAAATGTTTCATGGGATCCGGGCCATGAATTAATCTATCAAGATTTTGTTCATAAACTGGGACTGGCACGGAAGAATGGTTATTGTAAAACGACTGATGAATGCCTGCGAAGCCCTATCGCCAATCCCCTTTTTTATAAACTGAATCCTACACGCCTCAATAGCATTTTTTCAGATTGTGCAGATCTACCTTTCATCTTGAGAGGCTATTTTAGCTGGATGAACGACCTGCCCTTTGCTTATCCAACTGATTTGGTTGCAGCAACTAGTTTTAGTGGTGCTAAAAGTGATATTCGCTACAGCAAATTTGGAAATATTGTTACGGCCAAACGCTATGTAAGAGACGGCGATAATATTAATAAAATTCTTCAAAATACAACTGATTCCATTTCGACAGCTTCATTTAGAACAAATGCTTCCCTGAATGATTCAGGAAAGCTTTTCCGCGATACCTATCCGGTAGATATCGACCGCAAATCAATTGTTCCAGGAACTGTTCTATACGATGCTAACGGGCATGTCGCAGTCGTTTACGATATCACTTCAAATGGTAAAATTCTCTTAATTGATGCCCATCCAGATAACTCTCTTACTACTATTACCTATGGAGAGAAATTTGCCCGAACCAGGGTTCAAATCGGTGGTGGTTTTTCAAATTTTCGCCCCTTTTCAGTTGGTGGAGATAGAATTCAGTCTAAACTAAACGCTGATCTTCCTGGCTACTCTCTAATTCAATTCCAAAAGGGACCTTTCGTCTATAAAGGCCAGGAAGTTACATTTTATGAATACGTAAGAAAAATGCTTACTGATGGAGTGATCATCTATAATCCTACTTCTGAATTTAATGATTTTTTGGATGAGCTCTGCCAAGATGTTCAAGATCGCGAGCAGGCGGTAAATGTATCTCTTAAGTCTGGCCTTCAAAATCGGACCCATCCAGAATTTTTGCCAGAAAATATTTATGGAGCAGACGGCGATTGGGAAACTTACGCAACACCTTCACGAGATGCAAGGTTGAAAGCATCAGTAAGAGAAGGCAAAAAATTTTTGGTTAAGGTGATTGATGGATATTTAAATCACGATCCAACTATTTATTATCAAGGTCCCGATCTAGTAAAAGATTTACGAGAAATCTATTTAGCAAAATCAAAATCTTGCTCCGTTCACGCCACTCAACAAATTGATCTCAATTTAGATTTAATTTTAAATAAATTATTTGCTCTTTCTTTTGACCCCTATCACTGCGCCGAACTTCGCTGGGGACTCACCGGCACTGCAAGCTGTGTGACAGGTACTAATAAGACGAGTTGGTACAAGGCCGAGCAAGGCCTAAGAAACAGGATTGATAGAGATTACTCAATGAAGACTAATTATGATGTGGACACACTTCCAAGCGCCCCGGTTTCAAATATTGAAATGCCCGATTTAAGCTATGACCAACTTTTAGAAATAGTTCGCTAAGAGGTAAAGTTTATTTGGAAATTTTTTGGATTTGCTCTTCGAGCTTTTTCACGTTCATATCAATTTGAAGCTTGATGCCTTTGGCATGTTTATCAAATTCTGTTTTGAGAGCAGTCTTGTCTTTCTCTGTGAGTTTTTTTATCTTCATTGTTTTAGTTATCATATCACTGGCCATCTCCCCGATCTGCTTTCCAAGTAAAACTTGTTCGCGGTAAGGAGCAATGACTTGTTTTGTTCTATCTTCTTCATTAATTGTCGGGTCTTTTGACAACTCGCTGGCCTTCACCACTAAAGTTTGAAGAAGAGGTGATATCTCTTTAATAAATTTAGTCTCGAAACCAGAGATGTCCGATCCTTTTTTCGCTTTTTCAAGCTCCATTAAATAATTTTGTGAAGTGGCATTTAAAATCGATTCAAAAGTTTGAACACGCTCTAATTTATCTTGATAAGGCCTTAACATTTCCCCCTGGATACTCGCAGAATATTCTTCGAGCCGTTTATCAAACTCTCTTGGAGTTCCAGGGTAAATCAGGGTGGTATCATCAAACGTATACGTTTTATTGAGAGATTTAAAAAAAGCAATTCTGTCCAGACTTTTAAAATTGCGATTGAGAAAATGAGTTTCCTTCGCGATCACATGTACTGTATATTCCCCTGGAAGAAATTTTGATCCTTGAGTTAAAACCATGCGATTAAATTTCGCAATATGATTTTTAAATTCACCTTTAACTGTCACCACGACATCATCAGTTCCCAAAACTTTTTTAGGAATTGATTTCAATTGAATATTAGTAAAGATTTCACCGGGATAATTAGTGCTCCCCCAAAGAGTAAGACTATCAAGAGAAAGTGCCAAGGCAACTTCAAAACGCGCTGACTTCTTGGTTGCCGTCATTTCTAATTTTTCTAAATAAATAGGCATCAGGCCTTTTATTCTCAATTGAATGCCAGCATCTCTTTGCGTGAGAGCAAACCAACCGATAACAACTGCAAAAAGAATAACGCCCACAATTAAAGAGAACTTAGAAAGGCGTGAACTTTTCTCTTCAGACTTAATTCTTAGTTGCACCTGCCCTTTGGGGTCCAAGATCGCATCGAGAGGAATGGGTGGAGGAAGATCGTCATTAAAAAGTTCAACACGTCCCTCTGAATGCCGAGAGACAGCTTCGAGTGGAGCTTTTGGCAATGATGAAATATGAGGAAGCGGTGGAGGTGCGTCGCTCCCAACTGGTTCGCTTGAACTTTTAGATTCTTTCTTTTTAAGTTTTGGCAGTTCTAAAGTTGGTCTTGCAGCGACTTCCTGTGTGAAAAGAAATTGGAATGCATTCGTCTTAGAAAGTGCCTCCCATTTCTCTGCCCCTTCTTTCCAAATCAAAGTTTGGGCATTAATCTCTTGCGTACGATAAAACTCTTCCATCTCTTCGATAGAAAAGGGACCTAAGTGATGCGTGCTTTTGAAAACAAACCATTCTTTATTCATTTTTATAAATAAATGATATACTGACTTTAGTTTTTTACAAACCAGAAAAGGAATTTTCTTATGCAAAATACAACGAATACTCTCTCAGGAAGAGATCTCGAGAGAATCATCAATAACAAGTCTGCTTCAATTGAATTGGCCGATATTCTTTTTTTAAAATTTTCTTCCGATACAGGCACTATTTTGAACCTTGGAAGACGAGGCTCGCTTTTTGCCCCCGAGGCCATTCTTGCGATAATCAAAAATTTTGCCTGCCATAATCTCTTAAAGTGGTCCGATGTAGAACTCGCTGATCGCGAGGATGAAAATATAGATTTTCCTGCCTCTCAAAATAAGCTGGCTCAAAAAATACAAAAAATCCTAATGGCCGCGTCCCGTACCCAAAATTTTGTTTACCTAGGCGGGGGCCATGACTATATCTATCCTACAGTTAGTGCCTTAAACCATTTTACCAAAAAAATGGTGGTAATTAATCTCGATGCTCATCTCGATACGAGAACCGATATCAATCCCAACTCAGGAACTCCCTTTCGCCAGATAGCCGAACAATTTGAAGGCGAACTTGAAATCATCCAGCTGGGCATTCACGATTTTGCCAATTCAATTTCAACCATGAGCAATCTGCCAAATGGAAAGGAAGTCGTCGCAACTTACGAGGACGTGCGCTTTGGAACAAAAGACTTTACTGAAACTGATAAATTTTTGAAACGTGTTATCCCCTATCATAAAGACACCATGTATGTTTTCAGCCTCGATGCTGATGTTTTGGAATCTGGAATTATGGAAGGAGTCAGTGCTGTTAACCACAGAGGTCTTCCTTATAATTTCGTAGAGGATGTTTTGCTCTATTCCATAGATGAATTGAAATGCCAGCATTTTGGTATTTTTGAATACAATCCTGTTTACGATAATCTTTCACAAAAAGGTGCTCGCACATTGGCCTCGTTGATTTATCAAATTATGGATGACCGATCTTTTACTTAGTTTTTAAAAATTTCCAAGGAACCCCTTCATGAAAATTGCATTCTTCGATACTCATAACTTTGAAAGAAATATTTTTTTGAAAGAAAACAAAATCTATAATCACGAAATCACTTTCTTTGAGACAAGACTGACCGAGCAAACTGCAAATTTAGCTGCCTCTTACCCCTGCGTTTGTGCATTCGTAAATGACCGCTTGGACAGCAAAACCCAACAGATTATCTCTGCCAGTGGAACCCGCTTAATTGCTCTAAGGTCTGCCGGATTTAATCATGTCGACCTAGAATCGGCCCAAGATCTGGATCTCAAAATTGTTCGAGTTCCAGAATACTCACCATATGCTGTCGCCGAGTATGCAATTGCGCTGATTCTTTCTTTAAATAGAAATATTCACCGGGCCTATAATCGTGTGAGAGAAGGCAACTTCTCCTTAGACGGACTGGTAGGATTTGACCTGAATAAAAAAACTGTCGGCATCGTGGGAACTGGAAAAATTGGATCAGTAATGGCCAAGATTTTAAGCGGCTTTGGTTGTCAGATTCTTGCCTGCGATCAAATGCAGAATCCTGCGCTGGTGATGGCGGGTGTTCAATATGTGAGTTTCGATGAGCTATTGAAAAAATCGGATATCATTTCTCTGCACGTTCCTCTCACTCCCGAGACTCGCTACCTAATCAACGGAAAAGCGCTCGCATCAATGAAGGCCGGTGTCATGCTGATCAATACTGGTCGAGGCGCATTGATTGATACTCAGGCACTCATACAATATTTAAAATCAGGCCATATTGGTTACGCAGGCCTTGATGTTTATGAAGAGGAAGAAGGAATCTTTTTTGAGAACCTAAGTGATCAAATACTTCAAGATGATCAGCTTGCTCGCTTACTGACTTTTCCCAATGTACTTTTGACCTCCCACCAAGCTTTTTTGACAGAAGAGGCCTTAGGAAACATCGCAAGAACAACTCTTGAAAATATTACGGATTTTGAAAAAGGAAATAACTTAAGTAATGAAGTTTGCGCCTTAAAACATCTTAAACAGTGAAGATGCCAAAAAATCCGTAGCATTTTTCCCCAGGCTATTTCCTTTTATGACTTTTCCAATATTTAGAACAAGATAAACTTGGCACCATCCCTGCTTATTAATAAACAAGGAACGAAAGACAAAGATCGATTCGTATTGTCTAGATCTTTGTGTGAATGAAAATTCATTTCCCCAAGTAACAATATTGGGAGTAAAGACCAGGGAGGAAGTATTGTAGCTACCTTGTCGCAGAAAGGACATTAGAGTTGAGAATTTGTGTTCTATTGTTTAAATGCACATACAACACTACCGATAGGATATAAAACGTCCATTCAAATTATTAACTTGAAATACTTTTTGTTCCCAACATCAATAAGGGCCACCTTCGGGTGGCTTTTTTTATTCCTTTTTTATTCCCAGGATGGAATGGATATCCGCTTGAGACGAAGGCCGAAGCGGACAATTAATTTTTTAGATTTTTTTCTGAATATTTTGATGATGATGATGAAGGGTACTAATTCCAAGTGCTGCGTAAAGCGGACAGGTTCCCACAAGACCGGTTGCCATTGGAATAAGCCCGAGCAGAAACCAATTATTATGTGGCCCCCAAAAAGCAAGTGAAGTAATTATCGCACCGACTACAAAACGGATTACTCTTTCAGGATCGTTGATATTTTTAATCATAAAATTCTCCTTGTTTAATCACAGTTTGACCTGACCCTAATAGAAAAGTGCAAGGCCTGGGCCAAGAAAGATGGCATAAAAATAAATCAATGATTTTTATAAGGCCTTAGGCTACTCTATTGAAAGAATTGAAAGGAGAGCATTATGAAAAATTCAGTTTCCAAACTTGCACTATTCGCATTGACATTGTGGGTTCTAACAGTGGGTGTCCTCGGAACCTTTTTTATCAAGGGATGGACTAAACCCAGCACCGACAAGCGCAAGGCAATTGTCCTAAGCCCAAGCGAGCGCGATATTGTCCTTGGTGAAATGCGTGCCCTCCTTAAAGGAGTAAACGGAGTCTTTAGAGGTCTCGCACAAAATGACCAGTCTTTTATATTGAAGGCCATTGGGCCAGTTGGAACAAAAATGGCCGCAGATATAAACCCTATGCTCATGGGAAAATTGCCGATGGAATTCAAACAATTGGGAATGGGTCTTCACAAGGATTTTGATGTGCTCGCGATAGATATAAAACATGGGATCTCAAACGATATCGTTATCAAACGAATGGGAGAGATGACTAATAAATGTATCGCTTGCCATGAAGTCTACAGGCTTTCACCCTAGAAATTGGTTAAAATTCCTAGGGCTATTTTTTATGCCTCTTTTCCTTCAATTTTTTTCAAAAATATCTCGAGCGGACAAAATTTAGTAAATGCAGATTGCAATAAATTAGCACCAACGAAGGTAGTAAACCAAAGCCAGTTTTGTGAATGATAGTGGGCCAAGACAAGACTAATTAATATAAATGTTCCTGCAAATGCTCTCACTTGATTGTTGATTGACATTACTCTCTCTCCTTTTAAATTTTATTTTTTTTCTACTGGCAATCCAGCTTTTTCCCAAGATTCAAATCCTCCCATATTGAGAACTTTGTATCCTTTTTTAGCGAGCTCAAGTCCCACCTTTTCTGCACGTACGCCAATTCCACAATAAACGATCACTGTCTTATCTTTAGGAAAGGTGGCCACTATTTTTTCCCATTCCTCTTTTTTATCTTTCATCGTTGAGAGAGGAACTGAAATAGCTTCTTTGGCCATTCCCTCCTTAAGCTCACTCGGCTCGCGAACATCGACAATAATTGCCTTTTTCTCTTTTTGCATTGTTTGAGCAGCAAGAGGATTTATTTTTTCTAATCCACTGGCCAGGGCCATCGTCATCGTCAAACCTAAAAGTAACGTTAATATTTTTTTCATTTATTTCTCCTTATTCTAAAAGTGTTTTTTCAGCTTCTAATCCTTTAATAAATTTTACTCGCGATTTACCAACTATCCAGTAGTAAAGAACTGGAACAGCAAAGCGACTCAAAACAGTTGCTGCGACTTCACCGAAAATTAAACTAACGGCCAGACCTTGAAAAATGGGATCAAATAACATGACTGAACTACCCACCACAACAGCTGCCGCTGTTAAGAGCATTGGACGAAAGCGAAGAACTCCGGCACTAACGACTGCTTCTTTTAACTCCATTCCCTGTGCTAGTTGATGTTCGATAAAATCAACCAGAATGATTGAGTTTCGAACAATAATTCCGGCCCCAGCGATAAATCCAATCATGGAAGTCGCGGTAAAATAAGATCCTACGATCACGTGGCCGGGTAAAATACCAATGAGAGAAATGGGAATTGGTGCCATAATAATAAGAGGAACGGCAAAACTTCTAAACCATCCGAGAACTAAGATATAAATGAGAACCATAACGACAGCGAAGGCCCCACCTAAATCTCTAAAGACTTCATAAGTAATAAACCACTCACCATCCCACTTCACCACTGGAGACTTTGTATCCCAAGGAACATCGGCCGTTTGCAATGGATACTTAATTTGAGGAGCGAGTTTTAATATCCCGTATACCGGTGCTTCTTCTGCTCCTGAGAGTTCACTCATTACATAAGAAAGCGGTTTTAAGTTTTTACGATAAAGTGTTTCATTCTCTACAATCGTAGGTGCTTTAAGTGCTTCTCCGACTTCAACAATTCCCGATTCAAACGAAGGAGTTGTTATATTAGCAAAAGGATTCGTACCTGATCTTTGCTCATTGTTCACGGAGAGATCAATGCTAACTTCTTCAGGACTAGTGATATCATTTAAGAGTCCCATGCTTGATTCAGAAAAGAGCAGAGCACCATTTTGGGCCACCATCTGAGCATTAGTTCCCAGCATTCCCGCTTTGGCATAATCAAAATTATAAACTTTCCGTGGACGAGCGGGCCTCCAAGTATAATCGAGATCCACAACACTTGGTTCATTTTTGAAGATGGTATAAATTTCTTTGGCAACTGCAAGTCGCGTTTTTTCATCTGGTCCATATACTTCAGCGACAACAGTTGAAAGAACGGGAGGTCCTGGTGGTATTTCTAAGACTTTAGAAAGTCCTTTTTTAGAATCTGCAAATTCACGAATCATAGGACGAAGGCCTTCAATAATAGTGTGACTTCCTCGCGATCTCTCTTCTTTACCTGAGAGAAGGATTTGGAAATCACTTTGATAATCACTTCGTCTCATGAAAGTGTGCTTTACCATTCCGGAGAATGAATAAGGAGCAGGCTCCCCTGTGAAGACTTGAACCTTTTTAACGTCCGGTGCATTCACTAATTTTTGAGCAAGCTCAACCGACCATTTTCTATTTTGCTCTAGAGTCGTTGTTGCTGGATAATCAATCAAGACTTGAAACTCTTCTTTATTATCAAAAGGAAGCATTTTAACTTTTACATATTTAAAATAAACTAAGCTCATGGCACCTAATAAAAGAGTGACACTGAACGCGCCAAAAAGAATTGAGGTCATCTTTTTATTTAACAGGCCACCCATCATTTTTTCATATAGGCGATCGAGTTTGCTTACTTTAGGAGTTTCAACTTTATCGTTATCATGATTTTGCGTTTGAGATTCATCTTTTAAAATTTTTACAGCGGCCCAGGGAGTTACGATAAAAGCTACAAAAAGAGAAAGAATCATCGCCACACTGGCACCAACAGGAATGGGCTTCATATAAGGTCCCATGAGTCCACGGACAAAGGCCATTGGCAAGATTGCACCAATAACTGCAAATGTTGCAAGGATGGTTGGATTACCAACCTCGGCCACTGCTCTTAGAGTCGCTTTAATCATGCCTGATTTACGATCAAGATGAAGGTGACGCTCAATATTTTCCACTACCACAATGGCATCGTCGACTAGAATCCCAATTGAAAAAATAAGAGCAAACAAGGTAACACGGTTAAGGGTGTAACCCATGAAATAATACACAGCTAAGGTCAGAGCGAGTGTTACGGGAATCGCAATTGCAACAACCAGTGAAGCGCGAAGGCCCATAACAATAGCAATCAAGACCGTTACAGAAAGTGTCGCAAGCAATAAATGCTTGATCAATTCATTGGATTTATCACCGGCCGTCGTTCCATAATCGCGAAGCACTGACATCTTTACTTCACTGGGCAGCGATTTAGAAAAAAGCTCAGCGCGGTCTAATAATTTACGAGCGAGGGTTACGACATTGGTCCCCTTTCTTTTGGCAAAAATAATTGAAACCGCATTTTCAGGAACCTGATTATTTTTATTCACTAAACTAGACGAGCGTGTTCTCTCTTCAGGACCATCTACAACGCGAGCAATGTCTCTAATCCGAACGACTGTTCCCCCGCGCTGACCAATAGAGACATTTTCAATATCGGTAGCGTTATTAAATTTTCCACCGACATCAATATCTAAGACTTCTTTCTTGTCCCAGTTTTTTCCGGCGGGGTAAAAAGCATTATTTGCTTTTAGCGCCATCGCTACAGAACCAAGTGCAACACCGCGATCTCTTAATTTTTTGGGATCAATAATAACTCTGATACTTCTCTTTAATCCGCCCAGAATTTCAACTCGACTAAGATCCGGTGTGCTTGAGAGCTCGCGTGCCAGAGGAGCAATTTTTTGTCTTAAAGTATAGTCATCCATCGTTGGCGAGCTAAAAGTAAGAATTAAAAAAGGAACATCATCTATTGAATAAGACTTTACATCACTCGGCATTGAGTTACTTGGCAGCTGACTTCTAATGGTTGTGAGCTTGTGATGAATTTTTAGCAGACTTGGCTCAATTGGTTCGCCAACTTTAAAACGCACGGTGACCATGCTTCCATGAGACTGGCTGGCAGAATAGACATATTCGACTCCATCTAATCCCCAAACTGCACGCTCAATTGGCTCCGTAATTTTTCGCTCAATCGCGTGGGCATCAAGACCAGGTGCCATTGTTTCAATATCAATCATCGGCACAGAAATTTGTGGTTCTTCTTCTTTTGGGGTGAGATAAACGGCCATCACTCCCATCAAAAGACTTGTGGCCGCTATAACCATTGTCAGTTTAGATTTTATAAAAAGGCGGGCAAGAGTTCCTGCAAAACCTAATTTAATTTTTGAGTTCACAGAGTTGCTCCTTGTGAAGAAGTATCATTTGAATTTTTAGCTAATTGAGAATGCATCTCAATTAGTTCAGCTTCGGCCAGACTTTTTGATTTTATCAAATCTACACGTCGAGAGAGAACTTCAACATATTGGAGGGCATTGATAAGACCATTCTTAAACAGGTTGTGAGAAATTTTTGTTTGTTCCTCAAGATAATTTTCACTTTCATTTAGCAGGAGTAGCGAGTGGTTGATGGCATCGAGAGCATCTTTTAATCCCTCATATTCAACACGCTCTTTTTGCTCCGTTGCTTGGGCAAAATACTGAGCGGCCTTTGATTTGTGAATCGCTTCACTACTGGCACCATAATCATTGCCGGAAAAGATATTCCAATTTAAATAAATGCCGGTGGTGTAACCTGTGCCAGTAGCGCGGTCTCCGTTGAAAGCATAACCTTCACCAAAAAGACCAATGCGAGGAAGATTTCGGGATTTTTCCGCATCAATGACTTCCATGGCACTCTTGGCATTTTGAAAATAAGATTGAACTTTATGAGAAGGAACATAATGATTTTCTGAATAACTTAAATATTCTTTTATAAGTGAGCTAAGAGATGAGTCACCAGAAAATTTAAAGTTCACTTGTGATCCTGAAAGTTCAGTTAAAGCTTTTTCTGTGGCCGAATTTTTAGCAGTGTTCTCGTCTAGTAGGCCTGCAATTTTATTTTTTAAGCTCTTAAGTCCCAAGAGTCCTGAGTATCCTAATTGGTTGCTTTTATTTCCGATCTGGTAACGAGATAAAATAGAATCAATCGTTGCTTTCATCTTAATAAGATCGGATTTTTCAAAGGAAAGATTTTTACCAATTAAATAGTTCTTCACGACTTCAGTGTAAAATTCATTGCCAACAGCACGAGCTTCACTGGTTTTAGCTTCACTCAAAAATGTCATCGCTTTATTCACGGCAATTTTTTCTCCTCCTTCGTATAAAGGAAGATTAACTCCTATAACCGCTTTGTTATAAAGAGAAGTTGCAGGGTGATTTAGAGAATCGGCCATGAAGTCGGAATTTTGAATCTCTCGTTGGGATAGTTTTCCAAAAAGTGCCGTACCTGGATCATTACTCAGGAATGATTGTCCGTTTAAATAGACCTTTGGCAACCAATGCTTCGAGCTTCTTTCTTGGACTAAGACGGCGGCACTCACACTTTCATTGGCCGCTTTTTGCGCAAGTGAATTTGCGTTTGTTGCTTTAATGAGTTCATCTAATTCTTTTTCTTTTGAAAAAGAATTTGCACTCATTAAAACCCAAAAGAGAAAATTTAACTTTTTCATTTTACGGCCTTTTTTGTTATTTTCTTTGTTATTTTTTTGGTCTGTTTAACTTGCACATCTAGTTTTTTCTTAAGTTCAGTCATATTTTTTTGTTCGTCTTTTAAGCGATCAGACAAAATACCTCGAACCAACTGGCAAGCATCTTTTATCTTAGGAATGGCAAGAGAGAGCATTTGAAAAGATCCAACTTTATGACTTTTTAAAATACCGGCCTCTTTTAAAACGGATAGGTGTTGAGATAAATTGGCCTTAGGTATTTCCAAAGCATTTAGAAGCTGGGAGCTGGACATTTCTCCAGTCGCAAGTAGATCCAGGATATACAATCTCACAGGATGGGAAAGTGCATGGCAAATATCAGCTTGCATTTCATAGAGGGTCATGTCTTTTCTGGTTTCTTTTGACATATTATAGAGACTCCAGCTCAATTCATCTGTTTACTAGTTCATATATATATAAACCAATTAACACACAAACACAATATAAATTATACTTGAATTGAAGTTCTAAATAAAATAGGTAAAGTAAATATATGAAATCTGGATGAACAGGAGCATCGTTTTTCAATTTTTTAAAAAATATTTTATTCTATAGATAAGAGAAGGACTTAGACCTGAACTAATCCAGTTAATCTTTCCTTCTTCATCAACAAAGACGATGGTTGGGGTTACTTTAACATTGAGAAGATTGGCGAGTTCTCCTCTATCATCAAGAATGACTGGAAGTTTGAACTTTCGATCTATTGTCGCCTTATTGACAACATCTCGGGATTCGCCAAGATTGACTGCATAAATATGAGTTAGTGAAATTTCTTTTTTCTCGATAGCGCTCTGAATACGATTGAGCTCGATTGTACAAGGGCCACACCACGATGCCCAAAAAACCAGGACTGACTTTTCTCCAGCAGGAGGAAATAATTTTTCATCTATGACGATCGGAGTGAGCACCTGTCCTTGTTGCCTAAATTGCTCTAATAAAGATGGACCTCTCATAAGAAGAGTAAACAAAACAATTAAAATAAAAAGCCAATCACTCGTCTTTCTTTTTTTAATCCATTTTCCCAATTTTCCCAATTTTCCCAATTTTCCCAAGACGACCTCTTTCATTTATTATAAGAATAGATTGTCACAATAAAACTATGAGGACTCAAATGAATTTAGAAAATTATCAATCATATATTTTACCTATCATTATTATTATATTTTTTGGTTACCGTTTTTATCGCTTTAAAGTTGTAAAAAATAAATTGCCAGAACTTTTGAAAACAGGCGCGCTCTTAATTGATGTCCGTTCTAAAGGTGAATATACACAGGGTCATAATCCTCAAAGTATTAATATTCCTTTAGACGAATTAAACAAAGAGTCCCTTAAATTAGATAAAACAAAAACCATTATTCTTTGTTGCGCTTCAGGAACTCGCAGTGGCATGGCGGTTGGGATACTCAAGAAAAATGGTTTTAAAAATATTATGAACGCGGGCCCCTGGACCAATACCCTGAGCTAGGTCATCTAATACTTATCTAACATTTAACCTATCTTCCTTTTAAAGGGCATTTGCCCAATGGCTTTAGCTCCAAGCTTTGTTAAGTTGGAGCTATGAAAGTAGAAAGAAAAAAAATTTACGATCCACTTTTGCGCCTAAGCCATTTTGGTATTGCTTTTTTTTGTCTAATTTTAATCTTAAGCGCCTATATCGCTGAATTTTATTATGAAGAAGGACTTCTGCGTAAATCTTTTTGGGTTGTACATGTCTACTCTGGTTTTGCCTTAACCTTTTTTTTAATATTAAGAATTTTTTGGGGATTAATAGGGCCAAAATACGCCCGCTGGCATGAAATGTGGAAATGGCAAGAATGGAAAGGGGCCTTCAAAGCAAGAAGAATTCACTTCAAATGGAATTGGGGCCATCACCCCATGGCATCTCTTAGTTATTTGCTATTTTACTTCATTCTAAGCTTCTTATCAGTCACTGGAATTATTCTTTCGGCCATTGAGCACAACTTAGGGCCATTGGCCTCGTCTTTTTATGATCAACTAACGTATAGAAAAGACTTATCAGAGTTGCATGAATCTCTCTCCTATTTTGTTATTCTATTTATTTTTTCTCATCTATTTGCACTTTTTTGGCACGAAAATAAAGATCAAATCCCGATTGTTCAAAGTATGTTTAGTGGCTTTCAATATCGAAAAAATAATGAGGTGAAAAATGAAGATGAAAAATATGAAGATGAAAAATATGAAGATGAAAAATAAGAAGATGAAAAAAAATAAGTTTGCTCTAATCAGTCTGACCCTTACCAGTTTCTTTTTAGGACCTTGGGCCTTAGCAAATGAGGCCATCCTCAAAGGATTAGAAAAAGAAGCACGCAGTGCTGATGCAAAATTTGTTCAGTTTAATATTACTGCTGGTGAAAAATTTTTTAGAAGCGAGAGAATTAATAGCAGTGGAGAAAAAGTAAGTTGCATGACTTGCCACTCCCCAGATCCAAAAAAGACTGGAATGACAAGAGCAAATAAAGTTATCGAACCAATGGCCCCCGCTGTAAATGCTGAGAGGTTTACCGATATGGTAAAAGTTCAAAAATGGTTTAAGAGAAATTGCAATGATGTTCTTGATAGGGCCTGCACGGCACAAGAAAAAGGCAATTTTGTCAAATACATGATGTCTATTAAATAAGGAGATTTGAATGAACACATCTAAAAAATTAAAATGGCCCTTTATTATTTTTGCCCTACTCATCACGCTTTCAAGTCTAAATATTTTATGGGGCGATGATGACGATGATGAAAAACATCATGAAAGAAAAGAGGGAAAAGATAGAAAGGGAGAAGTCTATAAAATTAACAATCGCTCCGACTTTCCCGCTGTCACAAATGTAAAATGGAAAGCAGAATGTTCGAGCTGTCATATGCTCTACCATCCAGGTCTTCTTCCCGCAAGATCATGGACAAAAATGATGTCCACTCTCAATAAACACTTTGGTGAAAATGCAGAATTAGATCCAGCAACTCAAAAAGAGATTACTGATTTTCTTGTACAAAATAGTTCCGATCGTGTCCACACCCGACGAGGAGACAAAATTCTTTCGGGCATTGGACGTAATGAAGAGATTCTCAGAATCAGTGAAACAAGCTATTTTAAAAGTAAACATGATGAAATTAGTCCAAGCGTCTATAAAAGAAAAGCAATTGGAAGTCCTGCCAACTGTCTTGCATGCCATTCAGGTGCAGAAAAAGGTGATTTCTCTGAAGATAATGTTCGCATTCCCAAAGAGTCTTCAGCTAAAATAAAATAGCAGAAAACTTAGAGGACCATAATGAGCGAAGAACAATTAAAGACAGGTTTTAACGAGCAATTGATTGTTGGACTATTTACCGCTATCGTCGGAACACTTACGGCATGGGATATTTACGGTGATTCCAAAACAGGTGCAAGTTATGCCCATATTTTCTCAGAAGGATTAATTGTTCTTATTTCATTTTTATTTTTAGCTAGAACTATTTACAACCTTTATAAAAAAAATTTTAAGACTTCTAAGGAATTACAAGCAACCCAAAAAGAGTCACTTTTGCTTCGGTTGGATAATCAAAAATATCGCGAAGAATCCCGTCGCCTACTTGAAGGGATGGGAGTTTTAATTGACAAGCAATTTGCAACTTGGAATCTCACTCACTCTGAAAGAGACGTGGCCTTATTACTTCTTAAGGGGCTAAGTCATAAAGAAATTGCCAACATCAGAGACACATCAGAAAAAACCGTCCGCCAGCAAGCTGGTCAAGTCTATATGAAGGCCAATCTAGAAGGGCGCGCTCAGCTCTCTGCTTTTTTTCTGGAAGATCTTCTTTTGCCAAGAAAAAATTAAGCATTGCTGATTTAAATCACTGTTTTTTCTGGTTTCTTCGATTACACTTATTGAAAATCTTCAAAAGGTGAAATTATGAAAAGAAATCTAACATTACTGGTAATGGTATTTTTTATTACTTCTCTTGTTGCTTCTCTTTCAAGCTGTGCCCAACACCAAGTCGCTGAGCAAAAAGTAGAGAAAGAAATTAAAGAAGTTACAATCAATCCATCTGAGTCCACGGCCGTTACAGCGCGCGAGTTTATTATGAAGTCAGACAAACTGACTGATTCTCAAAAGAAAAAACTTCTCGAACTCCAAGAAAAAACTCATGCCCTGAGTGATGCTCTTAAAGAAGAAATCGAAAAGACCAAAATCGTTCTTATCCAAACAGTACTAGAACCAAAAATGAACGAGCGCGAGTTTGCGATTCTTAAAAAGAAAATTTCTAAACTTGAAAAGAAAAGAATGGAAAACGGATTCAATGCCATCGCTGATGCTCGCAAGATTATCGAGCCAAGAAAGAATATTCAGGGCAGAGAGTTTTACCAATCTTTATTGCACAATCATCTTCAAGAGTTTTAGTCAGAATAATATTTGTGGAGTAAGAAAATGAAAAAGTATTTGTTCGCTGTATGCTCGATGGCACTCATCTCTAGTCAATTGCTGGCCCTTGACGAGACAGCTGAATTTAAGGCCTTGCATGGTGGGATTGTCAAAAAAACCAACAATGCCTTTTTGGAAGTCGTTAATGATCAGGAGCGGACAAGTATTTATATCACCGGGCACGATCACAAAAATATTACTGATAAAAAACTCTCCCTTTCTGCTATTGCTCAAGTCAACGGCAAGCAATACCCAGTCCAATTAAATTTTGAGAACGACCACTATTCAGCAAGTCCTGCTAATTCGTATCTGCATAAAGAAAAAAACTACGTTTTAATGCTTACAATTTCTTTTTCTGGAACGGTAGATAGAGCGAACTTCAATTTAAAAAGAAATCCACTAGGTGGAAAATAAGTATTTCTAAAATAATTTTTACCAGCGACAGCACCTGATGAGCTGGTTGCGACCTGTAATTTTGCACTTGGAGATGTTGGGCCAATTGAAAAACAAACCTTAAATCCGTACATAGAACAAGATACACTCTATGTACGGAAGTGAGGGGTCTATGATTATCTAGTCTACTTGCTTAAGATAAAAATCTTTACCAGCACTCATGAGTTTCTTGTCCGACAATAACAAATCCAGCTTTTAGTTTGAATGAAAGTACAGCGGAGTTTGTTGGTGAATGTTGAGATGATATTCGTGCATATCCAAGTCCGAAAATATTTTTGAATTGTTCTTTGTAAAAAATATCTCTTTCTGTAAACTCAATAATGTATCCCTTATGCTTCATAGGGAAAAACTTTATTCTTTTACCTTCTGCAAATTCTGAAACTGCCTTTTTTGCATTCTTCATTATTTCTCTCAATATTTCTCTCAATTTACTCATTTTATTCTTCCCACAGCGAGTTCCTCATTCCTTTCCATGGCTTCATCCTAATTAAAGAAAAGTCTTCTCCAACAGGAAAATCACAGTATTGCTATCTATCTTTTGACTACAAGCTCCTTTCACTACTTCATCATTGATTTCAGCTTTAAGCTGAATCATAAATTCTTCGAAGTGAGCCTTAACCTTTCCACTAAGTTTTACATTTGAATTTTCTGTAAAAAAAGTCACTGCAAGATTAATAATATCTCCCCTGTGCTTTTTCCAATGTCTAGAATCTTCCTCTCTCGCCTTAATTTCTAAATATGCCTTTGCTTTAAAAGGAATCAATGCTCCCTCGTTTATAAGATTAATTCCTCCACTCGCAACTAGGTGTGATGTAATTAATGAGAAATATTCATCGTCTAAAAGGATTGCAGATAACGACTCCACTTCTTCCGGATTTGTAATAGGAACAATATGCTGGTCATCAAAAAGTTTAAATTCATTAGGAGCTGTCGCAAAAAGCTCAATAATTAAAGGGAATTCTTCATTTTTTGGCTTCTGAAAACGATAAAAACTCGGACTGCCTTTATCATTTTTTTGAATTTCGTATCCTCCTTCCAGAATATATTTTTTTAATTCGTCTAGAAAATCATTCGATGGCTTTAGCATTAAAACGATGTCTAAATCCTTTGTGGCCCTAACACGAGGGGCTCCAGCATCTTCTAATTGTAAATAAGTGGCGACCCCACCAACTAATACGAAGTAATCTGAAAATTTGGTAAATTGATTTTGAAAATGGCTCAATCCGTGAATCATCTTGGCCTCATTAATTAAATTTATATCTGTTAAGCCAATCTTCTAATGCAATTTGCACTCTTTCGTCTTGATTGTTTTTCAATATTAAATACGCATCTATCACATTAATAGTTTGTTCTTTTTTAAAAATTGGTTCTCTGTTCCAAATTTCAAGACTTAGGTGTGCTTCATCTTTTGAAGTTACTTCAATATTTTTAAATTCAGTAAGCCTTTTCTTGGAAATCGCCATAGTCGGAACATGATCGTCAGCTAACATCGAATTATTTGCAAGAGCCGAAATACCACTCAAGGGAAGCCCTATAATATGATCTTTAGTATAAATGACTTCTATTACTGGTGATTCAATATTTTCTTTTATATAATTCCAAAGTTCTTTTTCTGAAGAAAACCTAATAACTTTCTCTATTCCATTTTTTTCTTCTGAACATAGATTATTTGAAATCAAAGTCTCTAGTGCACGAGCGATTGTCATTTGTGAAACACCAAATTTTTTCGCTATGTTAATTTTGCTCAATCCTTCGATACTTTTTTCCAAAAGTTGTTCGATAAGTACATTGATTCCCAAAGGGCTTACTTTGCTAGCTTTACTTTTATGCAATGGTTTTTCAATCTTAATAATAGAATTAAGGGTTGGTAAATAAACAACCTTTTCATCAATTATAAAATTAAATCCATACTCCATTAATCTTTGTATTTTTTCGTACGCCAAATCTTGAAGACACCAAATAACGGGTAACTTATATTTTTCTTCAAATACACTGATGTGTTTTTTAAATTCTCTTGGCCCAATGCTTGGCACTTTATCTTTTAGTGCTACAGCTAAAAAAGGCGAGCCATCTAAAGTCATCTTCGAAATTGAATACAGACTTCTGTAATGTAACGATAGATCCTCCATTTTTAGAGGCTTATTTTCAACCTTAAGATTTGGTAGGTACTTTCCAAGTGTCTTCATAAAAAAATCTTTCATTTCAATAAAATAGCATAAAAATACGATTAGTATCAAAAAAATGTTATCAATAGGAAAACAATGTTATCTAGCTGAAATAACATTTGCAAAATCCTCATAATTAGATGTTATAAAAATTGAGTACTTAGAAGATTGACTATGCTCTAGGAATAAAGAATGTTGTAGATGAGGTGGGTCGTATTTCGAAAGAAAAGATACGGGAGGATTCCAAATTGATTTATTAATCAAGCGCACCGATCATACTTGGACAGTATGTGAATGCAAATATTTTGAAGCTCCTGTAGGTGTAGACTCATCTGTGGAAAGGGCTTCATAGCTCGCCAAAAACAAAAAAGCCCAGTGCATATTTCAGCAATGGGCTTTTTGAGAGACATTCACAGGAGGTCTAAAAAAATCCTTTTTTCAGATTCTCCACACACATGAATACTAATTGCAGACATCGTGCCAAGTTTTACAAGGCCCGAAAAAGGTCATAAAAGAGATTGTTTTCCATCAACTGGTTGAAATTACGTAACGATGCTTACACCTGTTAAGTCACTAATTTGACGTTTGAGTAGTTTGCTAAGTCATTAAAATGACGGATTCTTCTGACTTATTCTTACATTGCTTAAGGTTTTTGACTCTGCTTACGGCCAATATAATTAGAAAGAGTTTGCACTGACAAGTCGAGTGCTTCATCGAGCTCGCTGATGCCGTAGAGGTTGCCTACATGTGCGAATATTTTTTTTGATTCTTTTTGAACAATATCAATTTCCACCCAGTAAGATTGATTCATTTTATTAATTGAAAGCCTTCCAAGAAGAAAATCTTGGCCCTCTAATTTAATAAAAAATTCTGCAGGAAATTCTTTAATCTTCATTGATAACGATTAACCTTTGCCCTTAGTCTCAGTGCTGTGTTTATCCATTTTTTCCAAGTATTCGATAATCATTCCCGCAACATCTTTACCGGTTGCTGTCTCTATACCATTGAGTCCTGGAGAAGAATTTACTTCCATAATCAAAGGGCCTCTATCAGATCTGAGAAGATCCACGCCTGCAACATTTAAACCTAGTGCCTTGGTTGCACCAAGTGCCGCCTGTCGCTCTTCTGGAGTAATGGTAACCACCTGAGCAGAGCCACCGCGGTGAAGATTTGATCTAAACTCCCCTTCCTTTGCCGTTCGCTTCATTGTCGCAACAACTTCATCACCAATAACAAAACAACGAATATCAGAACCACGCGCTTCTTTAATAAATTCTTGAACTAAAATATTGGCGTCCATTTCTCTGAATGCATCAATAACCGATTCAGCGGCCCCATCAGTTTCGGCCAATACAACTCCTTTGCCTTGAGTTCCTTCAAGCAGTTTAATTATCAGAGGTGCTCCTCCGACTAATTTAATTAACTCTTGAGTCATCTTAGTAGAGTGAGCAAATCCTGTTACTGGAAGTCCAATTCCCTTTCTCGATAAAAGTTGAAGGGAGCGCAATTTATCACGGGATCTAGAGATGGCGACACTCTCATTAAGAGATGACACACCCATCATTTCAAATTGGCGAATAACCGCCGTTCCGTAGAAAGTAATTGAAGCACCAATACGTGGAATGATGGCATCAAAATCGTTAAGAACACGTTCTTGGTAATACACCATTGGTTTTTTGGAAGTAATATCCATATAACATTTTAGCGTGTCAATAACATCGACTTCATGACCGCGAGCTTTACTAGCTTCCACAAGTCTTTTAGTTGAGTAGATATTCGAGCTTCGAGATAAAATGCCGATCTTCATTTGAAGGGACTCCGGATTTGATTATCATTTTTTTAATAAATATGAACGTGCTGGATTAATTAAAAATCTTCCATTTAGTGCTTCTCTACCAATCAGCATTTTAAAACCCATAAGATCACGGTTAATCAATGTGATTTCAATTTCAAATTCACTTTTCCCCATACGAATCTTAGTTTTTACCACTGGACGAATGGTTTTTTGACCAGTGGAACTTTTAATTTCACGTTCTTCTAAGAAGCGCGCTTTAATATACTTTTTTTTCCCTTCGTCATTTTCAATAGAAAAGCGTACATATTTCTTTCCCTTGAAAGTGATGAATTCAATTTCATCAGCATGCAAAGCAGAAGTTTTAGCTCCCGTATCAATCTTGGCCTTTAAATTGATTAGTTTAAACATTGGCAAGTCAACACTTTCGCGCCATCCTACAAATTCTAATTCTGATTTTACGTCCTTCATTTCTTACCCAAGTTCTAGAAAAATTATTTCCTATTGTGACACAAATCTTTCCAAAAATGCCAGTATTCTCAAATAGGTTTGATTTTAACCTATTTAGAAACTCTGATCTCCAATTAAATTAATACTTAACCAATCATTAGCAATGAGCTATATTCACATGAATTCAGATTATTTCATTCCACATTCAAGGAGCATTTTCCTATGAGTTCTAAACGTAAGTGTTCACCACTCTCATCGATCGGCCAAAAGCAGATCATGGCAGTCACTGGACTTCTTCTCTGCGGCTTTTTAGTTACCCACATGCTAGGAAATTTCACCTTGCTGATCGGATCCGATGCTTTCAACAAATACTCGCATGCGTTGACCAGCAATCCCCTGATCTATTTTGCTGAAGCAGGACTGGCATTACTTTTCATCTCGCATATTGTGATGGCGTTTAAAGTAATCATTGCTAACAAGCAAGCTCGTCCCACTCCTTATTACTCGTACACCAAATCTGGTCGCGGAGGAACTTTTGCTTCAGCAACCATGGCCTACTCTGGAGTCATCGCACTTGTCTTTTTAGTTATTCATATTCTGGGATTAAAATTTGGAACTCAATACACAACTATTATCGGTGGTGTTGAAATGAGAGATATCTATAAAACCACGGTTGAATATTTTCAAAGCTCACTTCACGTTGGCGGTTATATAGTCGCTATCGTGGCCTTAGGTGTTCACACTAGCCACGGCTTTTGGTCAGCATTTCAAAGTCTCGGATTCAATCACCCAAAATACATGCCAAAAATTGAATTGGCTTCAACACTATTTGGATTTTTTGTAGCTATCGGATTTTCTATCTTTCCGATTTTTTGCTATCTCCAAGGAGGACACTAATCATGACAACAGAGAACATAAAATTTAAAAAACTTGATGGTAAAGTTCCTGATGGCCCTATCAGTGACAGATGGAAGAGTCATAAATTTCATATGAAATTAGTGAACCCTGCCAATAAAAGAAAATACTCAGTGATCGTAGTTGGAACAGGTCTTGCCGGAGCTTCAGCGGCCGCCAGTATGGCCGAACTTGGTTATAATGTGACGACTTTTTGTATTCAAGATTCACCAAGACGCGCGCACTCGATCGCTGCTCAAGGTGGAATCAACGCTGCTAAAAATTATCCAAACGATGGCGATTCAGTTTATAGACTTTTTTACGATACAGTAAAAGGTGGAGACTATAGAGCTCGCGAATCAAACGTTTATCGCTTAGCTGAAGTGGCCAATAATATTATCGATCAATGTGTGGCCCAAGGGGTTCCTTTTGCTCGTGAATACGGTGGAACACTTTCAAATAGATCTTTCGGTGGAGCTCAAGTTTCACGAACTTTCTATGCTCGTGGACAAACGGGACAACAACTTTTATTAGGTGCTTATTCAGCAATGATGAAAGAAGTTCATAAGGGAACAATTAAATCATACACTCGTCGCGAAATGACGGAATTAGTTGTGATTGATGGCAAGGCCCGTGGGATTGTAGTCAGAAACGTTGTGACTGGTGAATTCGAAAAATACACTGCTGACGCTGTTATTCTGGCCACTGGTGGATACGGAAACGTGTACTACCTTTCGACTAACGCCAAAGCCTCAAACGCTTCTGCTGCTTTCAGAGCTTATAAAAAGGGTGCCTATTTCGCGAACCCTTGTTACACCCAAATTCACCCGACATGTATTCCTGTTTCTGGGGATCATCAGTCAAAATTAACTTTGATGTCTGAGTCTCTAAGAAACGATGGACGTGTTTGGGTTCCAAAAATGAAAGGAGATAAGCGCTCTCCTGATCTTATTCCTGAAAACGAACGCGATTATTACTTAGAGAGAATTTACCCATCTTTTGGTAACCTCGTTCCTCGTGATGTGGCCTCTCGAAATGCAAAACTTCAATGTGATGCTGGATTCGGAGTTTCTGCAACAGGAAAAGCTGTATACCTGGATTTCGCTGATGCTATTAAAAGAAAAGGTGAAGATAAAATCCGCGCTGAATACGGAAATCTTTTTGCCATGTATGAACGAATAACTGATCACAATCCGTATAAAATGCCGATGATGATTTATCCTGCGATCCATTACACAATGGGTGGTTTATGGGTGGATTATAATTTGATGAGCAATATCCCGGGACTTTTTGTTTTAGGTGAAGCTAACTTTTCCGATCACGGAGCTAACCGCTTAGGAGCTTCTGCTCTTATGCAAGGTTTAGCCGATGGGTATTTTGTTATACCTTATACAATCGGAAATTATTTTGCGTCTGAAAAATTTGAAAAGATTGAAACGACACATCCTGAATTCGAAAAAGCCTTTTCTGATTCAACAGCAAAATTCAAAAAGCTCTTAGCAATCAATGGGACTAAAACAGTTGATGAATTCCACAGGGCCCTAGGCCATATCATGTGGGAAAATGTTGGGATGGGAAGAAATGAAGCCGGCCTTAAAAAAGCAATCAGTGAAATTCAAGCATTGCGCGAAGATTTCTGGAAAAACGTAAAAGTTTCTGGATTAAACGTTGATGTTAACACTGAACTTGAAAAGGCCGGAAGAGTTGCTGACTTTTTAGAATTAGGTGAGTTGATGGCACTGGATGCACTAGAGAGAAAAGAGTCTTGTGGTGGACACTTCAGAGAGGAATCACAAACTCCTGAAAATGAGGCCCTTCGCGATGATGAGAATTTCTGTCACGTTGCTGCTTGGGAATACCAAGGCGACGCGACAAAACCAATTCGTAACATCGAAGAGCTGAAGTTCGAAACAGTAAAATTAACTCAAAGAAGTTATAAGTAAGGGGTATTTCCATGAGTACAGATAATCACGGCACGATGTCTCTTAACTTAAAAGTATGGAGACAAAAAAATAATAAAGATAAAGGAGCAATGGTCGATTATAAACTCGACGGCGTTTCTCCTGATATGTCATTTCTTGAAATGATGGACACTCTCAATACAAAATTAATTAAAGAGCAAGGCGACACCATTGCATTTGACCACGACTGCCGCGAAGGAATTTGCGGAATGTGTTCAATGATGATCAATGGCCAGGCCCATGGCCCGGAAGCTGAAACAACAACTTGTCAGCTACACATGAGAAAATTTAAATCTGGTGACACCATTGTTGTTGAGCCGTGGAGGGCAAAAGCTTTTCCTGTGCTTAAAGACCTAATGGTTGATCGTGGAGCATTTGATGAAATTATCGCAGCTGGCGGATTTGTTAACGTCAATACCGGTAACCCTCAAGACGCCAACGCTATTTTAATCGGACAAGAAAATGCAGAACTCGCAATGGATGCTGCTGCTTGTATCGGTTGTGGAGCTTGTGTCGCAAGTTGTAAAAATGCTTCTGCCATGCTTTTTGTTTCGGCTAAAATTTCTCAACTCGCTCTTCTTCCTCAAGGAGAAGTTGAGTCTGAGGCCAGAACACAGGCAATGGTTGCTAAAATGGACGAACTTGGATTTGGAAATTGCACCAACGAAGCTGAGTGTGAAGCTCAATGTCCGAAAGGAATTAAAATCGAAAACATTGCTCGCATGAACCGCGAGTGGTTTAAAGGTGCTCTAGGTTCTCGTAAATAAAAATGTTTCTTCATTCAAAAACGATTTCGGCCTTTATAACTCGCGTACGTAACGACGTACGCGAGATTGTAAACCTGGAGATGAAATTAAAAATGGAGAGAAGTAGAATTTACTACAAAGGTATCCTCTACCCTTTAACTATTGTCGTTTTCGAAGACAACTCTCGCCTTGGCTATTTCGACTCACGCTCTTATGAGTTAGGGTTATCAAAAAAATTAATGTATCAGGCATTTGATTCTGTTTTAAAAAATATCATCCGCCACGAGCTGGCGCACTTTATGTGTTACCTCTTAATGGGTCCACGCGTTTTGCATGGGGAAGAGTTTCATACCGTTTGCAAAAGTTTTGGATGGGGCCCGGAAGTGTATGCGGCCTACGCCAACCTTGAGCTTGAAAATGATAAAGCTAAGTCTGAAAATGAAGATGAAGATGAAAACGAAAACCATAAAACAGAAAAACTATTATTGCGCTTGAAAAAACTCCTGGCGCTCGCAACTTCTGACAACGTCCATGAAAGAGAACTGGCCACTTTAAAGGCCAATCAATTGCTGCTTGAACATAATCTTGATCTAAGTAAGACAGAGACTTCCGGGGACGAAATCGTTTACGTCAAAAGAGTCTTAGAGGCCACTCGAAAAAGCTCCAAGCATGTTGCAATCTACGAAATCCTAAAAACATTTTTTGTCTCTCCTGTCTTTAATCACGGGCGTGGAATTTTTTATCTGGAAGTTATCGGAGACGCGACCTCTGTGGAACTTGCCGATTATGTCGCTCACTTTCTTGATATAGAGTTAGAAGCTATCTGGAAACAGACTCAAAAAGAAAATCCAAGTCTCAAGGGTAAATCCAGCAAGAATTCATTTTTTAATGGTGTAGCAAAGGGATATGTAGAAAAAATTGAGAAGCAAAAATCAACACTAGCAACGGGTATGGACTTAGTGGCCATTGAAAAAAATATTCAAAATAAATTACATATTGTTTATCCCCGCATTGGACATTCCAGTTTATCTGGTGGCATACACAACGCTGATGCTCATAATGCAGGAAAAATAAAGGGATCAAATCTTTCTATAAAGCCTGCCCTTAATTCGGGAAGTTCTTCAAAGCAATTTCTTTTGGTCTAGAGGAATTATGACAACAAAGCAGGTCTGATCACATTCGTTATCTAGATAAAGTTTTCCATCATGGGCTTCAATAATTTTTGCAGAAATGGTCAGCCCAAGTCCCGTTCCTTTTCCTGCTTTCTTAGTTGTGAAAAGGGGGGTAAATAAACAGGACGCGACTTCATCCGGAATTTTCGTTCCAGTATCCAGCACTCTTATTTCTAAGGCTTCCTTATCCGATTTTATCGTTAATTTAACTTCCTTCTTTTCCAAGGGTTGAACGGCATCACAAGCATTTTTAATCAAATTAATTAACACTTGTGATATTTGAGTTTTATGGCACCTAATTAACAAATCATTGCCAATCTCACTATCTATGACTAATTTAATTTCCTCTGATTTTGCAATATCCTCAATGATCAAAAGAACATCTTCTACAATTTCACTTGGTTTATGAAATTGCATTTCAAAATGAGCTTCATCTCTACTGAGATTGCGGAGTGAAGAAACGATCCTTGAAATTCTCTTTGATACTTTGATTATTTTGGAATTTAGATTTTTTATTTTTTCGAGATCTGGCAATTTTGAATTCAATGACAATTCAATAGAATTAGTTGCAAGAGATATAGCAGTCAGCGGATTATTTATTTCATGTGCAATAAATCCAGAAATTTCTCCAATAGTCGCAAGTCCTGAGATTGCTACTAATTGTTCCTCTTGCGCTTTCAATGCAAATTTATTCTTAACATTATCTGTAATATTGAAACGAATTCCAATAAATTTTTCTATTTCATTATTCTTATTAAAAATAGGTTTAATAATGGTATCTAACCATAGGAGCTCCCCCGTTTTGGTCTTATTACAAAAGGTTCCTCTCCACATTTCCCCTGACATTATTGCACGCCAGAATTCTTTGTAAAATTCATCGGTGTGAATTCCTGACTTCAAAATATTTGAAGATTTTCCAATGAGTTCATCACTTTTATATCCTGTAAGCTGACAAAAAATTTCATTAACATAAACAAAGTGACCTTTGTGATCTGTGATAAAAATGGCCGCAATTGAGTCAATAGTCTCATTGATTATTTCAAATTCGTTTTTTTCCATTGCTCTTGGCATTCAAACTCTCCAGCAGCTCTTCATTGATAAAAGTCTAACGGATAGGATTTTTTAAACTTGTTTTTGGTCCGGACCAAAGATCCATTTGTGCTGTTGGCCTATAACGCGGAAAAAACCACCGGCCTCTTCATTCCAGGTAAGCACCTGAGAAAATCGTTCCAATGGGAACTCTTCGTGATTATTAAAACATGGAGTTAAAACCCAAGGAAAAGGCATGCTGTCCTCATCAGCTCGAAGCATTTTGAAGGCCTCAAGTGTTGTGACAAAATCTGCCCGATCTGAAATGACGGCCTTAACTTGAAATTTTCCAGGGTACTGGGCAATCATCTTGGCAATATTTTTTAGTGGGGTTCTAACTCCAGTAGAAGGCGTTTTGAAATCAAAACTCACGTAATCAACAAGATCAAAAATCTCATCCACGACTCTCGTGCCGGCCGCTTCAATATTAACGTAGTATTTTTTTTCTTTCAGTAATTTTACCAAGGCCCGCACATGAGGAACATGACTCGGGTGAAGTGGATCTCCCCCCGTAATTGATACGTTTTTAATCGCTCCGTTAAAACCTTCTTTATGAACAGCTTCCATCACCATTTCTAGCGACTGGCCCATGTCTTCAGAGAAATCCCAAGTGTCTTTAGAATCACAGTTCAAACATCCAATAGCACAGCCCTGATAGCGGACAAAAATCTGAGCACGGCCGAGGAATACTCCTTCGCCTTCAGTTGCCCGATAAATAGAATTTATAAGATGTTTTGTGATCATTTCAGCCTTTATACCCTAGCTTTTCGAGTCTTACCAGCAATGGAGTGAATTCAATTTGCGGTGTGTAGAATTTTCATTAATTGACCATTTCAGATGAGTTCGTGGCCCTTGGCGCTCTTATCCGTTCTTTGATTTCCCTTTCAAAGTGCATTAGAATATTTCAATGAACTATCAGCAACTCTATATCCAAATTATTGATAAATTAAAGAAGAATGAGCGGCCGTTGATCTTACTGACGCCCGAACTCATAGCGGAGCTTAAAGCTGAGTGGCAAAGGGCCTTAAGTGAGATTAATGTCGACGAAATTGCACTCAAAAAAATTCTTTGTATTTTAGATAATACCCAAAATATGACTTCTGAACTCAATGAGCTATTTATTGCAACCTTTGAAAAGGTTCGCAATCAAGATTTATTAATCTACACCCTGGCCGCTTCACAAAAACACGTGATCGCCCAATCTTTGCACACCGGAAATATGATCTCGATCGCCTATTTCGAAAAATTAAAAGCACTCTTGAAAAATAACAATCCCGAAGTAGTCGAATGGACTCTGAGAACTATTGAAACCATGGGCCCACTCTCACTCCGGCTGGTGAATGATGTACGGGCAGTAAAACCTGGAATTTTTAAATTTTTAAATCTTCATCAGAAAGCTGCTTCTCAAATCATTGAGCTCATGGAAAAACAGTGGGAGAAAATGCGTCAATGAAAACTCCAAATGACCAAGAAATAAGAAAATTTTTACAAGAAAAACACGACCCGCAATCGCAGTTGGAAAAATTAAAATCATATTCAAACGCTGCGAACTCCCCACTCTTTAATACCGATTACCACGAGACTTACGACGTCAATATTTTGCCCGACCCAAAGATTTCGCCTGCAAAATTTATCCCCGATCCTCTGCGCCCCAATGTCTTTCGGGCGCATCCTGTTACCATAAGAGCAATGCGCAAGGAGCTTTTTATGGGCGGAGTTGATTTTGTCGACCTTGAGTGCCTGCGAATATGCGGTTCATGCAAACACGAAATTGATCTGCAATTCTGGCAATTTTGCCCTTACTGCGAAGCCTCTATAAACTAATTTTCCATTATTCCTCATTGCTAAAATAAAGATGTTAAGCTTTGTTAGATTTTAATATTTTACTAGTTTGGTCTCCTATCTGTATTGTGACTTCAACATAATTTATGGTTTTTAGTAATCTTGCCGCTTTGAAACTATTGATGGTTTTTGCAGTAGAAATTTTAGGAGTGAGAATGAAAAGAGAAAACGCATACCTGACTGACGAGCAAATCACGATTCTAAAAGATAAACTTCTTTCAGAAAAAGAACGCATTTCTAACAAGAAACTTGAAGAAGAAAAGTATCAACTCGATAAAAACGAGCTTTCCGATCCTCTAGACGAAGCTAGCGTGAACACTCAAACTTCACATGATATCCGCTTCATTAATCGCGAAAATTTCTATTTGAAAAAAGTTAATAAGTCCCTTGATACTTTGGCCCGCGGAACCTATGGTCTTTGCGATGAATGCGATTCCGAAATTGGTTTTGAAAGATTGAACGCTCGACTTACAGCTGATCTTTGTATTTCATGCAAAGAAGAGGCAGAACATGCAGAGAACAATAATTTCTATGATAAGAAATCTAAGTCTCTTGGCCGAGCTCTTCACGATACCATTAGATAATCAATCTTTTTAAAATTTAAGATAAAAAAAATGCCCACTTTTTAAAGTGGGCATTTTTTATCTCAAAGGAACAAACTCTCCAATCGGATGTCGGTAATCATTAAATTCAATATAGCGAATAAGATTTTTCCCACTAAAATTTTCTTGAAGCTGATCAATGACTTCCTGTTCACGAAACGCATAATCTTTAACTAAAACAACTTTATAAACCTTATTAGCAATCAATATTACACTCGCTATGGCCGTAGACCATTTGGGAGATTGCAATTCCAAAGCGAGATCTTCTGAATTGGCCCCCAAAATAAACTCACCCCACTTATGTCCATCACAAAGTTGATTGGGATTTCTCCCTTCACTGCCAAGAGCTCCCACACTTCGAAGACTTAAATTTCCTTTATCAAATTTGGCCCACACACAAAATGTATTGCTATCAGTGGTGACTTTGGCAACCAAGCTCGCACCATAACCTCCACAATGAAGCGAGAGATCCATCTCATTTATTTTGGGGTGATCATTAACAGGCCGACCATCTGCACTTGCAATAAGCCTCTCCAGCTCTGCTTCTATTTGGACCCTATTGCCGCTATAAGCGCTTTTATCGTTGAAGCTAGCGACTCGTAAGGATTCTTTATTTTCATACCAACAGGAGTCTTCAGAAAGTGTTCCCACTTGAAGATTGGCCGCACCATAAACTCGGCCTGTAAGCATTATGCCTAAAGCGACTTTCCAAAAAAGAGTCTTTCCCATAATCTATACCTGTTCATTTGATTGTTTACTCTAGTAGTCCTATCGGCTATTAAAAACCAAAGTTTACTGTTTTAGTAAGGTACTTATTTTTGAGGGGTTTAGTGATGCGGGATTTAATCTATAGTGTGGTAGAGGCCTTCTATGACAAGGCCACCAGAGATATCCTGATTGGTTATCATTTCGATAAATTCAGCGAACCCCAGGTACTTGCTCCCCACCTGGAGCGCATCACCTCTTTCTGGGAAATGCAATTAACGGGATCGACTTCAGTTCCACTCGTGGGCCCATTTCATTTGCTCTTCACCCACCTTCAGTTAAAAATTAAGCGCGGTGAACTCGGTCGTTGGATTATTCTTTTTCATCAGACCCTCGATACCCTGGAAATTGATAGTGAGCTGAGTGAAATGTGGAAACAAAGAATCACTCTCTTTGAAGAGAGATTTAAATCACATCCGCAAATGTTTAGTTAATGATTAGTAAAACGGGTCAGTAGATTTGAACAGTTATAAAGACCCAGTAACTTCAAGGTTGTATCCCATCTAATTGTGAGCAATTTTGGATGAAGTTAAAACAATAGCCGACATTATCAATAATGAAATTTTCATCCTTAATCAAGAAATCTTTTTTAAAAAAGATAATGGATTTTGATTTTTGGATTGTCTATCTAGAAAAATCCTCTCTGATTCATCCAAGACTTTATTCCAATTATCAAGATTAAATTCCACTTCGGAACCTGGTCCAATCATGAAAACTTTTTCATCTTTTGATTTAAGAGATTCATTCTTGATTGCCTTAGAGATATTTGAGGATATGGCCTTAGTTTTCATAAATACTCCTTGCTCTCAATAAATATGATACCGCCATTCTTATCGGCTCATTTTTAAAATACCCAAAATTTTAGGAAAAAAGTGAAAATTCAATAATTAACAAGGTTTCAGCTTAATTATTTATGTAAAAAACGAATATGGTCATTAATATTAACACCAACTCCAGTGCCAATTCACAGAGGCTAACTGCGCTTTAAGCCGTTTTTCTGCTCGACACACTATTACCAATAAGAGCAACACGAGCATCGATTATTTTCTTATTGGTAATATCAACCGCAGGCCCAATAGAAAGAGGTACCTCAATTTGACCGTCCATTAGATTATGTCAAATCTGCTGCCCCCATTTTATTAATGTTTAATTAATGATTAGTGGTGAACAGCGGCGGGAGCAGCTTCGTGAGATTCACTAGTGCTTTCTTCATGCTTTTTAGGAATTCGTTGAAGTTGCCTTTTGGGATTAATGCCCTTGAATGTTTCAATTACATAATCTTCTAAAATCGGCTCGCCTTCTACTCGATCAAAAAGCCAATTGCGAGCGTAGTATTGGTTGAGTCTCAAAGCTTCTGAACGGGCCTGCTCGACGGTATCAAAAGACACGGCAAAAAAAGTAAGGCGCTTGTACATCAGCGCCTTGGATTCCAGAGAATTTACCCCGGGAGCATAATCTGAAAACTTAAGCCCACTTTCACCTTTTTCATTACTATGACTTGTCTCGTGAGCAAGATTATCTATTTCTACTACCGAATATTTCAATTCAATTTTTTCATCTTTCTTTGAGCAAGCAACCAAAGCTAGAATGACAAATAAAATAATTAATACTTTTTTCATTATCTCTTATTAGTTGGTTTTGAACTTTTACCCGTATTCGTTTTTGTATTAGTTCTACCTGCCGTTGGTTTACTTGTTGGTCTGCTCGCTGGTTTGGCCGCTGACTTAGGTGCAGATCTGGGCGCTGATCTAGGTGCTGATCTAGGTGCTGATCTAGGAGCTGCTGACCTAGTATCAATTCTTTTTTCCGATCTTGAATCTGGCCTTGCGCTTGTTTTAGCATCTGATCTGGTATTAATTTTTTTATTCGGTCTGACTGAACTATTTTTACTGTCCAGTTTACCGGTTGGTCTTCTCGATCTTTCTTTTTTAGCAGAAATCACTTCTTTATCATTACGTTTGTATCTAGGAGTTGAAGAAGTCTTAATTGTTTTAAGATGTTTTCTCTCACTTGGTCTAATTTTCTTGAACACTTTTTCTTTGAGATCAGTAAGTTGTTTTTTCTTCTTATCAAGTCTAGTTGAAGCTTTTGGTTTAGCGGCCGCCTTAACAGAGGCAAATTTACCTTCATCGAAAGAAGTCAGACGAATAGCACTCTGATTTTTAATCGCTTCATTGATTCGACTAATAATATTTACATCTTTAGGTGTAACCAGGTTGTAAGCAAAACCTTCTGTACTCATGCGTCCTACGCGACCACAACGATGGATATAATAAACAGCTTCGAAAGGAAGATCGTAATTCATTACCCAAACAAGCTCGTCGATATGCATTCCACGGGCAATAATATCGGTGGCAATTAAAACTCCGCCCTCTTTTAAAAAGCGGTCGTAATTTTTCTTTCGGGCGCGAGCATCCATTTCTCCATGAAGAGCATGAAATTTCATCTTTGGGAATTTAGGAGCAAGCTCCAGCATCAAGGCATCAACAGTATCGTGCTTATTAACAAAAATAATTCCGTTACCCTTGGCCTGATTTTTTAAAAAGGCTTCAGTCATCGATATTTTTTCTTTATCTGTTACATAAATATTAAATGTACGCACGGTTTGAGTTAACTTATTTTTTTCTTCAGAGTTGTATTGAGTAAATTCGATTTCAGGTAAAACGCTTTTACAAAATTCATCCAAACTCTCAGAGTGAGTTGCGCTAAAAAGACCAACGTGCACAAGGCTTGAATCAGTTGATCCACAAATATTGACCAGGTCGCGACGAAATCCCAAATCTAGAAGTTGATCGGCTTCATCCATGATGATGTATTTAGTTTCTTTAAGATTGAGTTCTTTTTTCTTAAGAGCTGAACTTAGCCGCCCCGGAGTTGCAATTAAAATATCGATATTGTCGCGAGCAAGAAGATGATTGGTTTTTGCACCTTCACCACCGGCCAGCAATCTCACGCGCATTTTCGCATGGTGAGCGATTGATTTAAAAACCTTATGCAACTGAAGACCAAGTTCGCGAGTTGGTGCTAAAATAACAGCGCGAGGTTTTCCGAATGCAGATTTTTTATCAGTGACAGGAAAATTGACTTCGTCTTCCTTTAAAAGTTCACAGATAGGAAGTGCAAAAGTTAAAGTTTTACCAGAACCAGTCTTGGCTATAACGTTAACAGATTTTCCTTTGATAAAATCAGGGATAACCTGGGATTGAATTGAAGTAGGATTTTTCATTTTGTGCTCTTTTAAAAAAGCCAAAATTTCAGGATGAGAGAGAATTTTTTCGAAGCTCATATGGATCTCGCAAATAGGTAGGGGTGTTATATATCCCTACCCTATCACGAAAAAAACTTAATTAGAAGAATAAGCGTAAATCAACTGATTGAATCGCAGAAAGTTTAACATCCCCATCCATTGACTTAAGTGGAGACTTAACAGAATACTCCAACTGAAGAAGCCATAACTTTAGACGTGGAGAGATGGTAATGTATTGTTTATCAACCATTCCTCGTAGTTGAAGGCCGATACGGTCACCCCATACATGGGCCCCTGCATCTGCTCCAGCGTAAATTCCGTCAGAAAAACCATATCCTTTGCGTTTATGTAAACCAAAAAATGGGTTAATTGAAAGAACCGAATATTTAAAAATGGCGTCAGCGTGAATCCGCATAAGTGGGTCGTATCCATATGAAAGCTCTTTTGAACCAGCATCACGATCTTTAAGTTGAGCGAGTTTTAAATCTTCAAGTGAAGCAAAAATTCGGTAATTAGAATTCATGTAGCCTAAACGATAATCAGTCTGTAAGGCCATTTGAGTGTTCTTTTTCTTTGGAAGCTCAATCTTTGTTCCTTTGGCGATCATGCTAGAGTTTACACGTTGAAAAACATCCGTGCGACTCAGACCATAGATATTCCAGTTACCAAAAAAGTGCTCTCCGTAAGTATAGTCATTAAACAAACCAACTCGCCCGTCAATTTTGGCAAATAAGAACATGTCCGGAATAGAAGTGTCAGGGAAGAAAAATTTACCTTTGCTTTGAATACATGCTGCTTCAACAGTGGCATCAAAACCTGAAGTTGTACATAAATTCGGATTAGCACCAGGAGCGAGAATATCATCCCCTTTAATATAACTACCAAAACCATTGCGAATTACTGTTTTTAGGGAAGCAGGTAAATCAACGTTGACCAGATCAAAGATTGTATCAGCTGTAATTTTATCTGATCTAATTCCAATATTGGCTCCTCCATCGGCAAAAACTCTCACATTCGGCTGGATTTTCAAATCCCCAATCGAAAATCTAAAAACTGGAAAGCCAAGGGCCACATTGATTTTTACAGTCTGCTCTGTTTTATCATATTTTGCCAAAACACCTTGAGCATTTGCGAGTTTTGCAGCGGCATCAGCATTTGAAAAATCATTTGCCTTTTTAATATCATCAACAAAATCTCTGACGTTCATGTTTAGGGCTGCGCCAATATCCAAAAAGAAATCATGCCCTATCGGACGAAGCATCTGCTCTGTTTTTAATTTATCATCAATTAGCTTGTAGCGATCAATAACATCATAAGAAAAAGCACTAGTTGCAGTGGCGAGAAGACATGCAACGGCGAGGACCTTAAAGTATTTCATCGATTTTTTTCCTTTTCAAAAAGCTTTATACGCAATCTACTAATTAATCCTATTTTAAGCTGAAAATTTGTAAAGAGATTTATGTCACAGTGAATTCTGCCGGAATAAATTTCCTGAAAAAAATTGCAGTTCTTCTCAATTTTTATGACAATAGACTAATGAATGAAAACACTGATTCAAGAAAACTCGAAATCGAGTTACTTTACATACTAGAGGTGCGAATACCTGACCAATCACCTAAGAAGATGGAAGTTATGGACCGGGTACTTGCCGGTATTGACCCTCGAAATGATTTGATTTTGATCGACCCAAAAATTAAGGCGTAGCATTTCCTTTTTAGAAAAAGAAATAATATTTTGACCGTTCATTATTTAGGAAAGGATGGCGACACTTTCTTAAATGGCCTTCCATTAGAAAAAGGAAAGCTTTATATTTTAGAAAAATCAGATGTCCTAAAGGTTGGAAGAGTAGAAATAATAATACGGAGAGAAACTGGAATTAGTAAACCAACTTCTCTTCGACAAATCATAACACCTCTCGATTTGAATAAAATTGATGAACTCGCAAATTTAAGTGATTTTGAGAATGAAGATGAAGAAATAGAGAATGCGTCACAAGCGGAGGATCAAGAGGAGGATAAAGCAGAAAAATTCGACTTCAAAGAAATGCCCATCCAAAAGAAAATAATGGTGGCAACCAAAAAAGAAAGAATTTTTAATTTCGGAACTGTGAAACTTATTCCTTATAAAATTTATGGTTTTGTGGTCGACATCGCTCTCACCTACTTACTTTTAAGTTTTGTTATTCCAGCTCTTGGCCTCCTCACAATTGTTCAGGACTTTCTCTATCCTATTTCTGAATTTATTACCCAGTCTTTGACTATTTACCAAAGCACTCTGGCCCCAATAAAAATTCTCTCAGTCATTGAGTTTTTTATCTGTTTTCATTCTCTGATGATTATTGCAAGTTTGATTTTAGGAACTACACCTGGAGCTTTTTTAATTGGACTTCACCACAAAGCTAATAATAAAAGTATTTTGGGCCTTCGTTTTAAGGCCTATATTTATGCTCTTTTAAATATTATTGTATTGCCTGTTCTCATCTTTGATATTCCTTTGTACAAAGGGAAAAACCTAAAGGAACTCCTCACTTTTTCTGAAAGAGAAGTAAACACTTCCCTTATATTTAAAACTCTAAGAAGGGCCATCACCCCAATCCTAACCATTGCTTGTTTTCTGTCACCTTTCTTCTTAAGTCCTCCATACACAGCAAGTATTACGATGGAGAAAAATGTCCTTCCGAAATATAAGGACGTGCATGCCATTCATCTCTCTTCGAGTTCTAGAGAGCTGGGATTTTCTCTTAATTCTGATCTCGGCAATCAATATGCACTCCTGCCATTTTTCGAAAAAAAGAAATTGGGATTAATTCTCTATGATCTTAAAAATAAAAAATCGTTAGTGATGCGGGAACAAAGCCGCACCAGTTTAAACTTCGCCTTATTTAAACTTCGTTATGCTAATCCTCTGGCAAGTTTGAGTGTTCCCAATAATCTAATTGAAAATGAACTCCTAAAAAACAAATCATTGAAAAGCTTAGAACTTTCCCTCACTACTTTATTACCGGGCCTTCAAGAGTCTGGACCAATGCTTGCCAACGGATTTCTATTTAAGGATTTATTTTTAAGTAACTTTAGAGCGCAGGATAATTTTCTTCTGAATTCTTTTGATAAAAAAAATCCAGCAATAAAAATTTCTGGAAATGGAAATGGAAATGGAAATGGAAATGAAGAAAAGCTTTTTCTGTTTGGAAGAAAAGAAATTATTGAGTTTTCCATAACTATCCCTAAAAAATCTAAGCTTTTAGAAAATTTCATGAGCGGTGTACTTGCAGGCCTTCGTTTTGATCAGTCCAATAATGACGGCCTAAAAAACCCTCAAATACTTGAAGTTCTTGAAGCTTTTGAGCGCTCGAACTACCCAATACTTTTGACTTATTACATCAATGAAGCTAAGAAGGTGCATGATTTAGATAACCCTTCATGGCGCGCTTTCTTCATAAAAAACGTTCTGCAAACCAAGCAAGCGTTAATTGAAGATAAAACAAGAGTCGGTATGAATAAAAATATAGAAAAATCCTTCGATGATATAACTAATACGCTTTAGAAAATGGAAAACATATTATGAGAATCCAAGACGCAGTAAAAGAACATTTTAGTTTCAAACTAGAACATGTTGATAAAAATTGTAAGGCCCGCGCCGGCATGATCAAAACTCCTCACGGTGATATTCCAACTCCTGTATTTATGCCAGTAGGAACTCACGGAGCTGTCAAGGCATTACAGCCGAGTGTCCTAGAAGAAATGGATACCAAAATTATTCTTTCAAACACTTATCACTTACACATGACTCCAGGGTCAGACTTGATAAAAAAAGCAGGCGGACTTCACAAGTTTATGAATTGGCCTCGCCCTATTTTGACTGACTCGGGTGGTTTTCAAGTTTTCTCTTTACAGAAAAAAAGTATAAAAGAAGAAGGCGCAGAATTTGCTGACCTTAAAGGAAAGAAGATACTTCTTTCACCTGAAACTTCAATTACCATTCAACAAAACTTAGGCTCAGACATCATGATGGCCTTCGATGAATGTATTCCTTATCCCGCTTCCCGCGAATACACCAAAACATCTATGGATAGAACTCACCGATGGCTTGATCGCTGTATTGAAACATGGGTAAACCCAAAACAAGCATTGTTCGGAATTATTCAGGGATCGACTTATAACGACCTAAGACGTGAATGTATAGACGAACTCGTTAAGCGCGATCTTCCAGGCTACGCCATAGGCGGAGTTTCGGTTGGGGAAGGATCGGAGTGGATGGAAAAGATTATTTCTTACGCCGCTCCTCTTATGCCGGAAAATAAACCTCGTTATGCGATGGGAATTGGTAATCCTGAAGATCTGATCATGTTATGGGAAAATGGAATTGATATGAGTGACTGTATTATTCCTACTAAGTTTGCCCGTGGTGGAACTCTCTTCACCACTCGTGGAAAAATTAGAATTCGCCATCGAAATTATAGAAGAGATTTTTATCCAATCGACCACAGTTGTGGATGTTATACCTGTAAAAACTTTTCTCGTGCCTATATCAAACATCTCTTTGATTCTAACGAGATCTTAGGGCAAATTTTAGCGACAACTCATAATATTGCTTACTATAAAGGATTAGCTGAAAGTGCCCGGACGGCCATTTTAGCAGATCGTTTTTTAGATTTTAAGAAAGAGTTTTTTGCAAACTATACGAAAGATTCTGGTGATGATGATGGAAGTTCAGAAGATTAAAACAGGTTCCTAAAAGGGTTCCAGGAACCCTTTTAGGAAAAAGGCTCCTGGAACCTTTATCAGGCCTCTAGTTATTTTTTTTACTTAAAGTAAATTTTGTATCAATCACGACTGTGTCTGCCACATTCACTCCAAGGTAGCTCGGAATTTCAATCCCAAAATCTGTTAACTTGATACTGAACTTCGCAATCAATTCTAGCGATTCGCTGAGGGAAAAAGTTCCCGCTATTTTTTGTTCTCTCCCATGAAGAGTTAATTTTCCTTCGAAGGGTTGGTCTTTAATGGATAAAGGTTTTGCTTCAAATCCATTAGGCAGAGTTATGTTTTCAATTTTTAAAAAGGCCGTAGGAAATTCTTTTACTTGTAAGAATTTTTCCTTCATATGCTCATCGCGAAGACCAATCCCGGTATCGAGATCATTTAAAACTAAGCTTGATTCAACTGACATTTTATTATTATCAATTTGGGCCTTGGTCACAGGTGCAGGTGCGCTCCCCTTGATTTTTATCATCGCAGGCCTTCCCACCGCTAAGAAGTTTATCTCACCAGATTGTTTTGCATTTTCTAAATCAATCGCTGCAAATATAGTTAATGAAAAAAGCATTGTAGATAAAGATAAAAAATATTTCATAATTCCCCCGAGTTTTTATCAGGCACAGTCTCTGGTGCGCCTTTTTCAAGCCATATTAATAAGATCTGTTTTTGGACGTTAGTAAGTGGACGAGTTGCAAGAGGCATGTTCCCACTACTTACTGCATCTCTAATTGCATGCCTTTGATCGAAAACATTTTCATAAGTTTCAAGATTGACACCTCCCATGTTTCCACCCTTATCTGAGTGGCATCCGATACAACGAAGCTCGATTACGCGACTGCTGACCATTTGGTACTCGATTTTATCGGGATCAGGCATTACATCAGGCGGTGTAGAAGGCGTAGGTGGCAAAGTGCTAGATTCGCGAGGGCCACCAGCATCGATCCAGCTTAGAAAAATTTCTTTTTCTTTTGTACTTAATGGAGAGCGATTTTTAGGCATGCTCCCCGCTGCTATCTCACCCCTTATGGCCGCAAGATACCCACTTACCTTTGAATATGATTCAAGATTAACTCCGCCTGCATTTCCGCTACCATTTGAATGGCACTCCAAACATTTAGGAGCAATGATTCCTGCCGCGATTATTTGATATCCAGCAATGGTACCGGGCGGTAGCTTTTCAATTGATTGACTGCCAGAGCTTGCGCCTAAATTCTTTGGGATTGAATAGTTACACCCAGTAAAAAAAATAAATAAAAAGAAAAATATAATTTTGGACATAAATAACCCCCGTGAAAAAAATACAAGCTTTTGGACCTTTGGAACACCGAGACTAGCTAAGGGGAGTGATGGGATTTGACGGGATTACTTTTCTTGAGATATGAAGCTTCTAGATGCTACATAAAGAATTTTTATCAGGAAATTACCGGAATACAATTACCTCTTTTTTTGAAGAAGAAAGTAATAATATTTCGCGTGCCAATCTTCCAAGTCTGGTTGGATCTCTTTCCTTCACAGGAAGAATATTTGAAGCTGAAAAATTATTTTTTCAAAACAATAGCGATGTAGATCTAGAAGAGCGCTCTGCTTGTTTGTTCTTTCTGGGATTGGGGCATTCTCGTAAATCAAAGTACTCTAAGGCCAGATTAATATTTAAAGAAAATCAGAAAACATTAAATATCAACAGTACTTCTTTACAAAAGTTTTATGTTTATCAAGGAATTGCTTTTTATCTTTTCTTCATTGGTAAATTCGAGCTTGCATTGAAGTGGACAAACAAATCATTTGAAAACGCTGTGGCCTCAAAAAATATTTATGCCAGATCTCTCGCTACTGATCTTCTAGGACATGTTAAATTGCGTCTAGGCGAAATTAATTTGGGTATAGACTCGCTCAAGCAAGCAGCGGAGTTATCGCGACGCTTGGGCAATAAAAGTATTTCAGAATCCGTAGAGATAGCTGAACTTCAGTACCGCGCCCAATATGGTTATTCACGCGACGCCATCTTTAAAGAATTATTAAGCAAGTTTGCTAACATCAAGACTGAAGACAGCTACAGCCGAGCTGTCGTTGGATTAGAGCTTGCTCGCCAACTTACTTTAAGAGGCCAGTATGCTCATAGTGAAGAAGTTTTAGATAACATCTCGATAAGTATTTTTTCCAGTGAAAATCGCCGTCAGGAAATTCTTTTGAACCTACGTTTTGCTGAAAATTATTATCAGCTTGGACGAGATTCTCAGGCCTGGAACTATTTGCGTTCCGCAAGACGCTGTTTAGATTTTGAAGCAGATAAAAGTTTTGAAATGCAAATTTTAGGATTTGAGGCAAAGCTTTTTAAAGATGAAAAAAAGGCGGAAATCATATCACAACTTTTAGCAAGAACTAAAAGTTTCAACAGTGTCCTCAATCAAAATATTTTAAAGAGACAATCCCTTTTAGCAGTAGAAACTTTTAATCATGAAGATTTGTTTCATGATTTTTTAGTTTCTTTAGAAAGTGAGCTTGACCCGGTTAAAAAAATTATTAACTCTAGTTATTGGTCATTACTATTTAAATATATTGAAGTCCCCAGAGGGAAAGACTGTCTTTATCTAGACCTGGAAAGAAACTTAGTCATTATCTTTTCAGAGAAGAAAATTGATATTCCCGAAGGTGGATTGACTCCACTTGATCTTAAATTGCTACTTAATATCGTTAATGGAAGCTGCTCTAAAGAAGAACTGTGCAAAATGGTTTGGGGGTATGAATACGATTCTTATCGCCATGATATGATGATTTATACGGCATTAAGTTCTTTAAGGAAAAATTTAGCATCAGCTTCAAGTTGGATAGAAACGACAGAAAAAGGTTATGCCTTCAGTACTGAAAGAATGCTTAAAATAAGGGACAGTTTGACACCAGTTGCTGATAAAAGTGAAATCTCTGATGAACGAAAATTTTTATTAAATCTATCAAGTGATTTAAATTTAAGGCAAATAAAGGCCTTATCGCACTTAAGAAAACACGAAGCAATAGATGTAAGTGAATATAAAATAATTTTTAAAGTTTCAGACATTACTGCTTCAAGAGACCTTAGAGCTTTGAAAGAAAAAGGTCTCGTGATATCTATTGGAAAAGCACGAGCAATAAAATATATCTTGGGTGGGAGTCATTATGAAAACTAGTTTGTTTGCATTAATTCTTTGCTGTTCTATTCAATCTGTTTTTGCTGCTACCTATTCGGTACCAGTGGAAGAAGAACTAAAAGTTTATGCAAATTTTGAAATCAATAGCTTTAAAGCAACTGAAACTAATGGGGCAGTTACGGTGAAATATAAAATCCCAAAATTGCTTACAGGAATTGAACAAGAAGTAGAATTCAATGGAACTGTTGATCCAAAAGCAGATACAAATATTTTAACAGGTTCCAATGGCGTTCTAACTTGTAGCAGAGAAGTTCAAGAAAAAATGGAATGTAAAGTTGAGTATAAAAACCTTCAAATTGATAAAGAGAAGGCCATTAAGATTATTAACAAAATCTCCTTGAGTGCAAATGAAGCGAGTGGTCGTATTGCCGTGATGAATTCTTTTTCATCCGACCCAGTGGGTTTCATCCATTATTAAAAAAGAGCTGGACTCTGCGCAAAGATACTTATGAAAATAAGTATGAAATAATTACAGCGCACAATCACAAGATCGCCCTTATATGCTATGGGGTGTATTAAAATCAAACCTTGTAGAGTGAACAAATGAAGACTCCAGCTCACGCATTTTTAAAAGCAAAAAAGAATCCATTATTTCTTTTAAGGCATTATATTACGGATTTTTTGTTTCTCACCATTGCCATCTATCTTCTCCTGACAATCCATCGCCCGGCTCCTTTCCAACCCCTTGTATGGCATGGACTTTTGTTGCTCCTCTCCATTCCATTTGGATGGATTATTGCCTCATTTCTTCACAATACCGGACATGGAAATATTAAATCTTTATTTCTAAATAATTTGATTGGTGAATTTTGCGGACATTTCGTTGGATATGGTTTTACCAATTTTGTCTTAGTTCACACTCTCCATCATAATCACTCTGACCAGCGGTTTGATCCTGTCTCTCCCGAAGGAATGTCCTTTCTACGTTTCGCCCTTGCTCCAACAAAGTACATGATCTCCAGGACAAAAGAATACTTGGAATTTGTTCATGGAAAGAATAGGCATTACAAAACTATACTTCACGCCCAGACAGTTATTTTTTATATTAATCTCATTTTACGTTTGGTATTTTGGTTCCTCTTGCTCGGTCCTGAATTTTTTATTTTCTTTTATTTGCCTGCAGTGACCAGTAATATTTTGATCCTTGCCCATATTAACTATGTCTGTCATCGCGACTTTAAAGACGGATCCGTTGAAGTATTCAATATGAACCATAACCTCTATTACAAGATTGCAAATTTTATAACTATTGGTGGGTATTATCATAAGAGTCACCATTTAAAATTAAATCTCTTTGATCCCAGAGAATATAAAAGCAAAAATGATCGTCCGCTATTAACAGTCAATCCTAATCTTGAGAAGAGTCCTCTACTGGAAAGAAAGTTTCCATTTGGCAATTTAGATGCTGACGAAAGAAGCGGTTCTTGGCTTCGAAGATATTTCGACTTAGATAATATTTGGACTCAGGCTAAAAAATAAATTTTATTATAACGATATACTCTTTAACAAAGTATGTTTTATTGATATATTTTTATATAAGATGAAAAATCAAAAACCGCACGCTCTCCTTGTAAAACTTTATGCTTTTTTTGGGATTCCATATCTCAATCATATTCCTGGGCCTAGAGGGCTAAAATTTTTTAAACTAATGCTTCACTTTCAACGAGATAGCATTGGGGCGCTGGAAGTGACCTATCGAGACTATGGGCCGATTGTAAGCTACCCATGGCCCGTGAGCACCGTAATTATTTACAATCCAAAAACCATCAAGCAGGTCCTGATAGATAAAAACCAAAATTACCTCAAGGGCTCACAAACAGAAGAAATGAATGTGGTTATGGGGCAGGGTCTAGTCACTAACAATGACCGTGTCTCTTGGCTAAGAAATAGAACAATTGTATCACGCGAGCTTGGCACTAAACCTATTCGTGGATTTTCTTCCATCATCGATAAATTCGCCACGGACATGGTTTTTGAATGGGGCAAGCAAAACTCTCATAAAGCTTCATCTGTCGTTAGCATTTCAACTGCTATGAGAAATCTAACCTTCTCCATTGCAGGAAAAACCTTACTAGGTGCCAACCTTAGCGCTACTGATGCCGAAGAAGTTGATGAGGCAGTTCTCTTTACTTCCAAAATGGCCCACAATCATATGTTTCAATTGCTTCCTATGCCCTACTGGATTCCGACCCCGGCCAATTTAAAATTTCATCAGCACTGTAGAAATTTAAACCGAATTGTATATAGACTAATTAATGCTGAAAAAAATAATTTAGATAAAAAGTATACCCCCCAGAGCATATTAGAACGTCTGGTTCACGCCAAAGATCCAGAAACGAATTTGCCATTAGATGATTTGACATTAAGAGATGAAGTCTTAACTTTATTAATTGCCGGCTATGAAACAACTTCAAACACTCTTAGCTGGGTATTGGGTTTAATCGCCGCTCATCCAAAAATTCAAAAAGAAATCCAGCAAGAATTGGACAACGAACAAGCTCCAATTGAATCAACTGAATTTGCAAAGACCTATCCCCTTCTCTATTTTTCAATTTTAGAAGGCATAAGACTTTATACTGCCATTCCAATGTCCTCACGCAAGGCCATTTCCTCAGATTGGTTCGATCATTATTTTATTCCTGCTAATACCAGCGTCGTAATCCCCGTATGGGTCCTACATAGAGATGAATTGTACTGGGACGATCCATTAGTATTTAAGCCTGAAAGATTTAGAGGTGTTGATATTAATAAGCTTGATACTTATATACCCTTTTCAAAGGGGTCGAGACGGTGTGTAGGGGAAGCCTTTGCCATTGTAGAAGTCGCTATCATTGTCAGCAACATCTTAAGAAGTTTTGATCTGGCCTTGAATGCTAAGACTTTGCCAAAGGCCATTGCGCACGTCAGTCTGAAGCCCATGAATGGCTTGGATTTAATTATAAAAAGTCGGACTCACGCTGATGCAGATTTTTAATAAAATGCTTCTAGATTTAGATAGACGTTGTAGCGGAGCCTGGCAAAAAAAGCGCACTTTCTTCATTCAATTTTTATCAGCACTCATTTTTATTGTAATGGGACTTATCATTGGCTTCGCAAAGAAAAATCTTTTTTTTGCAATTCTTTTTCTTAGTGAGGGAATGGGACAATTTTTTTTAGCGAAAGAAAATCAAAAATCACTCAGAGAAGGAGACATCGTTATTACCTATTTTAAAAAAAATAGTCTGGGATTTTTTGCGGCCTTAAGTTTTAGTTTTACTATGGTGTGCCGCTATTGCTTAGCGGCCAATTACCTTTTGTCCTTCAACACGACTCTTATGATCGTCGGAGGAATTTTATCTACCCTGATTTACCTGTCGCTCTATCTATTTTCTTCCTTAAAGAAAGACACTCTCGCTATCCTTTCTGCAATCGTCATTATGATTTCATCTATTTTACTAGGTCTTTTCTCCTTGCTCAAGGCCGAGGGTCTTTTTGATTATCAACTAGCAATAAATCAATTTAGCTATGCTTCACTTCTTTTATTAGGAGCTTTATTCTTAAGGCCTTGGGTCGCAGAGGCCCTGAATATTATTATTTGGGCCTTATTATTCCTTTTTACAATCGTAAATTAATGGCAATCCAATTGGCCATTACCATTTATATCAAAAACTTTTGGATAGTATAAATTATTTTCCTGAGGATAACGGCCCTATTGGCCACCTTAAGTAGTTTTTCACCGCTCAAGGTATAACCACCGATACTAAATGGAATTAAAATAGCTTTAAGATTTCTTTCTTTAAAATAAGTTGTTAACTCTTTAAGTTCATCAGTATTGCTATCATAAATCTTGGTGAGATTTCTTGATTTTGATTCCATTAAAGTAATTTGAGAATCGTATGCATAATATACTGAAGAAATTACGCCTACACTGGTTCCGACAAGTGGAGGTGCTATAATACTAACGATAACTAAAGGAATTGAAGTCATTGCAAAAACAAAATTTTGTTTTCGACCTCGATAAATAATTAATGAGGAGGCTACACTGCAATACTGCGGTTTCTCGGCCAATACATCTTCTACTATTCCACTATATTTTAATAGATACAAATCGCTGTCGGTTAAATTATGATGAGCAATCGTTAAATCATTTTCAATCTGATTGAGTTTTTCACTCTCTTCATTTATGGCATCCAAAAAAAGATTAATTGAATTAAGAAAACTCTCTGGGGTATAATCATACGACTCAAAATATTGCATTAGAGGAAGTTGTGCCATATGTTCTTGGTATTGTAGGAAATGCTTAATTCTGTCTGCGAGTATTAAATGCTTTAAATCAGATTCGTCCATATCCTTAGTCTTGCTCTTAAACAATGTCATAGTAGAGAGCCATTTTTTGTCAACGAATTCTCTTTCTTCTTTATCTAATTTTTTCCAATAAACTTCTTTATAACTACCAAGGGAAGATTGGTCATAGTTGAGCGAATCTTCGGCCATTTGTAACATAGTAGTTGTGTGATAGGTGCTTTGGGCGAGTGCCAAGTGAAACCTTGTTTCTTTAATATAATTTCTTAACTCAACTTCAATCCATTTTTTTGTGGACCCGCAATCAATATTAAAAAAGTTACTTTCCACACAATCCTTTAACTTTAAGGCACGATTCCTGTTGATTTCAATTTTATTTGAAATTTTTTTTGCCAGCAGTCCCAAAAACTCACTTGATTTAACTCCGTGCTCATCATGGTGGGGAGGAGCTTTATGAAGAAATAATGTAACAACATCACGAAGGTCATCTGGATTTTGACATGATCGAATGAAGGTATTATCGGATTTTGGAGCAGATATTTTTTCTCTAGGAGTATCGTCCCCACCAACAACGATCTGTGAACTACAAATAAGAAAGCTTAGGCCTATCAATAGTTTTTTAATCATCAACATCATTCAATTTCATCCATTTAAAATGTATCTGCAATTGTTCTATAATCGTGCTCTTTAATTCATAAGACTTAGAAGCAAACATTGTACCAAAAAGAAACACTGGCAAAGCGAGAGCTTTATCTAGGTGATAATAGAAAAAGTTGGCATATTGATTTGAGTAATATTTTTACATCTGTATAGATTCTAGACGATTCTGGGTGTGAGCATACTGGTATTAATATTTTATACAGGTACATAGATTTTACACAAGTACTCGCGCCAAGTTTTGAACACCTCTAAAATAAGGTAACTTGATTTTTTTAGAGGTTTATTATGAAGTATTTGATTTTTTTTATCTCCATTTTTACCCTTAATTTAAAGGCCGGCGAGCTCGATCCCTTCAGGGCATCAATCCGATCTAATCATCAAATCACTCTCTTAAATCAAGGATTGGCCTCATTAGAAGAACGACTTCAGATGATTGAAAAGGCCCAAAAATCAATTGCTGTTGAATATTTTATTTATAATTTAGATAAGTCCGGACGAATTTTCTCTCAGGCCCTTATTAAAAAGGCCCGTGAAGGTGTGAAGGTTCGGATGCTGCTTGATTATTTTATGGTCAAAGGCCAGTTCTCTCCTTTCTTTGCTTATGAAATGGAAAAAAATGGAATCGAAGTAAAATACTTTAATGCTACTTCAACATTAAATTTATTCGGCGGTCAATACCGAAATCATCGAAAACTCCTATTGATTGACGGTAAGGAAGCGATCACTGGCGGGCGCAATATTGGAGATGAGTATTTTGATTTGCATGAAAAATTTAATTTCTTAGACCGGGATATTTTAGTTTCAGGCCCAATTGTTTCTTCTATTCAAAATACATTTGATCAAGTTTGGAATGCTGATATTTCTGTAAAAGTAGAGCGAGATAGAATGCCTCAGGCCGATGATGGAGTTTATAGAATAGAAAATAATGATTACGATGAATTTAGATATAGTAATGATCTAAAGCATTACAATCAGGAAGTTACTAAAGCGGTGGAGTTTTTATCTGTTCCAAATAATCTACTTCTCGAAGAAATAAGAGCGAAGGGAAAGGCCGAACTAGCAACTGAATATAGTGGAATTTGTGAAAGAATGAGTTTTAATTCTGAATATCCTATCATTGGAAAAAAGAACCGCGCTGAGAGAATTATCAAGCATGATCTTGCTGGTAGAATTAGAAATGCAAAAGAATCTATTTTATTTGATTCGCCTTATTTTATAGTTGATGATGCATCAACATTTGCATTGGATTACGCTCTTGAAAATAAAGTTAAAGTGACTCTTTTGACAAATAGTTTAAATTCAACAGATGCCATTTATGTCTATGCTTCTTTTGATAGCAATATTAAGAATTGGATCAAAAAAGGATTAGACACCTATATTTTTAAAGGAAATTTGCCAGAAAACTACGCTACCATGACTGATGAAATCTCCCATGCTCGTTTTGGCGTTCATGCAAAATCTTTTGTTTTCGATAAAAAGGATGTCGTTATTGGAACTTATAACTTCGACCCTCGTTCAGCTAATTTAAATGTTGAAATGACTCTCTCTTGTGATAACAATCCAAAACTCGCAGGCATCGTCACCGAGGACATTGAAGCAAGAATGAGAGGAAGCATTTTTCTTGATTCAAACAAGACAGTGGATGATTTTCAATTTTATAATACTAGCTTCTTAAAAAGAATTGGATATTATCTTTATAAAATTCCCTCAAATTTATTTGATTATCTTTTATAATTTTGTAATAAGCTCTTTCGTGGTCAATAAATATTGCTTACAACAAATTCCTTGTTTCTTTTTGAAGAATTCCCGGAGGAACAGGATAAAATACAAACTGCCCTGATAGCTGTTTTTGATTTTAAATTAATTTAAACGCTCATTGGGCCAATTGTGAGGCCTGAGCTTTTGCTTGAGCGGCCTCTTTGACACTTCTATTTTGAATTTTGTACACTTCAAAATTTTTTGTTCCGAATCATAAGTTCACTGTTAAGTTTATTCAAAAGTTTTGATGTTCATTTATAGGCAAGATGCATGTGTTGCAATGTGAATACCTTGTCTGATACTGGCAAAGATGATTCACTTTATATCGGCGTGATTGCAGTGGCCCCGAATTTTTACGTCGGGCCTGTATTGAAACTCTTAGCTTTTTAAATTTGTGGTCTGTATTTTTACTAATGATTTCAAATCATCAGGCGTTTACGAAGTCTTCGTCTTATCAAACATTTTAAACTTTAATGAGTCGCAATCTTAGTGAAGAATATGGGAAGAACAATATAAAGAATCACATCGCGCACAAGATAAAACAAAAAGAAGTAAAAAAAGGCTTTTGGGCCCTTCTCCCAGAGCTTTTCAATTCCTAAGTATTGTACTTTCTTGGACATTGCGACCATGAACTTGCTTTTGCCGTAGTGTTTTGCGAAAAAGCTAATCGAGCCATCAACTTTGCGGTCAAAAGCTAAAAAAGATTCCTTTATAGTGGCGGGGACAATGTTCATAAGCCTCACAATAGCAAAAGATTTTCGTGAAAAAAAGAATCAATCTACACTTTTATGACAATTCCAGGTTTCTAAAGCGTTATAACTGAATTCATATGATTGATAGCTTAACCGTCATTAACTTAAAAGCAGAAGCCTCGGTTCGCCCGTCTAACGGTGAAGTGTTCGTTTTGAAGACTTGCCAGAGAACTTTGATTCTTGGTTTTGGACAGTTACCTTTCTACCATCTTGAAGATCAAAATGATATCCGCGATATGTTCAATGGAGATCAGGCCTATATTTTTCTATTGGAAACGATCTGTGGCCTAAAGAGCGAAGTATTGGCCGAATACGAAGTTGTTGGACAATTTAAAGAAGCTTACCAAAATTATGCAAATCTTCCTTTTAGAAATACCAAGACCTTAACTCTTCTTGAAAAACTTTTTCAAGACTCTAAAAAAATTCGCACCGACCACCTCACGGAAATCGGTCAGCTCACTTACGCAGGGATTGCCCGCAAACTAGTCCATTCTCGCGCCAATGAAGGCGATGTCTTAGTGGTGGGATCAGGGAATCTTTCTGTAGATCTTATTAAGCTCCTAAAGAAAAAACATAGAGTCTTTTTGACTGCTAGGAATCTCACGCGCGCAAGTGAGCTCTGCATTGAGCATTCATTAGAGATGATTCCATGGCTCAGTTACGATATTTATAGAAAATTTGATTCAGTCGTCAATACTATTGGAAGCAAAGAAATTCTCTTCAACGAAGATTTCTTCCGTGAATGGTCCGGCCAACAAAGTATTTCCCAGAACTCCTCCCGTGCAAATGCCAGTGACTCAAAGCTCTTTATTGATCTAGGCTCTCCTTCTGTGATAAAAACACATTTATCAGAAAGTGCGGGTGTGCATCGTCTGGAAGATATTTTCAGACAAAGTGCAAAGATGAATATTGAGAAGATGGAAAAAATTAAATGCGCCAAAGACTCAATTGTGAGACTTTGTGAAAATCGCAGAAAGAGTTTTTCAATGAGTCACCCATTTGGATGGGAGGAGTTACAACTTGCCTAAAAAACATTACCAAAAACATTACAAGATTGGAACTCGCGGAAGTCTATTAGCACTTACTCAGTGCAATCAAGCTCGCGCAATCTTAGAGCGCCTCACTGGCGACACTTTTGAGCTTGAAATAATCAAGACTCAAGGAGATATGATAACCGATATACCTTTATGGCAATTGGAAGGGGCTAATTTTTTCACGAAAGAATTAGATGAAGCTCTCCTTACAGGTCGCGTGGATTTAGTGGTTCACTCTTATAAAGACCTAGGTTCTATTCGCCCGGAGGGAATAACTCTCGCGGCAGTTACCAAAAGAACTTATGCACATGATATTCTTTTGATTAAAAATCAAACCATCGCTGAGTTAAATCATATTAATGAATTTGTAGTCGGCACTAGTTCACCTCGCCGAATGGTCAACCTGGAACTTGGGCTTTCAGCTTTTTTGCCGAAAGGATCTCCTCAAAAAGTCACTACGAAAGTTTTGCGAGGGAATGTTAATACTCGTATTCAAAAACTTCAAGATGGTGAATACGACGCTATCGTTTTGGCGATGCCAGGCATAGAAAGACTCGCTCTTACAGAATCCTCAAGAGTTGAATTAGAAAAATTATTAAATGGAATGAATTTTATGATTCTTCCCCAATCAGAATTTCCTTCTTCGGCATCTCAAGGAGCACTGGCAATTGAGTGTGCTATCGACCGAGCAGATAAGGGGGAACTTTTAAATAAACTTCAAAAGATGCAGGATCCCGACACCAAAGAAGAAGTTTCGAGAGAGAGAATTGCTTTTAATGAGTATGGTGGCGGATGCCATTTGGCCGTGGGAATTAATGTGAAGAAAAAAGATAATTTTTTTATTCATAAACACCTTGGAGTTTTAAACGGTAATCCTGTTCATGTTTCAAAATTAGAAGGAAGAGATCTTCCCCATTTTTTTGTAAAACCAAAAGTTTTTAACGGTCTTCCTGGTGATGACTTATTAGTAAAAAAATTACCTTTGAAAGTTGATTTGTCTGAACATGATCATCTTTATATAACTTCTAAAAATTGTATAACTTCGTTGGCCACGGCTCCTAAATCTCTTTGGGCCGCAGGCACAAAGACCATGAAGGAATTGGCAGCTCTTGGATATTGGGTTAATGGCTGTGCGGATTCTTTAGGTGATGATGAAATTAAAAACCTTCGCGCTTCTAAGGCCTGCGCTTTAATGATTGATACAAACGCCGCGCTAAGCGTTTTATCAAATGACGAAGCAACTTCAACTTTGGGTCGTGTTATTCCCTGCTATACCAGAGTGATCGAGCAAAATACCGATAAGGCCTTCGAAGAGAAAATAAATACCTCTGATGTTTTTTACTGGACGAGCTTCTTTCAATACAAAGCTTATATCGAAAAATTCCCGCAAATAATAAACCGAGTCCATGTATGTGGACTTGGAAAAACCTATCAACAGTTTAAAGAAAATAATATTAATATTCTTCCAATGAGTTCAATGGTTGAATTTAAAAATTGGGTAAATGTATGACCGACAATTCAGAAAATAAACAATCAAAGCTCTTTGCTCTTTCCAAAACATTAGTACCAGGTGGAGTTCACTCCCCAGTAAGAAGTTTTAAAGGACTACACACTACACCTCGCTTTTTTGAGCGAGCAGAAGGCGCTTATATCTACGACGTGGATGGCAAGCAGTATGTAGATTTTTGCATGAGTTTTGGCCCGCTTATTTTAGGCCATAGAAATCCAAAAGTTGAAGAAGCACTTCACGAAGGTCTTACTCGCGGTTGGAGTTACGGCGCCTGTGAGCCTTACTCGCTTGAGTTAGCGCAATTTCTTATTTCAAAATTACCTCATGTTGAGCAGTTGCGTTTTGTGAACTCAGGAACCGAAGCAGTTATGACGGCCTTGCGACTAGCTCGCGGAGTGACTGGTAAAAATAAAATTATTAAATTTAACGGCTGCTATCACGGACACGTGGATTCAATGCTGATTAAGGCCGGTTCCGGATTGGCCGGAACTGCTGAAGCTTCTTCGGCAGGAGTGCCTGATGGAGTCGCCCAAGACACTTTAATTCTAGAATTGGGTGATATTGAAGGAATTAAAAAATGTTTTCTTGATCATAAGGATCAGATTGCCGCGATTATTATTGAGCCTCTACCGGCCAATAACGGACTCTTGATTCAACCAATAGAATTTTTAAAATTCTTGCGAGAAGTTTGCGATAAAAATAAGGCACTGTTAATTTTTGATGAAGTTATTTCTGGATTTAGAGTGGCATTTGGTGGAATGGCGGAACTCACAGGGATCACGCCTGATATCGTCACACTTGGAAAAATTATTGGTGGTGGGTTACCGGTTGGAGCGATTGGCGCTTCAAGATTCATCATGGAGCATTTAGCTCCGATTGGAAAAGTTTACCAAGCAGGGACCTTAAGTGCCAATCCACTGGCGATGGTGGGTGGACTTGCAACCTTAAAGCAAATGACTCCTGAAAGTTATAAAATCATTGAAGTTCAAACAGAAAAAATCGTAAACCTTCTGACAAGTTGGATGCAGCATTTTAATAATGGTCAGTTCTCAATGTTTAAAGTAATTCACTTCTCCTCATTATTTTGGATTGTTCCAAGTCTTGAAGTTAAAAAACTCGCTGATATACCGGCAAATTTAACGGAAAACTTCAATAAGTTGTTTGAAGTTTTGTTAGACCGTGGGATTTATCTGGCCCCGAATGCTTATGAAGTTGGATTTGTGAGTTTAGCTCACACAGACGAAGTCATACGCGATATGGAACACAGGCTGGAGCATCGTATACAGTAATGAAGATTAGAAATCCTTTTGATCATTCATCCAAATTATTATTTTCACTCTCCCTTGTGTGGGCGGCGGTTTTGCTATTAATTGGTGTTTGGTGGATTTACCTGATTTTTAATTTTGAAAATATTCTGCTTCATGCTGATCGCAAGAGCATAACCAAAATGATTATATGGGAAGGTGGAAGTTTTTTAGTTCTGCTTCTGCTACTTTCGATCAGTCTTTTACTGCTTTATTTAAAAGATCAGAGAAAAACAAAATCTCTTCAAGCTTTTTTCGCTTCTCTCACGCATGAGTTAAAAACTCCACTTGCAAGTATTCGGCTTCAAGGTGAGGTGATTAATGAAATCCTGTCCGCTAAAAATGATACCACTTTAAATAAATTAAGCTCACGCCTGATTGAAGATACCGGAAAACTTGAGACTCAGATGGACAAGATTCTCCAGCTCTCTCGCATTGAGCGTGGTGGAGGACTTAATCTCACCTCTTTGAAAATAATTCCTTTTATTAAAAATCTTTCAAAAAAATGGGCCAGCGGTTTGAGCATCGATATTGAATCTGATGATATGGAAGCGAGCATTGTAGCCGATGAGTTTGCCCTAGAATTAATAATCAAAAATCTTTTTGAGAACACCCGCATTCATACCAAGTCTCAAAATGTAAAAATTAAGATTCAACAAACCGATAAAAATGTCCTACTCACTTACCAAGACAAAGGTGAGTTTAGTGGCGATAAGAACAAATTGGGAACTCTCTTTTATAAGCATAATTCTTCTAAAGGATCTGGGATTGGACTTTATCTCACCAATAAACTTTTAGAAAAAATGCGAGGAAAGCTTAGAATAGATATTAATGAGGCCAAGAATTTAATTTTCTTTCTCACTTTTAAAAGAAGCGAGGATCTTCATGCTTAATATATTAATTGTTGAAGATGAAGCGAACTTAGGAAGCACCCTTGAGGAATATCTGTCGGGTTTGGGGCATCAATGCGTTTGGGCCAAAACGGGAGCGGAAGCTCGCGAATTTTTTGCCAATAGAAAACCTAATTTGATTTTAATGGATATTGGTCTGCCTGATACCAGTGGACTTATTTTGGGACGGGACTTTAGAGCAGAGAGAAAAGATTTTGTACTTTTATTTTTATCGGCACTCAATGACCCTGAAATAAAAGTTGAGGCCCTAGAAATTGGGGCCGAAGATTATATAACCAAGCCCTTTGCATTAAAAGAGTTGATTCTTCGCTTGGATCGTATTTTAAAAACACAATCCAATTTAGAGACGCTGCCGGAAGAAATTAGTCACGGCCCTCTTAAAATTTGGTTTAGAAGATATGAAGTTCAAGATGCCGATGGAACTATCATCGCACTTTCTCAAAAGGAATGTGCCATTTTAGAACTGCTGTATAAAAAACACAATTCCGCGGTTGATCGCGAAGAAATAATTGAGCAGATCTGGGGAGATGATAAATTCCCATCAAATAGAACAGTCGATAACTATATCGTAAAACTTCGCAAATGGTGTGAAAGTGATCCGAACAAAAGTATCGAGATTCAAAGTATTCGAAGTATTGGTTATAAATTAATTATTAATATGTGAGTTTTTCTAAGGATTGTGAAAATGGGACTTTTTAACGACAGAACTAAAAATGCTAATGGAAAAACGGAAGTTCCTGTTTGGTTCATGAGACAGGCCGGACGTTATCATTCTCATTATCAATCTATTAAAAAAGATTCCGACTTTATGACCATGTGTAAAGATCCTAAGCTTGCCTGTGAAATAACGATGGGACCAATTCGTGATTTTAATTTCGATGCGGCCATTTTATTTTCTGATCTATTGTTTCCTCTTGAGCAATTAGGGTTAGGTCTTTCTTATAAATCAGGACCTCCTACTCTTGATTTTAGATTGGAGTCGTTAAGTGATCTAAAAAAATGCAAAATTACAACTCCTTCACTGGAATATTATAAATTCCAGAGTGTCGCCAGCCACCTGATTAGAGCAGAACTTCCGAAATCTAAAACGCTTTTAGGATTTGTGGGTGCACCATTTACTTTATATACCTATGCAGTTGAAGGATCACACAAAGGGGATTTAACCGATTCCAAAAAAGGATTTTATGATGGACGTTTTCAAGGTTTTTTAGACCTTTTAATTCCTGAACTTTTAATAGAGATGAATTTGCAAGCTGATGGTGGATGTGAAGCTATTTGTTTATTTGATACTGCTGTTGGTGAGTTAGCACTTCCCGACTTTAAAGAATTTATTTTACCGGCAATTAAAAGAATCACGTCAGAGTTTAAGAAAACTCATCCAACAAAGAAAATTGTTTATTACTCTAAACTTACTCATTTAAATTATCTTCAAGCGATTGAAGATAAAAATATTGATGTACTGGGGATTGATTGGAGAATGTCGCTTAAGGACGCTCTTAAGACCCTGGGGTCTGATTATATGATTCAAGGGAATATTGATCCAAGTTATCTTCACTATGACTGGGTCATTTTAGAAAAAAAATTGGAGCAGTTTTGGGGAAATCTTAGGGATGATGGACTTCCACTTAATAAATGGATTTGTGGATTGGGGCATGGGGTGCTTCAACATACGCCGGAATCAAATGTGAAGAAAACTGTACAGTATATTCACGATCACTTTCATTACTAAACTAAAAAAAGGCCATCATATAAAATTGATGGCCTTATCATTTTAAATTATTTGTTTTAAGCACCAATAATATTGATCCCAGAATCTACATAAAGTACCTGCCCTGTTACTCCATGCGAGAGTTTTGAAGCAAGGTAAACTGCAGTTCCACCAACATCATCTGGAGTTACATTTTTTCGAAGTGGCGCTTTTTCTTCAATTACTTTTAAGAAATCTTTTAATCCCGGAACACCTGAAGCAGCAAGAGTTCTGATTGGACCAGCTGAAATACAATTTACACGAATATTTGACGGTCCCAAATCATCTGCTAAATAACGAGCTGAAGCCTCAAGAGCAGCTTTTGCAACCCCCATGACGTTATAGCCTTTAAGAACTTTCACTGATCCGTGATAAGTCATTGCGATCACCGAAGCGTCATCCTCAAAATTATCTTTTAGAATATTGCAAAGACCGATAAGAGAGAAAGCGGAAATATCGCAGGCCATTTTAAAACCTTCACGAGAAGTTTCCACGAAACGTCCTTTAAGATCGGTTTTATCAGCGAATGCCAATGAGTGTACGAGGATATCAAATTTTCCCCATTTTTCTTCAATCGTTTTTTTAAGAGCGGCGTAATGAGCGTCGTTTGTGACATCCATTTCGCATGTAAAATCAGCGCCGACTTCTAAGGCCAGAGGATCAACTCTTTTTTGTAAATTTTCGTTTAAGTATGTAAGTGCGACTGAAGCACCTTGAGCTTTGAATGCTTTTGAAATTCCCCACGCAATCGACATATCGTTTGCAACACCTAAAATAAGTGCTTTTTTGCCTGCTAGAAGACCTGTTTGCTGACCCATATATACTCCTTAAAGGATGGTGAAAAAGTATTAAAACTGTAATAGAGAGCTTCGTTTCTGTCTATATCTAATAGCTCCTTATATAGGCCATTATGATGGATCGAAAAGATAGCCGACGGAGCGCACACTTTTAAAGTATTTCGGATTCTTAGGATCAGCTTCGAAATATTTTCTAAAACGCACAATGAAATTATCCAGAGTTCTGGTAGTGACACCGCGGTCATACCCTAGGGCCTTTTCCAATATTTCTTCTCGAGTAAGTGGATAATTCGGGTTGGCGATAAAGATTTTTAAAATTTTTACTTCTTGAAGAGTCAGGTCAAACAGACCCTCTCTTGATTGTCCTTTGAGATTTTTAAAGTC